>NZ_MVOK01000034.1:0-46668 GCF_002018915.1 Pseudomonas sp. MF6396 | reverse complement strand
TGCTCCTGCCCCTTGTGCGGAGGCGTCGGATGGGCTGCACCAGCCCCACCAGACCTGGCGGCAAGTCCAGTAACAGCAACAGTTCATACAGCAACTGACCGGTCAGCGGCGTGACCTCGGACGGTTTGTAGAGCACCGCATTGCCCGCCAACAGCGCGCCGACAATGCCCCAGAGCGCGATCTCCACCGGATAATTCCACGGCGTGATCACCGCAACTGTTCCCAGGCCCTGCCATACCGCGACATGTTCGCCATCTGCTGTGCGCGGCAACGGTTGCTCACCCAGCACAGAAGGCGCGCGGTTGAGCAGATAAGTGCACTCCTCGACGGCGTCGTCAATTTCCTCCAGAGCCTCGAAAAACGCCTTGCCCATTTCCATTGAGAGGGTACGGGCGAGGCGCTCCCTGGCAGCCACAAGTGCTGCCGGCAACTGTGCCAGTTGCTCAACGCGCCGGGACAACTCAAGGCCGCTCCAGACCTGCGCTGCCACCCGGCAGGCTGTAACCCGTTGATCAAGTTCACCGGCAGTGGTTGCCCGAAACCGGGCAACCACTGCATTGGCGTCGGCCGGATTAAACGAGGTGAACGTTCTAGACATGAGCGGCGATCAAAGCTGCACGGCCGGGATATAGGTGACGGGTTTATTGTTCATCACATAATCCCTGGCGTTTTTCTGATCATTGATCTGGATTTTCTCGCTGACATGCGCTTCGCAGAACGCTACATCGCGGGTGATCGCATCGGTCGCGTAATCAAAGCAATACCGACATTTGTCGCCGCAATCCTTGGCCTTGCACTCCGAGCGCAGGAAGATTTTCAGATAATCATCGAGTTTGCGATTGTCGATATGAATGTTGCTCAAGTACGCATCGGCCTCGACTGAATCCCGATAAGCAAAATGTTGGATCAAATCCAGAAGATTTCCGTCGTAATGACGCGCGTGATAGGCTGCGGCGCGCTTCTTCAGAAACTCGACCGGGGTATTTCGATCGGTGAATTTGAAGCGCTTGTAGCCGATTTGCTCGTAATGCGTCACGTCTTCCGGGCGGATCCAGTCCGCGATCAGGAAGTTTGCCGGCTCACGCAATCGTTCACGGCTGCACCAGTTGTAGCTGTAATCCTGCTCAATCGAGTTTTTGAGCGAATGGTGCGAGGAATGCGACAGAAAGTTCTGATGGTTGTAAATCTCTGGGCAGTACTGGAAACAGTTGTTGTTGACGATCAGTTCCAGCTCGGCCTTCGCCACCCGCGCAATACCCTTGAGTGTCTTGAAGTCCCGGTTCACTTGCAGCGGGTCGAGAACGATAATGTCTGCACCCAGGTCTTCCCAATATTTCACTTCGCCGACTGACTTGACGTAGCAACAGGCGGACACCTTGACCTTCAAATGTTCATGATTGGTCTTGATCATCTGCAGCAAATTGGGATTGCTGACCGTTACCGAGCGCACACCGGCTTCCGACACCAAGTCAAAGAAATTGAAGATCCGCCGCCGCGCATCATTATCAAATTCCGAGAGCCCCATACAGGTGGAGTTCATCACATAGTTGAAGTCCATGCCGTATTTCTGGCAGTGCTGGATATGTTCCTTCAGCTCCTTCCAACCGACATTGCGCAACATCGCGGTTTCATGCCCACCGCCCATAAAATCAACGGGCAATTTGCCGTAAACGGAAGTCACTCCATTGTCGGCAAAGTAATCGATCAGCTCATTGTCAAAAATTGTTGGCGCGATGAGTTCCATGGTTATCCCCTCGTTGAATAGCTCTAGGTCACGGTTGTACAAGTTCAGGTATTATTTTTTTCAGACGGTCTGCCGAAACAGGGCCTTGTCGCTGAATAAAGGGCGGCACCACGGACAGGTTGACGATGGTGCTGGAGAGCCCTTCCCTGGAAACGCCACCGTCCAGAATAAGGTCGACCTTGCCTTCGAATTGCTCACGGGCGCTCTCGAAATCGGTGATTGCAGGTTCGTTGGAAATGTTCGCGGAAGTCGCCACGAGGGGGAAATCCGCGCGCCGGGCAAGCTCTTCGACAAAGGCGTCGATGCAAACCAGCAGCACTGAATCCATGCCGCGCGTGATGTAGTCAGGCACTGTTGGCTGCTTGGGCACAATCAAACTGACCGCTCCCGGCCATAGCTTGATGATGCTGAGGGCCCGATCGTCGAGCTTTCCCCACTGTGCGGCCCTTTCAGGCGTTGTGTAATAACAAAGCGGTTTGGAACTATCACGCCCTTTCAAACGGTAGATGCGCTCTACCGACGCCTGTATCTGGCCGTTGGTGACCAATCCGTAAACATTGTCAGTCGGCAAAATAGCCACTGCACCTTCACGCAATAGCGCAATGACTTCGTCCATCACATCACTGTGTTTCTTCAGAATCCGGCTCATACATTCCCTTTGATTCAAGGCGTGTTAGTGCAGAAGTGCTTTATCAATTTCAATCACTGTCGGCCGGGTCTGGTCGAGTGCCCAGCACAACACCGGGTGCAAATCCTCATGGTGATTGATAGCCCGGTAATCAAAACCAAAAGAGTGCGTTAACGCCTTAAAGTCCGGGTTAGTCAACTCGACACCGGCGGTCGCGCCAAAATGTTCCAACTGATGATTCTTGATCGTGCCGAAGGCCTGGTCATTGACGATCACGAACACAATCGCCAGCCCGTAGTGGGCCACGGTGGCCAACTCGCAGCTGGACATCAGGAAACCGCCATCGCCACAGAACGCCATGACACGGCCCTGCTTGTGAGCCAGGCGCGCACCGATCGCAGCGGGAATGCCATAACCCAGGCACAGCGATGTGCCAGAAAACAGGAAGGCCTGCTGATCCAGCAGCAAATGTTCGACCAGTGGGTAACCTTGCTCGTGAACGTCAACGGCAATGATGTCGCCTGGTAACAACAGCTCATGCAGCAGTGATGCAACAAGCGGCGCAGGCCCGCGCAACAGCCCGACGTCACGGCTCAAGGCGGCCAGGTCCCATCCACTGATAGTTTGCGCCAGCATGCCTTGCAGCAATCCAAGGGTCTGCTTAAGCTCACCACACAGCGCAACATCGCAGGCATACACACTGTTGAACTGCTCGGTGTCCGGGTCGATCTGGATCAGCGGCGCCGACAGCGGAATACGCCAATCATCCGTATCGACCTGGCTGAATCGCGTGCCAATCGCAATCACCAGATCCGCATCGGCAATCAGGTCCCGGCAGGCCGGCTCGTACAACTTGCCGAGGTATAAAGCATGACGCTCGGGGAAACCGCCTTTGCCCAGCGTCGTGGTCAACACCGGCGCTTGCAGATGCTCTGCCAACCCTAGCAATGCTGCTTCAGCGCCCGCAGCAATCACCGCCCGCCCAGCAATGATCAGCACACGCTGTGAAGAGCTGATGAGTCGAACTGCGTCGTGCAAGCGCCCCGCGTTGGGGACGCACGCAACAACAGGGCTTGATTGCACCGACTTCGGGCCAAGTTCGCCGCGCAGGAAGTCCACGGTGAACTCCAGGAAAACGGGACGCGGACGGTCCCCGTGCAACGTTCGATAGGCCTGGCGCAGGTGAATATCGAAGTCCGACTCACACGTGACTGTCGCGCTGAAGCCGGTGATGGCCTGAGTGAATTGGCAATGCTTCAGACCGTGAAACAGCTTGTCCGCCGGCCGATCAGGGAAGCGCACCGGCTGGCGCACCGAAACGACAAGTACCGATGAGGCCGTCATCTGCGCTTCCAATAAACCACTGGCGGTATTACTCACACCTGGCCCCGGAATGACCAGCACCATTGCGATACGCCGGGACGACCGCGCATAAGCCTCCGCCATCATGGTGGCGGTGCCCTCATGGCGGCAGGTGATCAAGCGGATCCCGACGTACTGCAGCGCAAACGCGATGTCATTGACCTGGTTTCCCATCACGGAGAACACCAGTTCCACGTCTTGGTCACGCAACCATTGGGCGAAGGCATCCGCCCCGGTGTGTGGCCGTTTCTCAGATTTCAGTGCTGTTTGCATGGGGCTTCCAGATCAAGGTTTGGCGCGATGCTCGAGTTGCATCGAGTGTTCCGTGAGGACGGCGTAAAGGTCGGTGATACAGGTCTCCGGGATTTCCTTATCGTCCTGCATACGCAACTTGCGGAACGCAATCATCTGCTCCATCCGGGACTGCTGAACCACCGGTACGCCGTATTGCACCTTGATACGACACGCCTCTTTGATCACCTCGAAGCGCCGGTGCACGACTTCAAACAGTTGATCGTCGATCTCGTCGATCCTTGCCCGTACATCGTTCATCACGTTGAAGGACTCGATAGTCGACTTGATCGACTCGGCCTTGAGGCTCATCTCGGCGTACTCCTCCGCAGCATCCGAGTCGACGACGATGCCGCCACCCGCATGGAAATACAGTTGGCCGCTGTCGAAGTAGATAATGCGGATGCCTACACAGGTCTGGACCCAACCCTGGCGCCCAAAAAAACCGATTGCGCCGCAATAAGGCCCACGGCGATGGCTCTCCAGCTCCTCGATAATTTGGACCGCGCGAATTTTCGGCGCGCCGGTGATCGAGCCGCAGGGGAACGTTGCCGCCAGCACGTCGGACAGCATCACGTCATCACGCAACGTGCCCGCGATGGTCGACTCCAGATGGTAAAGCTGATTGAAACGTCGAATCGCGCAGAGTGCCTCGACCTGCACCGTACCCTGCTCACAAATTCGCCCCAGGTCATTGCGCATCAGGTCCGCGATCATGACGTTTTCGGCACGATTCTTCGCCGAACCAAGCAGCGCCGCGCGTTGATCCTGACCGTTGATTTCGCACCTCAGGGTGCCCTTGATCGGACTGGCCGTGATGCGCCCAGCCTCGATCGAAAGGAAGCGCTCGGGAGAGGTTGAAATTAGCGGTTGGGCAAAGTCCAGAAGGGCGAAATAGGGATTGGGCGTGCGACTACGCAACGCCTCATAAAGATGGATGACATCGCCCAGGTAACTGCCGCAAAAACGGCTGGTGAAATTGACCTGAAATACATCACCCGCCTTGATGTACTCGATGATGCGCTCAATACTTTGCTGATATTGGTCTTCGGGGGTGTCGCAAACAACATCTCCACAGAGGACAAAAGCAGAACCGTCCTGGGTCACCTCGGATCGCACCAGCGCTTCAAACACGGCGACCCGCTCAATCTGGGCTTCGTCATCGACCACCCAAGTGGCCGTCGCCGCCACGCGATCAAACACCAGCACCGCCCCGTAGCGTACAAGGCATACATCAGGCATCGCGGTGTCTTGAGCAATATGTGGAACGTAGTATTCAAAATCATTCTTGCGGTCATACCCGATGTAGCCCATGCAACCGGTTTGATATGGCTGGCACAAGACAGGACCGCCCAGAGGCGCCCAGGCATCGACGACTGCCTTCCAATCGTGAATGATCTCCTCGCGCCCGGTCGCCACATCCAAAAGGCTCGCCTTACCCTCCGTCACAGTTAATACACTGCGAGCGCACGCGCCGATCAGCGTATAGGACGAATGCCCGTCCACACACGGCCCTAAACTTTCAAGTAGCCCGGTACGGTGTTCTATCAGTCGCAACTTTTTATAAAAAATAAACGCGTCTGTAATGCAGCTTTCAATCAGCATAGAGACCTCTCTTTTTAAAAGCCAGAAACCGCCGGCGTGATCTTAGAGCGCGGCTTGAGCCCAGCAATAGTTAAGAAGTTGGACAGCACTGTTTTGCCTGGCGCTCCGGTCAATACAGACTCCGGATGAAACTGCACACCATAGATTGGATAGTGGCGATGCTCCAACGCCATGACAGTTCCATCGTCCAGCGTGGCGGTGACTTTCAATTGCGGGTGATCAACACTGTGCATTTCAACATGCAAAGAATGATAACGACCTACCGTTATCCGTTCAGGCAGACCGTTAAAAAGCGCTGAACGCTGGAGTTCGACTATTGCCTCTTTACCATGTGCCGGCCGTGGATGACGCCCGACGACACAGCCATAAACATGACCGATACACTGATGCCCCAGGCAGATGCCAAGTACCGGAATACCGGACTCACCAAATAAGCGCACCGCCTCGTTTGAATAACCGGCTTCACCGGGACTCATGGGACCGGGCGAAATAATAACGGCCTCAACGTCCGCAACAGTGAGCTGTTTCAAACTTACATCATCGTTGCGCAAGACTTTTATCTGATCAGCCGGGTAATCAAGCCACTGCAAAATATTGAATACAAAAGAGTCGTAGTTATCAATAATCAACAACATAGTGTCGAACCTCCAGGCCCTGACGGTTAATTGATGATTGTTTCGCAAATGTTGTTGCGCCAGGCGACCCCATACAGACAGGTAAGCATCAACGCCGCCAGCGTCGCAACCGACGCCGCGAGTACAACTAATCCGGTTTCGACTCCATACACGTCCATGACGTTACAAATAGTCAATATCAGTGCCAGCGTTACCACCGCATTGACCGATTCCCCAAGCGTCAGCGCCCGGCCGGCCCCTTGCAAATCCGTTAGTCGATTGAATTGCACAACGGCCAGGGGCCGCGTGATACCGGCCGAAAACCCCATCAGTATGGGCGATAGGTAAAGCAACTGAGGCACAGGCCCTTGGTACATCAGGACGCCGCCAGCCAGCGTCAGAAAAGTATAGGAAAGCATCACCGTCAGGCGCTCACCGAACCGCTGACAAATGGCGGTGCTGTAACTCGCCGTGAGAATTGAAACAACGGTATAGACACCCATCACCACACCAAATACAGCCAGCGGGACCTTGAACAGGATCAAGTAAGTGATAGGGATGAAGGCTACAAACATCGACATGAAAATAGCCCGCGTTGTGCCGTAGCTCAAAACACTCATCAATAAGGCGGGCGAACGCGCCAACCATATATACCCGGTACTCGTGGTAGTAAGGGGTGACTGTCCCTTGCCGGTATAAGGTTCAATAAAGAAACACGCAGACAGTGCCGCCAGCAGTGGCGGAACAATACTGATCAGGAGCGCGGTGCGAGCCCCATAAAGTTGAGCAACCACACCACCAACGACACTGGCAGTGATGACACACACCAGAACGATTACATGGGCCTTTTTTTGCACTTTCGCCTGTTGTTCAGCATCGACCAAAGAGCGAGACATCAATGAGGCGTCACCGCCCGCGGCCAAGGCATAACCGGCGCCTGTAAGCAGCTGCGCAATAATAGAGTATGAAGTCTGCGCCCCATAAACCAACAACGTCAGCCCGCATGCCTTAAGCACCTCGCCGAAAACGATGATGCGCTTGGCGCCAAAATATTCAATCAACTTGCTGGTTGGCTGCTCAAATACCATGACACTCAAGGAATACACACAGAGCAACACGCCAATCTTAAAAAACGATTCGCCCTGCACAAAGAAATAAAGCACCAGCACCGGCAGATAAAAATACAGTCGAGACACAGCCCGATAAATGAAGAACATTCGGGTATTACGCGCAGCCGTAAAAACCTGATCCATTGAACCCGCCTCCCTGCGCAGTTTAAGTGCGGCGTACTTACCTACCTCCACCCCGCCGGTATGGAAACATACTTCGACTATCAAATGAACTATCAGAACTGATAGTGAGTCTGTGCGACTCACCTTGGGCAACAAAAATATAGCGACGTCTCTCTTCCTTATAAACCGCTCGCCAGCAGACAATCACTGGCGACGCGTCCAAGCTTGCGGTTACTCCCGTCGCCGCGAGCCGGGAGATATCCAGTTGCCCCGCTTCACTGACCTGCAATGCCCCGACTCGTTGGCCGCGCTGACCCAGTTCGACTGCACGAACAATTGCTAAAGCTCCGCCCCAAACGCCCCGAAGGACTCAGCATGGTTTGGACAAGGTGCCGGTAAGTAGAGGGCACTGGATGCGGCTCTACGCCTCGCGGCCTGAACCGCCTTGTACAAGACCGCCTAGCCAGTGGCTACTGGTTAGGCGTTTTATATCCGATGGGTGCACCATCGAGATCCAGCAGTGATCCAGCAGCATGTATGCCTATGTGTATGCCTGATAGACTTGATAATAAAAAATATTTTTAAATGCATCATATTAGTGGATTGGTTCAAATGACTGTGTAGCCACCAAGTACTAAAAAGGGCTTACCGAAAGGTAGGCCCTTTTTTCATGCCTGAAGAAAAGTGCCGGCCGCTTCGCCGGCAAGGCCGGCCCCTGCACGCCCGCAGGAGCCAGCCTGATCCTTTCAGAGCGACCAGCGCAACGTCAGCATCGCATTGCGGGGGTCACCGTAGAAGTTGCCGCCATACACCGTGTTGGTGGCAATGCTCTGGTAGTACCTGGTGTCGAACACGTTGTTCACGTTCAGGCGCACGTCCAGGTGCTCGGAGGCCTTGTAGCTGAGCATCAGGTCGACCAAGGTGTAGGCATCCTGCTCGATGCGGTAGGTGCTGTCGGTGGCGTACCAGTTGTCACCCTTGTTGTAGATCGCATTCTGCCGGTACACCCCGCCGCCGACCTTCCAGCGCTCGAGCTCGCCCGGCAGCTGGTAGGTGGTGAACGCCTTGAACACGTGCCGCGGGATGTCGGTGTCGAACAGCCGCCCCTCGTTGGCCGGGTCGCCGTCCTTCACGTACTTGACCTGGGCGAAGGTGTAGCCCGCGCCCAGTTCCCAGCCCGGCAGTACGGTGCCGTTCACTTCCAGCTCGATACCCTCGCTGCGCAGCTTGCCCGCCGCCTCGGAGCAGCTGGGCACCAGGTCGGAGCACTGGTAGCGCTCCAGGGTCTTGGCGCGATTCTCCTGGTCGATGCGAAACACCGCGGCACTGGCATTCAATGCGCCGTCGAAGTACTCGCCCTTGATCCCCACCTCGTAGTTTTTGCCCTCGATCGGCTTGAGTTCGCTGCCGCTGGCGTCCTGCTCGGACTGCGGCTTGAAGATGTCGGTGTAGCTCACGTACACCGAATGCTGCGCATCCAGGTCGTAGATCACCCCGGCGTAGCGGGTCAGGTTGCGCGTGACGCTCACGTTGACAGGCTTGCCCAGGCGCGTGCCGTTGCGGGTCTGGGATTCGCTGTCGTACCAGTCCAGGCGCCCGCCCACGATCAGCTTCAGGTCGTCGGCCAGGTTGAAGCGCGACGTGACGTAGGTGCCGGTCTGCGAGGTTTCTCGGTCCTGGTGCCAGTAGTTCAGGTCCAGGCGACGCTTGGGCAGGCTGCCGGGGTCCCAGGCATGGATGTTCATGCCGATCAGGTCGTCGCTGTAGTTGCCCTTGCCCTCGAAGGTCAGCTCGCGGCGGCTGGCCCCGACTACCAGTTCGTGTGTACGCCCCAGCAACTGGTACGGCCCGGTGGCATAGGCGTCATAGCTGCTCTGCTCGTCGTCGTAGTGGTACTGCCCCAGGTACTGGCCGAACACCTCGCCCTCATCGCCCATGCGCTCGGTCATGCTGCCGAGCATCTTGAGCTTCGACCAAGTGCGGCTGGCCGCCAGCAGCAGCTTCCAGTCGTTGTCCAGGCGATAGTCCAGGCGGCTGAACAGGGTGGTGTTGTCCTGGTCCCAGTATTCCCAGTCGTTGCCCAGGTAGGTGGAGCGCGAAAGGTGCAGGTCGCTGCCGTCGATGCCAGTGGGCAGGCCGCCCCAGGTGGAGGTGTTGTTGACGCTCTGGTTCGACAGCCCCAGGGTGAAGGTGCTGTTGTCGCTCAGGTCGGCCTCGCCGATGGCATAGAACACCGAGCGCTCGGTATCGGCCACGTCCTGGAAGCTGTTGCGGGTCTGGTAGGCGGTGACCATCCTGCCGCGCAGGGTGCCGCTGTCGTTGAGCGCGCCGGAGCCGTCGACCTCGGTGCGGTAGTTGTCCCAGCTGCCGGCACTGCCGGTGATGCTCAGGCGCGGGTCGGCCGTGGGGCGCTTGCGCACCATGTTGATCGCCGCCGACGGCGTGCCCGAGCCCTGCATCAGGCCGGTGGCGCCGCGCACCACCTCGACGTGGTCGTAGATCGCCATGTCGGGCGTGGAGTTCATGTCCCGCGAGAGGTAATGCGACAGGTCGTTGGAGAGCCCGTCATTCATCAGGTTCTCGACGGTGAAGCCGCGGGCGTAGAAGGTCGGGCGCTGCGGGCCGTCCTTGGTCATGGACATGCCGGGGGTGTTCTTGAGCACATCTTCCAGGCTCTGCATGTCCTGGTCGTCCATGCGCTGGCGGGTGATCACACTCACCGACTGCGGGGTTTCACGGATGCTCAGGGGCAGCTTGGTGGCCGTCTGCATCGGCCCGGTGGTGTAGGAGCCGGTACCCTCGGTGGTGCTCCCCAGCACCTGCCCGTTGATACTGGTGGCGCCCAGCTCCACCGCGCCGTTGGCCGCCGGCAGCGCAACCAGCACGTAGCCGTCGCTACTGGCCTGGGCCTGCAGGCCGTGGCCGTACAGCAGCGCGGCGAAGCCGTCCTGCAGGGCATAGTTGCCCTGCAGCCCGGCGCTGGACAGGTTGGCGACCTGGCCGGCATTGAACGAAATGGCCACCCCCGACTCGCGGGCATAACGGCTCAGCACGTCGCCCAGCGCCCCGGCCGGGATGGCATAGCGCTGCACCTGCTGCTGCGCATGCGCCGGCTGCAGGGCCAGCAGCGGCAGCGTGCCGAGGGCTAGATGAACCGCCAGCGCCAGGGCGCGGCTGGGCTTGAGGGGCTTGTGTGAAGGCATGTTCCCGACTCTCCGATGTATTGGCTAATACAAGGACGCACAGGTAACGGGAACTGGAAGCGTTTGATAAGGATTTCTATTCAAGAGTGACTCGCGTGACCCACGGGGTGTAGTGCTGCACCCGGATCGGGAAGCTGCGCGCCAGCAGGCGCAACGCCCGCTCGCTGTCGTCGGCGGGCAACACGGCGGTCACGTTCAGGTGCGCCAGCGCCTTGGCATCGAACAGCAGGTAGCCGCCGTGATTGCGTGCCAGGCGCTCCAGCACCTCGCCCAGCGGCTGCTCCTTGACCATCATCTGGTGGCTGGCCCAGGCCTGCTCCAGCCCGGCGGCGTCGACCGCCTGGAGTGGCTGGATGCCAGTGGCGTCGAAGCGCACCTGCTGGCCGGCGCTGACCGTGCGGCTGCTGCCGGCGCTCTTGACCTCGGTGCTCGACTCGAGCATGGCCAGGCGTGTGCTGTGCTCGCTGCGCTCGACCATGAAGCGGGTGCCCAGGGCACGGATGCTGCCGTGTTCGGTGACCACGCGGAACGGGCGACTGGCGTCCTTGGCCACATCCAGCAGGATCTCGCCGCTGAGCAGGCGCAGGGTGCGCGATTGGGCGTCGAACTGCAGGTCGACCGCCGACCGGCCATCCAGGCTGATGCGGCTGCCGTCCGGCAATTGCTGTGTAGTCCACTGGCCGCTGCCGGTACGGATATCGGCCATCAGATAAGCCGGCGGATAGTGCTGCAGCACCAGGCCGGCCGGCAGCAGCAGGCCCAGGCTGATTGCCAGCGCCTT
This sequence comes from Pseudomonas sp. MF6396, assembly GCF_002018915.1. NCBI lineage: Bacteria > Pseudomonadati > Pseudomonadota > Gammaproteobacteria > Pseudomonadales > Pseudomonadaceae > Pseudomonas > Pseudomonas sp. MF6396. The sequence continues at coordinate 35,208 of NZ_MVOK01000034.1, read as the reverse complement.
GAGCGCGCGCTTGCCACGGGGTTGCGGCGCAATGCGCTTGAGCGCCGCGCGGGCCGGCGCACGGGGCAGTTCACGCAGTGGCGCGAGGCTGCCCTGCAACTGGCGCACGGCCTCCAGGTGCTGCGGGTCGCTGGCCAGCCATGCCTCGAAGGCCTGCTGGTCGCCGGCACTGGCGCTGTCGTCCAGGCGCACCAGCCATTCGGCAGCCTTGCGCAGCGTGGCCGCAGGCAGGTTCACAGGGCAGGATCTGTGGCAGCGTGGCAGTGCAGCAGGGCCTGCACCAGGTGGTTCTGCACCGTCTTGGTCGAGACGTTCAGGCGTGCGGCGATCTCGGCATGGCTGAGCCCTTCGAGGTGACGCAGGATGAACACTTCGCGGGCGCGCACGCTCATCAGGTCGAGGGCACGGGCGATGTGCTCCAGGGCCTGGAGCGCGGCCAGCATCTGCTCGGGAGAAGGTGCCTGGTCGAGGTACTCGACGTGCCGGGCGAGCGCTTCGCGGTAGGCCTGTTCGAGCTTCTGCCGGCGCCCGCGGTCGATCAGCAGACGCCGCGCCACGGTAGCCAGGAACGCCCGCGGCTCGCGCGGGGCCACATAGCTGCCGGCGCTGAGCAGGCGCATGAAAGTGTCCTGGGCCGTGTCGGCAGCGTTGTGCGGGCAGTCCAGGCGTTGGCGCAGCCACACCAGCAGCCAGCCGTGGTAGCCCTTGTACAACGAAGCGAGACTGTCGGCGGGTGGGGTGGCTTTCATGTCGGCGACACTAAATGAGAATGGTTATATCTTATGGCGCCGCTGGTGGGAGATGCAATGGCGGGATCGGTGGTGCGCCTTTCGCTGGCAAGCCAGCGCAGCGGCCAGCCGCTCAGCGCACATTCACGAACACCACCGCCACCCCCAGGCCGATCAACGCCACCCCGATCACCCGGTCCACCATGCGCTGGCGGCGCAGCATCGCCTGGCGCAACGCCTCCCGCGAAAAGAACAGCGCCACCAGGCTGAACCACACCCAATGCGCCAGCGACATGAACGCCCCATAGGCAAAGTTGAGCCCCAGCGAGGCCCCCGGCTGCACCACCTGGCTGTACGCGCTGACCACGAACAGCATGGTCTTGGGGTTCAGCGCATTGGTCAGAAAGCCCGATGCGAACGCCCCCCATGCACCGCGCCCCGTCACCCCCGCCGCGCCCTCCAGGGCCACCGGCGCACGAGTGCGCAGCGACCGATACCCCAGGTAGATCAGGTACCCTGCCCCCACCACCTTCATGGCCATGAACAGCCCCGGCGACTGGCTGATCAGCACTGCCACCCCCAGCACCGTGTACACCACATGCACCTGCACGCCGCAGGCAATCCCCAGGGCAGCGAGCAATCCGCTGCGCCTGCCAAACGCATAGCTGCTGCGTGTCACCATGGCAAAGTCCGCCCCCGGGCTGATCACCGCCAACACGGTAATCAAGGCCACCGCCAGCAATTCACCCACCGTCGATACTCCATGAAATGACGCAGATGATTCTGCGCAGCGCCATTATCGAAAGCTTCAGCACGGCAAAAAAGCGATTTATAGTGGCGCAAATCCGCTAGTTTTCCTCACACATATGAAACTGCCCGCCCTCGCCGCCTTTCGCTATTTCGACGTCGCCGCCCAGACCGAAAGCTTCGTGCGCGCCGCTCAGCAGCTCAACGTCACCCACGGTGCGGTGAGCCGCCAGGTGCGTCTGCTGGAAGAATCCCTGGGGGTGCAGTTGTTCGAGCGGCGCAACCGCGCCATTTTCCTCACGCCGGCCGGGCGCGCCCTTCACGACACCACCCTGTCGGTGTTCGAGCAGCTGCACGCCAGCGTGCAACGCCTGCAGCAGGCCCGCGACAACGTGCTGGTGCTGTCATGCGAGCCGACCATCGCGATGAAGTGGCTGATCCCGCGGCTGCCGGCGTTCCATGCCGCGCACCCGGACATCCAGCTGCACCTGGTGGCCGCCGGCGGGCCGGTGGACTTTGCCCGCAGCGGCATCGACCTGGCGCTGCGCCGCGACGACTTCCACTGGGATGCCAGCCTGCACAGCCTCAAGCTCTGCAACGAGGCAGTAGGGCCGGTGTGTCGCGCCGACCTGGCACTGCCCGACAAGGGCTTTGCCGGTACCCGCCTGCTGCACAGCGCCACCCGTCCCGACGCCTGGAAGCACTGGCTGCGCCTGAGCGGCCAGTCGGCCAAGGGCAGCAGCCGCGCCGGCTACGAACACTTCTACCTGTGCATCCAGGCAGCCCTGGCCGGGCTGGGCGTGGCGCTGGCCTCGCGCATGATGGTGCAGGACGAGCTCGACAGCGGGCAGTTGGTGGCACCCTACGGGTTCACCGAGGACGGTTCGGCCTACTACCTGCTGAGCCCCGAGCCCTTCGCTGCCGGCACACCGCAGCGGCGCTTTGCCGACTGGCTCACGGGCTCTTGAACAGGCTGCGCAAAAACGCCAGCAAGCCGCCCAGGGTGGCGATCGCCGCCAGCCAACTGACGGCGGGCAAGCCCAGCCACACCGGACCGGCAGCGGCGATCTGCGGGCCGAAGGCAATCACCAGCGCACTGATCAGCAACGCCAGCGACAGCCGCGTCGAGGCCAGGCGCAACGAACGCTCCAGGCGCTCCAGCCCCGGCACATCGACGCGCATCTCCAGCACACCATGCTTGAAGCGGTTCACCAGCAGCCGTGTCAGCTGCGGCAATTCGCCGAGCAGGCCGCGTCCCAGTTCCAGGCCATCGAGCCCCAGGCGCCTGGCAATCTTCCAGCTCAGCTGCGCCTTGAGCTGAGCCCTGATCGCCGGTCTGGCGGTGGCCACCAGGTCCAGTTGCGGGTCCAGCCGGGTCAGTACGCCGTCGGCGGTCACCAGGGCCTTGAACAGCACCAGCAGGTCCGGGGGCAGCAGCAGGCGGTATTCGCGCATCAGCCCCAGAAAATCCTCGATCAGCGCGCCCATCTTCAGCGCCTTGCCGCCGTGACGCGCCATGTACTCGCCGGCCGCCTGCTCGATGGCGGGCATGTTGCGCACGCCGTCGTCGTTCCAGTCCACCAGCACCGTCACCAGTGCATCGCTGTTGCCCTCGGTCAGGGCGCGCATGAACGTCATCACCTCCAGCCGACGGCGCTCGCCAAGGCGCCCGACCATGCCGAAGTCGATGAAGCCCACGCGGTTGTCGTCCATGGCCTTGAGGTTGCCCGGGTGCGGGTCGCCATGGAACAGCCCGTCCTCCAGCAGCATCTTGATGAACGCGGCGGCGCCGCGGCTGGCCAGCAGGCTCGGGTCCAGGCCCTGCTCGATCAGCGCCTCACGCTCCAGCGGAGTATGGCTGGGCAGGTACTGCTGCACCAGCAGCCGCTCGCTGCTGTGGGCCCAGTAGATGCGCGGAATGACGATGTGCGGCTGGCTGGCGAAATTGGCAGCCACCGCGTCGCAGTGGCTGCCTTCCTGGGTGAAGTCCAGCTCTTCGAGCATGGCCCGGGCCAGTTGCCGCACCATCTTGCGCGGCTGGTAGTCGGCCAGGGCGGTGTTTTGCTCGACCAGTTGCGCAACGCTTTCGAGCAACTGCAGGTCGGCGGTCATCTTGCGCCGCAGCCCCGGACGCTGAACCTTGACCACCACCTCCTCGCCCCCGAGCAGGCGTGCCCGATACACCTGGGCCATGGACGCCGCCGCCAGCGGGGTGGTGTCGAACTCGGCGAACACCTGGTCCAGTTCGGCGCCCAGGTCTTCGAGCACCTGGGCCTGCAGCTGCGCCCAGGGCAAGGTAGCGGCGCTGCTGTGCAGGGCCTGCAACTCGTCGATCCATGCCGCCGGCAATATGTCGCTGCGGCTGGAGAGGATCTGCCCGAGCTTGACGAAGGTCGGGCCCAGCGCCTCCAGCGCCCGCCGCACGCGTTGCGGGGTGCCTTCGTCGGCGGGCAGGCCGGCCACCGTTTCGGCCTCCCCCAGCAGCCTGCCCAGCCCCAGGCGGAACAGCACGTCCTGGGCGCCGAAGTTGGCCAGCACCACGACAATCTCGCGCACACGCTGATGATGCTTGAGCGCAGTCCAGGTCGATTCGAGCATGGGGAGATTCCTCGGGGCGGGTTGATGTGCAGGGGGTGAACTACTTCCGTACCTTGCGGGGCCCAGGAGTTCCTTGCCCCGCCATCGCCGAGCTGTTCAGGAGCTGGGCGCCAGGCGCGGGCAAAACGACGAGTCGGCACTCAGGTCGCCGCCCCAGGTGCGGTAGCCGGCGGTGTCGATATGGATGCGCCCCGACGGGTAGCGGCCAAGCCCCATGTTCCAGGCCTGGCCCTGGGTCTGCCAGAACTCGCACAATGGTCGCGGATCGGCCCACGCCGGCAGCAGCAGGTCGACCGCGAAGGCGCGGGTATGCGCACTGTCGCGGGCACCACCGGCGCAGCGGTTGAGGGTGGGGTTGCGATAGGCCGAGACCACTTCGTAGGTTTTCAGGCGCTGCTGCTCGCCCAGGGTCTTGAGCAAGTGCAGGGTCGAGCGTACCGCCGGCCACTGGTCGGGCGGCGCCACGGCGAACGGCTCGGCGTTGCACAGACGCCAGTCGCTGGCCGAGCGCAGCAGCTGGTACAACGGCACTACCCCATACAGCCGCGCCTGCACCAGCATTTCGCGAAACGCGCGCGTATCGTGGCTGCCCGTCCACTGCGCGAACGACCACAGGTCGCGCTCGTCGGCGTGGGCCGGCAACACGCTCAACAGCCCGGCGAACAGTGCAATGCCCGGATACCCCTTCATGGTCCTGCCCCCTTCCCCTCGTCCTGAGAACTACCCCAGTATGGCAAGCCTTCCGCACATCGGGAGTTCATCGACAAGGAGTTGAACATGCGTACACCTTTTGCCCTGGGCCTGATCGCCCTTGCCGCCAGCAGCGCCGTGCTGGCCGACGCCCGCGTACCGCTGGGCGATGCGCAGCGCGTGACCCGCCTATTCGCCTACCCCAACAACTGCGGGGTGATCTGCTTTCGCGACTGGTCGCTGGAGCGCACCGTGGAGCACTACCTGACCCAGAGCGTGCAGCGCGATGGCTACCCGACCGCCACGGTGACGGTGCGTCGCGAGCACGACCAGCTGCATGCCGACATCAGCGGCGTACCGACCACCTACGCTGCCCCGCTCAAGGCCCTGCTCGACAGCGGCGAACTGGCCTATGCAGGTGCCGACCGGCTCAATCGCGAGGGCAAGTGGGCGTACAACTGGGCGTTGTTCCTGCCGTTGGGCATGGCCCTGGAGAACCGGCGCAGCATCGAGCTGCTGCACTTTCCGCCGGACTACTCGCTGACCCAGGCCCAGGACTACCTGCGCTCCAACACCACCGACCGCTGGGCCCAGCTGCTGACCTTCAACGGCGTGCCGGCGCAACACACCCCGGCCTACCAGACCATCGTGGACATCGCGCCGATTGCCGCGCCAGCCAGTGCCGGCAAGGACCTTGAAGGGGTGTACGGGTATTTCACCGACTACCAGGTGCGCATGGTCAGGGACATGACCGCGGCCGCTGACGGCGCCAGCCTGCCGATGGTGGCGTTCGGTGCGCCGGTGCGCAGTTGGGTGCAGCAGCAGTACGGGCCAGAGGTGAAGGTACTGGGGCTGGTGAGCATCAGCCCGGTGCCTGGGCGCAACGTGCCGGTGCTGGGCGCAAATCACCCGAGCGCGATCTGGTACGCCGCCGACCCGAAGAACAACGACAACGACCCGGACAAGGCCGATGCGGCCGGTTTGCGGATGATGGGGCAGGACTTGAGCGCGGCGTGCTGGCAGGCGGGAATGGGGCGCAACCCGAAGGCGGATGCAAGTGCCACGCTGGGGGCATGCACGCAAAAATGGCAGGTGAAGGAGAAGAAGCAGACCTGCGGGCTGTTTTTCCGCACGGTACGCCAGATGACGCCGGAGCAGGCCCATGCCAAGTGCAATACGGGGGTGATGACGCGGGCGTTACGCAACCTGTAGGAGCCGGCGTTGCCGGCGAAGGCCGCACCACGGACAGGTCGCGCGGCCTTCGCCAGCCAGGCTGGCTCCTGCAACAGCCAATGGGCGGTCAGTCCTGCGGACGCAACCGGTACTGCGGCGGCAGCTGCTCGAACCCGCTGATGGTGGTGTTCAGGCTTTTCCACAGGCCATCCTTGATCCCGTAGATGCACCCATGGATCGACAGGCTCTGCCCGCGATGCCAGGCGTTCTGCACGATGCTGGTGTGCCCCACGTTCGCCACCTGCTGGATCACGTTCAGCTCGCACAGGCGGTCGACCTGCTCTTCCTCGGTCGCCAGCTTGGACAATTCCACACGATGCTCGTAGTACACGTCGCGAATCGCCCGAAGCCAGCCGTCGATCAGGCCCAGCTGACGGTCCTGCATCGAGGCCCGCACGCCGCCGCAACCGTAGTGCCCGGTCACCAGGATGTGCTTGACCTTGAGTACGTCCACCGCGTACTGGATCACCGACAGGCAGTTGAGGTCGGTGTGCAGCACCACGTTCGCCACGTTGCGGTGCACGAACAGGTCGCCCGGCAGCATGCCGACGATCTCGTTGGCCGGCACCCGCGCATCCGAACAGCCGATCCAGAGGAATTCCGGAGTCTGCTGACGCGCCAGCTTGGCGAAGAAGTCCGGATCTTCCTGCTTGATCGCATCGGCCCAGCGCGCGTTGTTATCAATCAGTTCTTGTAGATCGTGCATGGTCAAGCCTCATGGGAATGCGCATGTGTGACTGGCGCCACCCCGTTCGGGTCACGCCTTTGAATCTTCCCGCCCGTGGCCGGTCCACCCCTTACAGGCCACCCGCAGGAGAATAGACATGACCGAATCACATCGCCCGCCGCATGCCCCGGAACCCCCACCGATCGATACCATCGAGGACCAGATGGGCTCGGTGCAGCCGCTGGACTTCGATCAAGACCCACCGGTGACCGACACGCACTACGACCCCAGCGACGATGACCTGACGCCCGAAACCCTGATCCCCGAAGACGGCGCCCGCTCAGCCGATGAAGTCGGCGGCGACCACCCGGCCGACTGGGACCTGAGCGTAGTCGACGAAGATGACATTGGCGGCGGCAACGGCCTGGACGAGGCCGAACTGGCGCGTCGCGACCCGCTGGACGGCAAGCGCGAGCGCTGAAGGGTTATTCTTCGAACAGCGTGCAGGCCATCACCAGCGCATCTTCGCGGCCACCCGCCACCGGGTAGTAGTCGCGTCGTCGGCCGATCTCGTTGAAGCCGAAGCGCTCGTACAGGCGATACGCCGACTGGTTGCTGGCGCGCACTTCGAGGAAGCACTCGCGGCCGTTGCTGGCGTAGGCGCGCTTCATCAGCTCTTCGAGCAGGCGCAGGCCCAGGCCACGGCCCTGGCTTTCGGGCTTGACGGTGATGTTGAGCAGGTGCGCCTCGTCGATGATCACGTTGATCACGCCGTGGCCCACCTGCTGCTGGCCTTCGAACATCAGCCAGATTTCGTAGTTCTTCAGCCCGTCGAGAAAGATCCCCCGGGTCCACGGGTGGCTGAAGGCGGCGTATTCGATCTTCAGCACGGCATCCAGATCCGCCTCGGTCATGCGGCGAAAACTGATGTTGTCACTCATTGCGTGGTTTCCAGCGCGCCATCAGCCGGCGCATGGCTTGCCAGACGTGCGCCTTGCGGGCGGGCTCGTCCATCAACAGTTCAAGGCCAGGCAAGGCCCAGCAGTTGCCCAGGCCCTCCACCGGCAATTCGCGGTAGTACGCCTGCTCGTCGGCTTCACCGGCAAAGCGCACCGCCGGCAGGCCGACCAGCCACAGGCAGCTGCAGGGCGCCTCTTCAAGGCGGGCCTGGATGAAACCCTGGACAAAATCACGCGCCGCCAGCGGGCCCTGGTCGAGAGTGCCGCGCACCAGCAACGGCCAGCGTACCGGCTCGCCGATGATCTGCGGGCTGTCGGGCAGGCCGGCGGCGCGCAGCATGTCCTTGAGCAGCAGGTAGGACGGGTCGCGGCTCTGGAACGGCTGGCCGGTAACCAGCTCCACCAGCACCAGGCAATCGCCGGCACGCAGCAACTGCAAGGCAAAGCGGGGCGGCGGTACCAGCGCTGGCTTGACCACGGCGGCGGTTTCTTCGGCATCGAGCACCGGCTTGCTGGCCGGCTTGGCGCTGACCGTCGGTCGCGGAATCTCGATTTTTGGCCGCTCGGCCGGCTTGGCAGCCGGTGCAGACGCCTTGGCCACCACTGCCGGCAGCACCACCGGCGCCTCGACCAGCGGTTCGGGTACCCGCAGCAGCGCGGGGCGCGATGGCGCGGCGAACGGCAGTTCGGCGCGCGGCAGCCAGTGCACCACTTGCATGGCGTTCAGGTAGGCGCGGCGGCGGGACTCGGTAAGCAAAGGGCGGCCATCTGTGGATAAGTCGGGGCGAGCATTCTACCGCCGTTACGCCGCCGTTGCAGGTACAAAACCGCCCGACAACACCGGCAAACGATCAGGGGGTGAATCGATCCCCCCCTGATGCAGTACAATCGGCGCTTTTACTTGGCAGCGAGTCGACCCGCCAATGATCGAACCCAAGCGCGTCCTGCGCGCCCTAGCCGAACACTGGGCCCTGCTCGAGCCGTTGTGCGAGCGCTTCGACGGGGGCACCCTGAGCCTGGCCGAGCTGCGCGGGCAACTGGCCGCACAACAGCTCGACAGTACGCCCCAGGACATCACCAACCTGCTGGACGTGTGGATTCGCCTGGACATCCTGGTCCCGGTGGCCAAGAGCCCGAACCGCTTCGAGCTCAACGCCCAGATCCACGACTTCCTGGCCTACCTGCGGCGCGAGCACCGCCTGGGCCTGTGCCTGGAGATCGAAGCCTACCTGCGCCACCTCGAGCGCCTGGCCGGGCATATCCAGGACGCCTTCGACATCCGCGACGGCAACGACCTGGCGCGCCAGCTGCGTCTGCTCGACATGCGCGTGCGTGACGTGCTGAAAAAACTCGACAACGACGAGCAGGCGCTGGTGGCGGTGGCCGAGCGGGCCAAGACCAGCGACCGGCAGATCCCGCTGCGCCAGCGCTACGCCGAAGTGCTGGCCACCTGGGACGAATACGTCGAGCCGATGATCCAGCTGGTGAACGCCGACGGCGCCTTCGAACAGGGCGTGCGCAAGGTCGAGACCGTGCTGTTGCGCCTGCTGGGCGAGCAGGCGCGACTGGGCCACCTGGTCGACGACGACATGCTGCTGCGCACCCACGCGCGCATCCTCGAGATGCAGACCAGCGCACAGCTGACCCTGCGCCACGCCCGCGAGCTGCTGCTGCCGCTGCGTGAAGAGGCGCGACGGCACAACGCCGTGACCCGTGGCGCCGCACTGGCGCTGTCGGTGATCCGGCGCAAGGGCATCGACGCCGTGCCGCAGGCGGCCATGCCGCTGTTCACCCGCCCGCAGAGCACCTTCCTCGGCAGCGCCAGCCAGGTCGAGGCCTACGTGTATGCCCTGGCCCGCTTCGAAGCCAAGCCGGCGCAGTTCCCCAAGGCGCACAAGAGCCACAAGGGCGACGCGCCGCGTGCACCGCGCACGGTCAAGGAAATGCTCGAACGCTGCGAAGACGCCCTGCCGCTGCCCGACCTGATGGTGTGGCTGCTGGAGCAGGAGCCCGAAGGCGCCACCGACGAACTGCTGTACTGGTTCTCGCGCCTGTCGCGGGAAAAACGCTTTACCCGCGCGCGCCTGGAGCGCCGCGAGTACACCACTCAGGAACACCTGGTCAGCCTGCGCTCGTTCGCCCTGACTTCAAGCCGCGAACCGTCGCCCGAGCCTACTGCGAGCCCTACCCATGCATCTTGATCTTTCCGAACTGTCCCAGCTCGCACCGATCTTCCGCGAGCTGTTCAAGGGCTTCCACATCAGCCGGCGCGACCCGGAGCTGTATGCCCAGCTGTCGAACTTCCAGGACCAGTACCGCGGCCTGTTCAAGGCCCTGGGCTTCGAACTGGTGTGCGACACCCGCGGCTTCTACTACTTCGTGCCGGAACTGGCTGCTGCCCAGGTCAACAAGACCGCCCAGCGCCTGTCGCTGTTCACCTTCATCCTGGTGGAGCACCTGGCCGACCAGGGCCGCGACCCGATGTCGGTGCTCGACGGCGGCAGCCTGGGGCGCGACGAGTTGCCCTCGCTGCTGGAAAAGTACCGCGACCTGTTCCTGCAGGCCGAGGTGCAGACCCCCGACGAGCTGGAAGAGAAGATCATGCGCCGCATGACCCAGCTCGGCTTTGCCAGCGAAGACAACGGCATCTACCGCTTCCTGCCGCCGATGCACCGCTTCCTCGACGTGTGCCTGTCGGTGCAGCAGGACCGCGACCTGGCCGCCAGCCTGCACAGTGCCCTGCCGCTGCCGACCCCGGTGCTGGTGGTGGAAGAAACCCCTGAAGAGCTGAACAGGACCGACGACCCGCTCGACCTGAGCCCGTTCGAGGAAAGCGAAGAAGACGCCTTGGCCCGTGCCATTGCCCAAGAGCAACAGGAGATTGACGCATGAGCCAGGACCGCTACGGCATTCGCCGCTTTGCATTGCTCAACACCGCCGGCTACAGCCTGGGCCTGTTCCCGCTGGAGCACCCGCTGTCGGTGTACGGCGCCAACAACCTGGGCAAGAGTGCGTCGATCAACGCCCTGCAGTTCCCGATCCTGGCGCGCATGTCGGACATGAGCTTCGGCAAGTACAGCCTGGAGCAGTCACGCCGCTTCTACTTCGCCAGCGACACCAGCTACATCCTCTGCGAGGTCAACCTGCCCCACGGCCCGCACGTGATCGGCGTGGTCGGGCGCGGCCCTGGCGGCGGCTTCGGCCACCAGTTCTTCGCCTATGCCGGCGAGCTGGACCTGGGCCACTACCAGAAGAACGACACCTGCCTGCGCCAGAAGGAGCTGTTCACCAACCTGGAGCGCAACGGCCTGAAAGCCTACGAGCTCAAGCCCGACGAACTGCGCCGGCTGCTGGTGGGCGGGCACACCTCGGTGCCGCTGGACCTGACCCTGATTCCGCTGCGCTCCACCAGCGAGCAGAGCCTGAAGACCTTCCGCGCCCTGTTCATCAACCTGCTGCACATGCGCGAGATTACCGCGGCCAAGCTCAAGCAGCTGTTCCTCGATGCGTTCGAGCACAGCCTGCGCTCGGGCAGCGTCGACTACATCGCCGCCTGCGAAGAAGCCTTCCGCGACGTGCGGCGCATGGAACAGGACTACAACTCGCTGGTAGCCGCCGGCCCGCTGGTCGAGGCCCTGGCCAATGGCGTGGCCCAGCGCGACATCCTGCGCGGCAAGCTGCACCGCCTGTCACCGCTGCTCGACCAGTTGCTCGGCACCTGGCAGGACTACGCCGGCGCACGCAAGGAAGAACTGGTGCTGCAGGCCGAGCACTACAGCCACGAGCAGGACGCGCTGCAGAACAACCAGCGCGGCGGCACCCAGGAGCTGATGCGCCTGGAACGCGAAATGACCGGTATCCAGCGCTGGCTGGGCGAACTGTCGGTGCTCAAGCACCGCTTCGCGCTGGTGGATGACGTCAAGGTGCTGGAGCAGCAGCTGCTGGCCGCCAAGGACGCCCACGACGAACTGGCCGGTGCCCTGGCGCAGTCGCGCCAGTTCAGCGCCGAGGACCTGGAAGAGCGCCTGCGCGACCTGGAGAAACGCCTGAAGTCGGTCAAGCAGCAGCTCGACCATGCCGACAACAACAGCTATGCACGCCTGCGCGAAGAGTTCTCGCAGCAGGACGTCGAGCGCCTGATGCGCCTGTTCAACGGTGCGCTGTTCAGCCTGCCGCTGGGCGAGCGCGGCATCGAGCTGGATGACAGCGACGTGTGGGTCAAGTCCCTGGAAGCGGTACTCGACGGCTTCAAGGGCGAGCGCTTCGAGGCGCCGGGGCTGTCCATCGACCTCAGCCATATCGAGCCGCCGGCCTTGCAGGCTCTGGCCGACCGCGCCGCGCTGCGCGACCAGAAGGAGCGCCTGGAAAAAGAGCTCAAGCAGCTCAAGACCCAGCAAGCCGTGGCCGCCGACCGCGCCGCGAGCAAGACCCAGACCGAAGCGCTGTACCAGCAGGTGCTGGATGCGCAAAAGGCCCTGGAAGACTACCGCCGTACCCAGACCCTGTCGGCCGAGGAAGGCGACAAGCTGGAGCAGCTGGCGCAGATGGAGGCGGCCCAGGACGAGCTCAAGCGCTCCAGCGACGCGTTCACCGAGCGCGTGCAGCAACTGTCGGCCAAGCTGCAACTGGTCGGTCGCCAGATTGCCGACATGGAGGCCAAGCAGCGCACCCTCGACGACGCCCTGCGCCGTCGCCAACTGCTGCCAGCCGACCTGCCGTTCGGCACGCCGTTCATGGACCCGGTCGACGACTCCATGGACAACCTGCTGCCGCTGCTCAACGACTACCAGGACAGCTGGCAGGGCCTGCTGCGGGTGGATGGCCAGATCGAGGCGCTGTACGCCCAGGTACGCCTCAAGGGCGTGGCCAAGTTCGACAGCGAAGACGACATGGAGCGCCGCCTGCAGCTGCTGATCAACGCCTACGCGCACCGTACCGACGAAGCCCTGACCCTGGGCAAGGCGCGGCGCGCGGCGGTGACCGACATCGCGCGTACCCTGCGCAACATCCGCAGCGACTACGACAGCCTCGAGCACCAGCTGGCACTGTTCAACCGCGAGATCAACAAGCGCCAGGTATCCAACCTGCAGAGCTTTCGCATCGTGCTGGCGCCGAACAAGGAAGCGCTCAAGCACATCGACCAGATCATCCACAGTGCCGGCCAGTACGAGGAAGGCGAGACCCTGTCGGTGTTCGACCTGAGCCAGAGCGCCGAGCAGGACAACAAGAACGAAGAGGCCAAGGAGTACCTGGCGCGGCTGGTGGCAGCCAACCACAACCAGCTGGGCCTGAAGGACCTGTTCGAGCTGGCGTTCGAGATCACCAAGGTGGGCGGCCAGCCGATCATCCATACCGACATCGATGGCGCGGCCTCCAACGGCACCACCATGACCATCAAGGCGCTAACCAACATGTACCTGTTGCTGCACCTGATGGACCGCGACCAGGCCGGGCGCGTGCGCCTGCCGTACTACCTGGACGAGGCGGCCGACATCGACGAACGCAACCAGGCGGCATTGCTGGAGACCAGCCTGCAGTTGGGCTTCGTGCCGATTCTGGCGAGCGTGAAGCCGCAGGTATCGGCGCACGTGGCAATCGACCTGGAGGGCGGTAGCGGGCCGAACGGGATCTACATCGACGAGGCGGACTGGAAGTACATCAGCCGTCGCGATCAGGTGAAGGTCGAGGTGCGGGAAGTGGAGGTTGAGCCGGCGTCGATCTGACGACGGTACAGGGGCCTTGATGGCCCCTTCGCCGGCAAGGCCGGCTCCTACGGGGTTATCGTCGCCTGTAGGAGCCGGCCTTGCCGGCGAAAGGGGCGACGCGGTGCCCGATCACTGCGCCCAAGGCAGAATCGGAATCGCCGTCACCGCGTTCTGCGGGCTGCCTTCGATCAGGCGGTCGCTGTACACCAGGTACACCAGCGTGTTGCGCTTCTTGTCCAGAAAGCGCACCACCTGCATGGTCTTGAACACCAGCGAGGTGCGCTCCTTGAACACTTCATCGCCATCCTTGAGCTCGCCCTTGAAGCGAATCGGCCCCACCTGACGGCAGGCGATCGACGCCTCGGCACGGTCTTCGGCCAACCCCAGCCCACCCTTCACGCCGCCGGTCTTGGCGCGCGACAGGTAGCAGGTCACGCCCTCCACCTTGGGGTCGTCGAACGCCTCGACCACGATGCGGTCGTTGGGCCCGACGAACTTGAACACCGTCGACACCTGGCCGATTTCCTCGGCACCGGCCAGCATCGGCAAGGCCAGCAAGGCGGCTGCAAAAATCCCTTTGATCACGCTCATTTCCTCATACCAGAATCAGGTTGTCGCGGTGCACCAGTTCCGGCTCGGCGCTGTAGCCCAGCACGGCCTCGATGGCCTCGGATGACTGGCCGATGATCTTCTGCGCTTCCAGCGCGCTGTAGTTGGCCAGGCCGCGGGCCACCTCAAGGCCGTCCGGCCCTACGCACACGACCATCTCGCCACGCCGGAAACTGCCCTGCACGGTCTTGACGCCCACCGGCAGCAGGCTCTTTTTGGCCTGGCGCAAGGCCTGCACCGCACCGGCGTCCAGCACCAGGGTGCCGCGGGTCTGCAGGTGCCCGGCCAGCCATTGCTTGCGTGCCGCGAGCATGCCGCGCTCGGGCGAGAGCAAGGTGCCCAGGCGCTCGCCGGCCTTGAGGCGGTCGAGCACGCGCTCGATGCGCCCGCCGACGATGATGGTGTGCGCCCCCGACCGCGCGGCCAGGCGCGCCGCACGCAGCTTGGTCTGCATGCCGCCACGCCCCAGTGCGCCACCGGTGCCGCCGGCCACGGCGTCCAGCGCCGGGTCATCGGCGCGCGCCTCGTAGATCAGCTGGGCTTCGGGGTTGTTGCGCGGGTCGGCATCGAACATGCCGTCGCGGTCGGTGAGGATCACCAGCAGGTCGGCTTCCACCAGGTTGGCCACCAGTGCGGCCAGGGTGTCGTTGTCGCCGAAGCGGATCTCGTCGGTGACCACGGTGTCGTTCTCGTTGATCACCGGTACCACGCCCAGCTCCACCAGGGTACGCAGGGTGCTGCGGGCGTTGAGGTAACGCTTGCGGTCGGAGAGGTCGTCGTGGGTCAGCAGGATCTGCGCGGTGTGCCGGCCATGCTCGGCAAAGCTCGACTCCCAGGCCTGCACCAGGCCCATCTGGCCGATGGAGGCGGCAGCCTGCAGCTCGTTCATCGCACTCGGTCGCTTGCTCCAGCCCAGGCGGCTCATGCCGGCAGCCACGGCCCCCGAAGAGACCAGCACCAACTCGACCCCTGCCTCATGCAGGGCCACCATCTGCTCGACCCACACGCCCATCGCCGCGCGGTCCAGGCCCTTGCCATCCGCCGTCAGCAACGCGCTGCCGATTTTCACGACCCAGCGCTGCGCACCCGTCACCTTGCTCCGCATCTTCTTCCAACCTATAGAGATCTTTAGATACCAAAACGCCGCTTGAAAAAGCGGCGTTTAGTGTACTGCAACGAATCAGTCGCGCACGTAAATGATTTCCGGGCCGTCTTCGTCGTCTTCCCAGTCGTCATCGTCATCATCGTCGCCGATGTCGTGCACGCTCTTGACGCCGGTACGGCGCAGGGCGCGCGCGTCGTCCAGGGCCTGCAGCTGGGCACGGGCCTCGTCTTCGATGCGCTGGTCGAGGTCGGCCAGCTCGTCGCGGTAGGCCGGGTCGGCCGCCAGGCGGTCGGCACGGTCTTCGAGGTAGCGCATGATGTCGCGGCTGAGCTGCTCGGTGCCCTGCTTGGAGATCGCCGAGATCACGTACACCGGGCCTTCCCACTGCAGGCGCTCGACCACTTCCTTGACGCGCTCGTCGCGCTCGTCGTCCATCAGCATGTCGGTCTTGTTCAGCACCAGCCAGCGGTCACGCTCGGCCAGCGACGGGCTGAAGCGGGTCAGCTCGTTGACGATGACTTCGGCGGCGTCGGCGCTGCTGCTTTCATCCAGCGGGGCCAGGTCGACGAGGTGCAGCAGCAGGCGGGTACGCGCCAGGTGCTTGAGGAAGCGGATACCCAGGCCGGCGCCTTCCGAAGCGCCTTCGATCAGGCCGGGGATGTCGGCGATGACGAAGCTCTTCCAGCGGTCGACGCTGACCACGCCCAGGTTCGGCACCAGGGTGGTGAACGGGTAGTCGGCGACTTTCGGCTTGGCGGCCGACACCGAACGGATGAAGGTGGATTTGCCGGCATTGGGCAAGCCCAGCAGGCCGACGTCGGCCAGCACTTTCATTTCCAGTTTCAGGTCACGCTGCTCCCCGGGCTTGCCCGGGGTGGTCTGGCGTGGCGCACGGTTGGTGCTGGACTTGAAACGGGTGTTGCCCAGGCCGTGCCAGCCGCCCTGCACCACCATCAGTTTCTGCCCGGCCTTGACCAGGTCGCCGATCACTTCCTGGGTGCCCGCGTCGATCACGGTGGTGCCGACCGGCACGCGCAGGATCAGGTCGTCGCCCTTCTTGCCGGTGCAGTCGGTGCTGCCGCCATTGGAGCCGCGCTGGGCCTCGAAGTGGCGGGTGTAGCGGTAGTCGACCAGGGTGTTGAGGTTTTCGTCGGCAACCATGTACACCGAGCCGCCGTCGCCACCATCGCCACCGTTGGGGCCACCGTTCTCGATGAACTTCTCGCGGCGGAAGCTCATGCAACCGTTACCGCCGTCACCGGCCTTGACCTTGATCGATACTTCGTCAACAAACTTCATAAAAACCGCCTCTCGTCAGTTGGACGAGCTGAGTGACACAAAGACATAAGGCTCTTGCAAAAGTGAGCGCGGCGGCCCCGATACGGCCAGAACACCAGCGCCGGCAGCCCATACAAACAGCTTTGCAAGAGACTCACCCCACAAACGAAAAAGCCCCGTCGCGAGACAGGGCTTTTCCAGCGATCGCGCGATTACTCGGCAACGACGCTCACGTAACGACGACCGAAGGCGCCTTTTACTTCGAACTTGATCTTACCCGCGATCTTGGCGAACAGGGTGTGATCCTTGCCCATGCCAACGCCGTAGCCAGCGTGGAATTGGGTGCCGCGCTGACGCACGATGATGTTGCCCGGGATGATAGCCTGGCCGCCATACATCTTCACGCCAAGGCGTTTGGCTTCTGAGTCGCGACCGTTACGGGTACTACCACCAGCTTTTTTGTGTGCCATGGTTCAATTCTCCAGAAATGGGGATTTGGGCGATTAAGCCGAAATACCGGTGATCTTGATTTCGGTGAACCACTGGCGGTGGCCCATACGCTTCATGTGGTGCTTACGGCGGCGGAACTTGATGATGCGAACTTTGTCGTGACGACCTTGCGAGATCACTTCAGCAACAACCTTGGCACCAGCAACGACTGGAGCGCCGATGTTCACGTCGTCGCCATTGGCAACCAACAGAACGCGGTCGAAAGTCACGGATTCGCCAGTGGCGACTTCCAGTTTTTCGATTTTCAGGTATTCACCTTCGGCGACTTTGTACTGCTTGCCACCGGTAACAATTACTGCGTACATGGGTATTTCTCCGATAATCCTGCTCACCCAGCTCTTTATAGGAAGAGTATTGGCTGGCATGGCTGCATAGGGCTGGAACGGCCCAGTGCAATTGCGTAAGGCAGGTGCTGCCCAGGAAGTTCAGGGTGCGCGATTGTACGCAAGCCAGCTTTGCCTTGCAAGTGTGGCCATTGACCCCACGGGCAGTGCGCCTTGACACGCCGGGACCCGCAACCTAGCATGCCGCGCAACCCTTATGGAGCACCTGTGGCCGATGCAACCCCAAGCTTTCTACCGTGCGGTAGCGGACGACTTCAGCGCCGTTGACGAGATCATCAAGAAGCAGCTGACTTCGCGTGTGCCGCTGGTATCGAAAATCGGCGACTATATTACCTCGGCCGGGGGCAAGCGTCTGCGCCCGCTGCTGGTGTTGCTGTGCGGCAAGGCACTGGGCCGCGAAGGCGACGACCTGCGCCTGCTGGCAGCCACCATCGAGTTCCTGCACACCGCCACCCTGCTGCATGACGACGTGGTCGACATGTCGGGCATGCGCCGTGGCCGCTCCACCGCCAATGCCCTGTGGGGCAACGCGCCAAGCGTGCTGGTGGGCGACTTCCTGTACTCGCGCTCGTTCGAGATGATGGTCGAGCTGGGCTCGATGCCGGTCATGCAGATCCTCTCCAAGGCCACCCGCGTGATTGCCGAGGGTGAAGTGCTGCAGCTGTCGCGCATTCGCGACGCCAGCACCACCGAGGAAGTCTACATGGACGTCATCCGCGGCAAGACCGCCATGCTGTTCGAAGCCTCCACCCACAGCGCCGCCGCACTGGCCGGCGCCAGCGACGAACAGCGCGAAGCCCTGCGTACCTTCGGCGACCACCTGGGCGTGGCCTTCCAGCTGGTCGACGACCTGCTCGACTACAAGGGCGACGCCGAGACCCTGGGCAAGAACGTCGGTGACGACCTGGCCGAAGGCAAGCCGACCCTGCCGCTGATCTACACCATGCGCGAAGGCACCCCCGAGCAGGCGGCGCTGGTGCGCCAGGCCATCCAGAAAGGTGGCCTTGAAGACCTGGAGAGCATCCGCAACGCAGTGGAGGCCGCCGGCGCGCTGGAGTACACCGCACAGATGGCACGTGACTACGTGGCCCGTGCCATCGCCTGCCTGGACGTGCTGCCGGCCAGCGAATACCGCGATGCGCTGGTCGAACTCAGCGAGTTCGCCGTCGCCCGCACGCACTGATCCCCTGCCCGGCCCATCGCTCGATGGGCCTGCTTTTCCTCTGGCCGGCAAAACCCTATACAATGTGGGTTTTCTGCACGTAGTCCTGAGGAACCGTAGTGAGCACTTTGCCACCCTGCCCCAAATGCAACTCCGAATACACCTACGAAGACGCCAGCCAGCTGATCTGCCCCGAGTGCGCCCACGAGTGGTCGGCCAGCGGTGAAGCCGAAGCGGCCAGCGACGAAGCGGTGAAGAAGGATTCGGTGGGCAACGTCCTGCAGGACGGCGACACCATCACCGTGATCAAGGACCTCAAGGTCAAGGGCACCTCGCTGGTGGTCAAGGTCGGCACCAAGGTCAAGAACATCCGCCTGTGCGACGGCGACCACGACATCGACTGCAAGATCGACGGCATCGGCCCGATGAAGCTGAAATCGGAATTCGTGCGCAAGGTCTGACCCCTGCCTGCCCGGGGCTGCACTCGCAGCCTCGACCCTACCGCCCGGCGGTAATCGCAAGAAAAATCCAATAGTCACTTGCTATTTTGATAATAAGAATTATTCTCATTGGACGCTTTCAAGGAGAATAGCCATGACTTATCTGATAGACGCCTGGCTTGACCGCCCCCATCCGTACCTGCGCATCCTGCACCGCGAAACCGGCGAGGTATGCGCCGTGCTCGAAGAAGACGCGCTGGGCGAACTGCGCGACCAGGGCGACCTGGATCTTCACGGGTTGAATTCGAGCGAGCCTGTGGTGCTCAAGGAGCTGGTGAGGAATCTGTTCCTGTTCTGCTATGCCCGGGCGTTGCGCCCTGGGGGTGGCGCGCAGTGGAACTGAAAACGCTTCGCCGGCAAGGCCGGCTCCTACACGGGTACGCGCTGACCCTGTAGGAGCCGGCCTTGCCGGCGAAGAGGTATTACAGTACGTCCAGCAGCTCGACGTCGAACACCAGCACGCTGTGCGGCGGGATGCTGCCAACGCCCTGGGCGCCGTAAGCCAGCTCGCTCGGTACGTACAGGCGCCATTTGCTGCCCGCGTTCATCAGTTGCAGGGCCTCGGTCCAGCCAGCGATCACGCCGCCGACCGGGAATTCTGCCGGCTGGCCACGCTCGTAGGAGCTGTCGAACACGGTGCCGTCGATCAGGGTGCCGTGGTAGTGGGTGCGCACGCTGTCTTCACGGCTTGGCTTGGCGCCTTCACCGGCAGTCAGTACTTCGAACTGCAGGCCCGAGGCCAGGGTGGTGATGCCGTCACGCTTGGCGTTCTCGGCCAGGAAGGCCTTGCCTTCGCCAGCGGCCGCTTCGGCCTTGGCAGCCGCTTCGGCCTGCATGATTTCACGGATGACCTTGAAGCTGGCCGACAGGTCTTCTTCGCTGACGCGGCTGGCCTGGCCATTGAAGGCGTCGGTCAGACCGGCCAGGATCGCGTCCAGGTTGACGCCCGGTGGCGGGTTGTCACGCAGCTGGCCACCCAGCTGACGGCCAATGCCGTAGCTGACGCGGGTTTCGTCGGTGGACAGGTTGAGTTCGGACATGTTTCTGCTCCGCTACAGGGCGCACAAAAGCCGCGCCCGCTGTGAAAAGGGCAAGCAGCCTAGCACACTGCGGCAAAGCAGTTCAGCTACCAGGCAGTACGTCGCGGCATCGGCACCTTGAGGTCTTCTTCGGGGGTGCCGTGCAGGCCGCACATCTCGTCCTGCACCGACCAGTGCACCAGGTGCAGCGGCACGGCGGGCAAGCCATTGAGCAGACGCTGGCCATCGACCACCGAGTGCACCTTGAGACGTACCCCCTTGGCATCCAGCAACGGGTGCGCCTTGCCCTTGACCCGGGCCTCGAGCACGAAGTCCCCCCCTTCGATGGCGATCAGGTTCAGTTCGTCCACCCGGCCGGCCCTGGCCTCGCTGTTCAGTTCATGCAGGTTCATTGCGATACCTCGCTACTGGAACATTCCACAGGCCGTTCATTTTTTGTACAGCATCGACCAAAGCACAAGCCAGAAACGCAACCGCCCGTCCGTTATGCAACGGACGGGCGGCTGAAGGCGTGATACCCCGCAGGTCAGTGCTTGGTCATCTTGTCCAGGTAGCCCATGGCGAACGCCGAGACCACGAAGGTCATGTGGATGATCACGTACCACATCAGGTACTGGGTCTCGATGTTGCGCGCGTCCATGAACACCCGCAGCAGGTGGATGGAGGAGATCGCCACGATCGAGGCGGCCACCTTCATCTTCAGCGAGGAAGAGTCCATCTTGCCCAGCCAGTTGAGCTTTTCGGTGCCTTCGGCGATATCCAGCTGCGACACGAAGTTCTCGTAGCCGGAGATCATCACCATCACCAGCAGGCCGCCCACCAGGGCCATGTCGATCAGCGACAGCAGTACCAGGATGAGGTCGGACTCGGCCAGCGAGAAGACGTTGGGCAGCACATGGAAGATCTCCTGAAAGAACTTCAGCGCCAACGCCAGCAGCCCCAGGGACAGGCCAAAATAGATGGGTGCGAGCAGCCAGCGCGAGGCGTACATCGCATTTTCGATAAAGCGTTCCATTGAGCAGATCACCAGGTGGCTGGAAAAAAACGAGCGCGAGTATAGCAGCCACCTGTGACAGGAAAAGCCCGCGACACGCTGCCACAGGCCGGAGGATGAACGGTCGGCTCAGGTGTCGGGGTTGGACTGCAGGTCACCCACATGATGAACCCGCTCGCCGTTGATGCGACGCAGCTGCGCCTGCAGGTGCACGCACCAGATCTGCGGGTCGTCGGCCACCTGGTAGCCGTGCAGGGTCAGGCTGTCGACAATCGCGCTGAGCACCGACTCGGCCACGAACGGCCCGTGAAACGGCCCCTGGGCCTTGATCGCGGAGGGTTGCTCGCCGGCCATGCCGGCGGCGAACAGCAGTGTCCACATGCCGGTGTCACCGGCCAGCGGGCGGATACGGCACTCAATGCGGGTCACCAGGCCCAGGCATTGACGGGTAAGGCTGAGGGTACGCGGCATGGCGACGGTCCTCGGTGAGGCGTTGCGTAGCCTGTGGCCAGGCTGGTTTCGATCCTTTTGCGCACGACGGTCCATGCCTTGAGGATAGAAGAAATCCGCCGGCGACAAGCGGTCGGCGCCGAGCGGTCATGTGCCGTGCGCCGAACTGCCCCCTTCGCCGGCAATGCCGACTCCCACATGTAGGAGCCGGCATTGCCGGCGAAGAACCCACCGCGGTCAGGAAGGCTTCACCTGCGCCAACGCCTCTTCGGCCTGCTCCTTCTCGGCTTCCTTGAGGTCCTCTTCGCTGATCATCTCGGCAATCACCCGCAACCGCTCGACCACCCGCGCATTGATGCTGCCCTCGGGGAACTCGCCCTCCTCGTTCGGCTGCCCGGCCGGCTCGCCCACCAGCAGGCTCAGGGCCTCGTCGGCCTGACTGACTGCGTACACATGGAATTGCCCGGCGCGCACCGCCTGCAGCACGCGCTCGTCGAGCATCAGCGTGGCCACGTTGGCCCGCGGGATGATCGCGCCCTGCTCACCGGTCAGGCCACGAGCCTCGCACAGGCGGAAGAAGCCCTCGATCTTCTCGTTGACCCCGCCCACCGCCTGCACTTCACCGAACTGGTTGATCGAGCCGGTGATCGCAAAGCACTGCTTGAGCGGGGTTTTCGACAGGGCCGAGATCAGCGTGCAGGCCTCGCCCAGTGATGCGCTGTCGCCATCCACATAGCCGTAGGACTGCTCCAGCGCGATGCTGGCCGAAATGGCCAGGGGGAACTCCTGGGCATAGCGGCTGCCCAGGTACCCGGTGAGGATCATCACGCCCTTGGAGTGGATCGGCTGGCCCAGGTTGACCTCACGCTCGATATCCACGATGCCGCTGCCGCCCGGGTACACCGTGGCGGAAATCCGCGCCGGCACACCGAACGCCGAATCGCCCACCTCCAGCACGGTCAGGCCATTGCACTTGCCCACCGCCGCGCCTTCGGTGTCGATCAGGATGATCCCGGCCAGCATGTCGTCGAGAATCCGCGCCGATACCCGCCCGGTACGCGTGGCCTTGGCCTTGAGCGCCCGCTCGATGTGCCCGGCATCGGTCATCTCGTCGTTGGCCAGGTGGCGAATGAAATCCGCCTCGCTGACCAGCTGGAACAGGTCGCCGATGCGCGCCGACAGGCGCCCCTGGTGCTCGGCCAGGCGGGCGCTGTAGGTGGCCAGGCGCGCCACCGCATCGGCGGTCAGCGGGGCCATGCCCTCCTCGCTGGTGCGGGTCTTGAGCAACTGGGCGAACTGCTCCAGGCTCTCCTCGACCATGGGAATGTCTTCGTCGAAGTCCACCAGCACCCGGAACATCTCCTGGAAGTCCGGGTCGTGGTCCTGCAGTGCATAGTACAGCTGGCGGGCGCCGATGATGATCACCTTGACCTGCAGCGGGATCATCTGCGGGGTGAGGGTCACGGTGGCCAGGCGACCGAACTCGCCCAGCGGCGACTCCATCTTCAGCTTGCGCGATTGCAGGGCGCGCTTGAGCGCATCCCACACGAACGGCTCGCCGAGCATCTTCTCGGCTTCCAGAATCAGGAACCCGCCATTGGCGCGGTGCAGCGCCCCCGGGCGCAACTGGCGATAGGTGGTGTACAGCGCGCCCTGGTCGTTGCCGTATTCGATGCGGCCGAACAGGTTGTCATAGGTAGGGTGCGGCTCGAACACCACGGGCGCGCCGCCGCTGGCGTGATGGCCGACCACCAGGCTGGGGGCGTACTGCTCTTCGAGCATCTTGCGCGCCACCGCGTCGGTCTTGCTGTCGTCGACCAGTTGCTCGACCACGGTGCGCAGCAGGTTGACCTGCATGGCCTGCAGGTAGGCGCACACCGCAGCGTTTTCGGCGTATTTCTCCGACAGCGGGGCCAGCAAGGGCTGCAGGGCCAGGGTGATGGTTTCTTCGTTGAGCTGGCGCAGCTGGTTGTTCGACTCGCGCTTCCACTGCGGCAGGCTGGCGAGCTCTTCGTTGAGGCGCTCTTCCAGCGCGGCGATGTCCTCGTGGAAGCGCTCGCGCTCGGCCTCAGGCAACTGGGCGAACTCGGCCTCATCCAGCGCCTTGCCATCGGCCATGGGGGTGAAGGCGACGTTGCTGCTGTCGCGGTACAGGGCCACGTCCTTTTCCAGCGAGGCGCGCTCGATCACATCCAGGGCACGGTCGTAGCGCTGGTTGAAGGCGCGGTCGATGGCGCTTTTCTTCTGCTGATAGGACGGGTGCTCGAACACCGCCGGAAAGGTCGCCAGCAGGTTGTCGATCAGGCCCCCGATATCGGCGATGAAGGCCCCGGCACTGCCGGCCGGCAGCTCGAACGCCTTGGGCTCGCGGGGCTCGTCGAAGTTGTTGACGTACAGCCAGTCGGACGGCGTCTGCAGGCGCTTGCCTTCTGCCTTGAGGTAGCGCTTGACGAACGAGAAGCGGCCGGTGCCCGGCTCGCCCATGACAAACACGTTGTAACCGGGGCGTGGCATGGCGACGCCGAACTGCAAGGCTTCGACTGCACGTTCCTGGCCTAGCACACCGCGAAAGGGCTCCAGATCATTGGTGGTGGAAAAATCGAACTGTTCAGCGGAAAACGGCCGGGTCAGGGCTTCGGGCGCAAGACGCAGGCTCGCAGCAACAGGATCGGGCATCGGGCTTCCTTACTTCGGCGGGGCGGATGACGGCATTCTGGCGCCGCCTGCGCCCGGCTTGCAAGGCTCTTCAACGCTTTAGCGCGCAGGGTCGAAAACCTGCTCCGCGTCAATTATTTCAAGCAATCTTTTGCAATTAATCACGGAACCCTTAGATCGTGCCTAAACTCCAAACTGCGCGGCTGGGTAAACAACCGACCCGTCCTGGCAACTAGTCCTACAGACATGCCAGATAACCCTGACCTTTGGTTTGAACATCAGAAAGAGAACAATGCTATGAAACGGATTCTTCTGGGTACTCTGTTCACCGCGGTTTCGCTCAACGCCATGGCCCAGGCGCCAGGCGGCCCGGACTGCGGCTGGGGCAACATGCTGTTCGAGGGCCAACGCGGCACGCCGGCTCACTTCCTCGCATCCACCACCAACGGTACCTCGGGCAACGCCACCTTCGGCATGACCTCGGGCACCAACGGCTGCTCCACCAATGCGTCGCTGACCTATGGCGGCAAATCCTGGTTCGCCATGAATGGCATGATGAACGAGCTGTCCGAAGACATGGCGCAAGGCCAGGGCGAAGCACTGACCACCTACGCGGTGGTACTGGGCGTCGCACCGGAAGACCGTGCGCACTTCGCGGCCGTGACCCACCAGCACTTCCAGGAAATCTTCACCACAGCCGACGCTACCGCTGAAGATGTTCACACCAACACCCTCGCCGTCCTGAAAAGCGACGCCCGTCTGGCCAAATACGCAACCCCGGCCTAAGCTCGGCACACCCGCCCCGACCACGGGGCGGGTTTGTTTGCCCGCCTCTATCGGCATCATTCAGACGTAGTTGCCCGACATGCTCAAACGCCTTGCCTACCTGGCGCTCTGTGCCTGCGCCCCGCTGCACGCTGCCACCGTGCTGGACGATGCTCGTCTGCACGCACTGGCCAACGACCGCTACTGGATCTCCCTGGGCCATTACGAAACCGCCAAGCTCGGCGGATGGCGCAGCTACGTGGACGACCCCAAATTCTTCCTGGCCAAGGACGGTGCGCACCACCCTGACCAGGAACTGCGCGCCACCTATGAGGCGCTGTACGCCCCGGCCAGCCTGGGCGACCAGCACGCGCAATGCGTATTCCCGGCGCGCACCCGCTGGCTGCGCGAGCAGTTGCAGCTCACCGACCTGCCGGCGCCGGACTGCAAGGCCTACACCCAGTGGTACTCGGATGTGTCGCCGCACAGCGCGGTGATGATCTTCCCGGCGGCCTACCTGAACAGCCCCTCGTCGATGTTCGGGCACACGCTGCTGCGTATCGACCAGGCCGACGTGCAGAGCGACAACACCGCACTGCTGAGCTACGCGATCAACTTCGGCGCCTACATCGAGGGCAACGACAACAGCATCCTGTATGCCTGGAAGGGCCTGATGGGCGGCTACCCCGGCCTGTTCGCGCTGGTGCCCTACCAGGAGAAGCTGTCCGAGTACCGCAGCCTGGAAAACCGCGACCTGTGGGAATACCGGCTGAACCTCACGCCCGAGGAAACCGGGCGCATGGTCGAGCACATCTGGGAACTCAAGCAGATCCAGTTCGACTATTTCTTCTTCGACGAAAACTGCTCGTATCGCCTGCTCGAACTGCTGCAGGTGGCACGGCCGAGCCTGGACCTGACCTCGCAGTTCCCGCTCACGGCGATCCCCACCGACACGGTCAAGGCGGTGAAACAGTCCGGGCTGGTGGCGCGTACCGACTACCGCCCATCGCGCGAGCGCGAGCTGCTGGAGCGGGCCAAACCGCTGGACCATGCCGAACAGCAGCAGGTGCTGGCCGTGAGCGCCGACACCGCGCAACTGCAGAGCCCCGCCTTCACCGAGCTGCCGCGCGAGCGCCAGGCGCTGGTGCAGGACGCCGCCTATCGCCTGGAGCGCTACCGCGCCAATGGCCTGGAGCGCGACCCGGAGCGGGCCAGGCGCAGCTTCGAGTTGCTGCGCGCGATCAATCGCAACCCGCCACCGCCGTTGCAGATCGAACGCCCCGGGCTGCCGGAGGACGGCCACGAGTCGCGCACCTGGCAGCTGGGCGTGGGTACCCGAGAAGACCGGGCCTTTGCCGAGTACGGGCTGCGCATGGCCTATCACGACCTCAACGACAACGCCTACGGCTTCCCGCTGGGCGCGCAGATCGAGATCCTGCAACTGAAGGTGCGCCAGTACGAACACAACGACTGGCAGGTGCAGCGCCTGGACCTGGCCACGATCCGCTCGCTGACGCCGCGCAACGACCTGCTCAAGCCGTGGTCGTGGCAGGTGGCCGGCGGGTTGGAACGGGTGCTGGGCAAGCATGAGAACGAGGTGCTGGTCAGCCATGTGAATGGCGGCGCCGGGGGCACCTGGCAGTTGGGCGAGGACATGCTCGGGTTTGCCCTGGGCACGGTGCGGGTGGAGCACAACAATGACTTTGCCGGGTTCATCGCACCCGCGGCAGGGTTCAACACCGGCGTGCTGTGGCGCAACGGGCTGGGCAACCTGAGCCTGGAGGCCAAGGGCGACTACTTCACCAATGGCGAGGTCCGCCGCAGCCTGAGCCTCAACCAGCAGTGGGAACTGTCGCGCAACCTGGGCCTGCGCCTGAGTGCCAGGCGCGAGTTCAGCCAGCTGGCGACGGCGCAGAACGAGGTGATGCTCGAGGTGAAGTGGTACAACTACTGAAGTCATCGCGGGTCAAGCCCGCTCCCACAAGGGCAGTGAGAAACCTTGTGGGAGCGGGCTTGATCCGCGATGCGATCCAATTGTTTGACATCTTTTTGACCTCTCTTGCACACACCAGCACCTAGACTTCCCCCCAACAGGTGGAGAGTTCGAACATGCGCGGGCACTGGGTACTGGTGGCAATGATGCTGGGCGGTTGCGCCAGCACCCACGATCAACTGATCGAGCAAGGCTACCCTGCCCCCTACGCCGACGGCTTCCAGGCCGGCTGCAGCAGCGGCCACCAGGCCGCAGGCGTGATGATGGGCGAGTTTCGCAAGGACGTGCCGCGCTATCTGCACGACCGCCAGTACGAGACCGGCTGGGACGACGGCTTTCGCCAGTGCCAGGCCATGCAGCAGAGCCAGGACCAGGATACCTACCGCAGCCGCCACTGGGACGAGCGCGACCAGCAGTGGCAGCAAGAAAAGGACCGCGACGCCGCCCGCGCCTATCGACGCCAATAGGTCGCCCTCGAACATTCGATGCAACCGGTGACCGCGCATCATGGTCTTCCTACAAAGGAGGCCAACCATGAGCCGAGCATTCGTCAACGAAGACCAGGCCGCCGATCAGGCCAATCAACCGGTAGAGCGGCGCATCAGCGAACAACCCAACCACGTCACCGCCCAGGGCCTGACCCTGCTCAAGCAGCGGGTCAGCGAACTGGAGACCCTGCGCAGCACGCTGCTGGGCGACCCCGACAAACAACGCCTGGCCGAGGTCGAGCGCGACCTGCGCTACTTCAGCGCCCGCGTGCAGAGCGCCCAGGTGGCCGCACCCGCCACCTCGCAGAGCAAGGTGCAGATCGGTAGCCGGGTTGTGTTTGTCGATGAAGAAGGCCGCCAGCATGAAGTGCAACTGGTCGGCGAAGACCAGGCCTATGCCGCCAGTGGCCTGATCAACTGGGGGTCACCCCTGGGCCGGGCACTGCTGGGGGCAGCGCCCGGTGACGAGGTGCTGTGGCGACGACCGGCGGGTGATCAACTGATCGAGGTCATCGCCATCGAGCCGCAGACCTAGACCACGCCCTGGGCCAGCATGGCGTCGGCAACCTTGACGAAGCCGGCGATGTTGGCGCCCTTGACGTAGTTGATGCGGCCGTTCTCTTCGCCGTAGTACACGCAGGCATGGTGGATCGACTGCATGATGTTGTGCAGCTTGCTGTCAACCTCGCCGGCCGTCCACAGCAGGCGCATGGCGTTCTGCGACATCTCCAGGCCGCTGACGGCCACGCCGCCGGCGTTGGAGGCCTTGCCCGGGGCGAACAGGATGCCGGCTTCGATGAAGAGGTCCACGGCGTCCAGGGTGGTCGGCATGTTGGCGCCTTCGGCCACGCAGATGCAGCCGTTGCGCAGCAGGGTGCGTGCGTCTTCGGCGTCCAGCTCGTTCTGGGTGGCGCACGGCAGGGCGATGTCGCAGGCCAGGCTCCATGGGCGCTGGCCGGCGCGGAACTCCAGGCCGAACTCGCCGCCCAGCTCGCTCAGGCGGCCGCGCTTGACGTTCTTGAGCTCCATCAGCGCATCCCACTGCGCATCGTTCAGGCCGGCTTCGCAGTACAGGGTACCCTCGGAGTCGGAAAGCGAGATGACCTTGCCGCCCAGGTCCATGACCTTGCGCGCGGCATATTGCGCCACGTTGCCGGAGCCGGAGATGGCCACACGGCGACCGTCGATGCGCAGGCCGTCGCGCTTGAGCATTTCTTCGGCGAAGTACACGCAGCCGTAGCCGGTGGCTTCGGGGCGAATCAGGCTGCCGCCGTAGTTCATGCCCTTGCCGGTCAGCACCGAGGTGAACTGGTTGGCCAGGCGCTTGTACTGGCCGAACAGGAAGCCGATTTCGCGACCACCTACGCCGATGTCACCGGCCGGCACGTCGAGGTCGGCGCCGATGTGGCGGTACAGCTCGCTCATGAATGCCTGGCAGAAGCGCATGACTTCGGCGTCGCTCTTGCCCTTGGGGTCGAAGTCCGAGCCGCCCTTGCCGCCGCCCATGGGCAGCGAGGTGAGGGAATTCTTGAGTACCTGTTCGAAGGCCAGGAACTTCAGCACGCCGAGGTTCACCGAAGGGTGGAAACGCAGGCCGCCCTTGTATGGGCCGATGGCGCTGCTCATCTGGATGCGGTAGCCACGGTTGACACGCACCCTGCCCTTGTCGTCGACCCACGATACACGGAACAGAATGGCCCGCTCCGGCTCGACCATGCGTTCGAGAATACCGGCCTGCAGGTAGTGCGGGTTGGCTTCGAGGAAGGGCCACAGGCTGCGCAGTACCTCTTCCACGGCCTGATGGAACTCGGGCTGGGCAGGGTCGCGTTTTTGCAGGCGTGCGAGGAAGTCTTCGACGGATTCGATCATTTAGACATTCACCAGATAGAGTTGGACTTATTAGTTTTTTCAGGACTTTACCAAGAACCGCTCGCACCGCAACAGGGCAAAATGTCGTTTTTATGGAAATAAATGGTGCATTTCTATAAATGTATACACCTTCGCCGGCAAAGCCTGCTCCTACAGCAGGCCGCACAACCCTGTAGGAGCCGGCCTTGCCGGCGAAGGATTCACCCGGATTCCAGGCAAAAAAAACGGGGCCCGAAGGCCCCGTTTCAGTGCAAGACCGTGAAGGTCATGCCAGTTTCTTGTGCCGTACCCGGTGCGGCTGGGCAGCGGCTTCACCCAGGCGCTTCTTGCGATCGGCTTCGTACTCGGTGTAGTTGCCTTCGAAGAACACCGCCTGCGAATCGTCTTCGTAGGCCAGGATGTGGGTAGCCACACGGTCAAGGAACCACCGATCGTGAGAGATCACGATAGCGGCGCCCGGGAAGTCCAGCAGGGCTTCCTCCAGCGAACGCAGGGTTTCGACGTCGAGGTCGTTGGACGGTTCGTCGAGCAGCAGCACGTTGCCGCCCTCTTTGAGCGTCAACGCCAGGTGCAGGCGGCCACGCTCACCACCGGAGAGGTCCTTGACGAACTTCTGCTGGTCGCCGCCCTTGAAGTTGAAGCGCCCCACGTAGGTACGCGCCGGGATCTCGTAGTTGCCGATGCGGATCTGGTCGGAACCGTCGGAGATCTGCTGGAACACGGTCTTGCCGCCGTCCAGGTCTTCGCGGCTCTGGTCGACGCAGGCCAGTTGCACGGTTTCACCGATCTCGATGCTGCCCGAGTCCGGTTGCTCCTTGCCCATCAGCATGCGGAACAGGGTCGATTTACCGGCGCCGTTACCGCCGATCACACCGACAATGGCGCCTTTTGGCATGCTGAACGACAGGTTGTCGATCAGAACGCGGTCGCCGTAGCCCTTGGTGACGTTCTTGAACTCGATGACCTTGTCACCCAGGCGCGGGCCGGCCGGGATGTAGATCTCGTTGGTTTCGCTGCGCTTCTGGAATTCCTGCGACTGCATTTCTTCGAAGCGTTGCAGACGCGCCTTGGATTTGGACTGGCGGGCCTTGGCGCCTTTGCGCACCCATTCCAGTTCTTCCTTCATGGCCTTTTCATGGGCCGACTGCTGCTTGGACTCCTGGGCCAGGCGGTCCGACTTGGCTTCCAGCCAACCCGAATAGTTGCCCTCGTAAGGAATACCGGCGCCGCGGTCGAGTTCCAGAATCCAGCCGGCGACGTTGTCCAGGAAGTAACGGTCGTGGGTAATAGCGACCACGGTGCCCGGGAAGTCGTGCAGGAAGTGCTCCAGCCAGGCGACCGAGTCGGCATCCAGGTGGTTGGTCGGTTCGTCGAGCAGCAGCATGTCGGGGGCCGACAGCAGCAGGCGGCACAGGGCCACGCGGCGCTTCTCGCCACCGGACAGGTGTTCGACCTTGGCGTCCCAGGCCGGCAGGCGCAGCGCGTCGGCGGCGACTTCCAGCTGGCGCTCGAGGTTGTGACCGTCGCTGGCCTGCAGGATCGCTTCCAGCTTGGCCTGTTCGGCGGCCAGCTTGTCGAAGTCGGCGTCCGGGTCGGCATAGGCGGCGTAGACCTCGTCCAGGCGGGCCTGGGCGTCCTTGATCACGCTGACGGCCTCTTCGACCACCTCACGCACGGTCTTGGTAGGGTCCAGTTGCGGCTCTTGCGGCAGGTAGCCGACATTCAGATCGGGCATCGGACGCGCTTCGCCGTCGAACTCGGTGTCGACGCCGGCCATGATTTTCAGCAGGGTGGATTTACCCGAACCGTTGAGGCCGAGCACGCCGATCTTGGCGCCGGGGAAAAAGGACAGCGAAATGTTCTTGAGGATTTCCCGCTTCGGCGGCACAACTTTGCTCAGCCGATGCATGGTGTAGACGTATTGAGCCAAAACGTGAGCTCCAGTAAGTAGGTCAATCAAAGGAGCTGATTGTAGACACAATTGGGTACCCCGGCCATCGTCGCGACTGGCGGTGCGGCCGGGGGGGAAAGTGCACGTTGCGGGCAATGCCTAGCTGATGACTGCGCCCTTGGGGCCACTGGCGATCAGCGCGGCGCCGCAGGCGGTCTTCATGCCATCCAGCGCCACGGGCGTACCGCCGACGCTGTAGGTGCTGCTGCCCTCGGCAATGGGAAATACCCCTTTGCACAGGGGGCAACTGACGCTGTGCCCTACCCCGGCAATCGGCTTGCCATTGAGGTTGGTGTTGGAAAAGGCTTCGAGTACCACGCCACCGTGGGTGGTGGCATCGCCCAGGCGAACAATGTCTTTCATGAGGTGGGTCCGTCCTTGTGTGATGGGATGTATTACGTGTGGAGGTGCAGGCCTTTGCACTCACGTCCGATGGTGCCTGATTGGAAGAGGGCTGAACATCAACATGCCGTTGCATGTCGTGGGAACGCGGGCGTCATCGAGCGGGTATCACGCTGGGCTGCCCAGATCCTCATAGTCGCTGTCAAACATTCAAGCCATCCAGGGCTACTGATGATCGTTAAGGAGCAGGATCAACGCTACTCAGCCACTGCTCAAAGTCATCCGCAACACGGCGGGCACTGCCCGTTTCATGATCCCACAACACCACGGCAGGTTCGCCTGAGGCGCCTCGCGCGTCATAATCGAAGCAATAATAATCACCTGTTCCAAACTCTGCGAAGGGCAACAGCGGTGCAAAACGCTCAGGCGATTGCGAGAAATTTTCCAGCCACGCCTGCCACCCTGACGTGTAATTTCGGACGATCGAGTCCCAGGTCTTCCTCGGGTCTCGGCTGTCGAACACGGGAAACACCACCAGGCCACCCAGTGACCGTCCATTGTTGGCAAGCAGCCAGCGGGAAAAGGATGTGGGGAACGTTCTGTTCAGGTCCTTCTCTGCAGAAGCGATTGCAGAAAGCGTTGTGCCGATGACACGCGTTTTTGACATTCGGTTTCGAAATCCATCACTGGAGGCTACAAGAATCCCGCGTTGAGCACTGTATTGGTGGCCCTGACTCACGTCCAGAAGATCATCGTGCAGCAAGTAGTGATTCAAGCAGGTTTTCAACACGTCTGAGGACACTGCGCTGTCCTGCGAATATGCCAGATCGGTAACACCCTGAAACGGCTCCATCATGTAACAGAATTTGAGATCCAACTCCTTGGCACGCTATGGCCTGGTCGATCACGCCGCATGAGGTCGCTTGTATTTTCGTTCACATGCCAGTAACTGCTTTAACCTGCGCCACGTCCGAGCACAAAAAATACAACTCACTCAACCTCAACCACCTCGACAGTATCGCCAGTTATGTAGCAAGAACCGTACTTTCTAATTTCTTCAAGAGAAGATGGATCATTTGGCCCGTAATCACCATCCACCTCAACACACCACACCTCACCGAATTTCAAAAGCTTGACACCAGAGCATACAACATTTGTTTGCCCACCAGAAAATGTAGAACGAACTTCGTCAACGTGAGCAACAATCACCCTGACCCTTTTCCATACATTCCCCTCAATCCTGTAATCACGGGCGCAGAATTCGATATGCACAGAAAGCGTACCGTCCCCCAAAAATTCATACTTAAAATAGTTCATTACTCCATCATTGAATCGATCAAATCCGTCAACAAGCCCAACTGCGTCTTCATTAAACATTTCAACCACCTAATGGCTGCGAAGGCTTGGTGCCAGGTGGAATAATACTCCAACCGTCTGGAACCTTGCTTGGGTGAACATGTACCGCGCCGGATCCATGTGCACTCTTGAAGTTACCGGGAGGATCTAGAAGGTGCCCATGACCTGACGCAGCTGTACCGTGCCGCGTAAACTCACACTAAAAGTGTTCACGATACCATCGTGAAATCGACCCAATCCTCCAGCAAACCTAACTAACCCTTCCAGTTAATCTGAAAACAATTTTAACCAGCCACTCCCAAACAGCATCCGACATTAAGCCGCTACGTTATTCATCGACCTCCAGCACTTCCACCCTCTCCCCCAGAACGTAGCACGTACTGTAGCCTCTAATTGCCTCCAGCGATATAGGGATATCACCAAAGTCTCCATCGACCTCAACACACCATTTACCATCAAAATTCAATAGCTTCACACGAGAGCAAATAACATTAAAAGCACCCGCCTCGAACACAGACCGCACCTCACTGACACCATCAATAATTATTCGAACAGTTCGCCACACATCACCTTCGAGCTCATAGTTCCTAGCATACACATCTATTTTTATTCTCAATGCATCCGCGTGAAAAAAATCATATTCAAATGATTTGATAAAACCATCATCAAAACCATAATAGTCATCGAATATTTTACTTGCTGCTTCGTTAAGCACTTTAACCTCTTATCGGTTGTGATGGTTCAGCCCCCGGGGGGGAATGACGCTCCATTCTTTAGGGACTTGGTTTGGCGGAATGTGAACCGCACCCGGGCCATGCCCGCTTTTGATATTTTCAGGCGGAGACAACCGTATCGGAGCCTTGCGCAGAGCATGTGCCACAGATGCTTAACCGCCACCTGCATCACCACCCACGTACCAATTACTTCTCTTTAATCAACTTCGGAAAGAGCAGCTTAATACCTTTAAAAAACACCTTTACTTCGAACTCAAACTACCGGAATCGAGTGCCCCAAATTCCTCACCACCAAACACTCAACGAAAGCATTATCACTCAAATCTGATGCACTCAAATAATTTATCAACTCTTCACACCAACTTACTTCAGCCGCAATAAACATACCAACATCTTCCCCCAACACATCAATTGCGTCAAAAATTTTTTCAACCACAAAACGTGCCATCTCTCTATTTTTTTCCACTAAATATGAAATACAGTAGGACGTACTGATTATTGCACACTGGGCTTGATCGGCCAGTTCATCATCATAATCTTCTGTATCCGGGATAGCGAAATACACCCTATTGTAAATTAACTCCAACCGACTCTTCCCCCCACCTTCAAGAAGTTCAAATAACTCCCTCAGCGCATCCGAATTAGCATTAACACCACCCAAGTATTTTTTGCAAAACTTATCATATATACCCTCCATCCTTTGAGCGCCTAACAAACAGAACAAAGCAATTTTCTCATCTGGCAACCCAAACAACAAATCATAGCTAAATTTCATTACAGCCTCCGCTTACTTTTCTTTCCAGTAAAAGGTGTATCAGTAGTCACTTTTCCATCTCGCATCATGGTTTCACAGTCCAAGCATACTCCCCTGTTAGCATCCACATGAGTAGCTCCAGCATTGATAAGGGTTTCCTCAGCATGTCCAACTCCATTTACAACAGCCAAACCTTTTTCCTCAGCAAATTCCCGTTGAACTCTTGGGACTTTCTTATCACTTGGCGCTATCCCCATACTGCCGTCAGGCATCACCCCGACAGCAGTGGACTTAAATCTTTGCGCTGTAGGATCCAGCACCGCGTGTGCGTCATCTGCGAGTTGTCGGGTGGGGCCATCAAACGGTTGCGCTTTGGCGTGCGCTCCAGCGACCGCGTCAGTTCGTGGTGCTTGTCGTCCAGCAGTTTGCCGGCCGGGTCGAAGGCGAAGGTCTCCACCCCCAGCCGGCTGGGGGCCTGCAACAGGCGGCCAATCGGATCGTACTGGTAGGCCAGATGACCACGACGGGTGTCGTGGATGTCGGTCAGCTGGCCTACCGCGTCGTACTGATACTCACGCTTGAGCAGGGTCGATTTGCCGTCCTGGCTGCCCAGCAGCTGTTCCTGCAGGCGCCCCGCCGGGTCCCACGCCTGAGTCTGGCTCAACCTGTTGCCCTGATGCCGCACAACCTCGCGGTGCAGGTCATCGCGCTCGTAGGCCAGCAGCTCATGGTGATCGACCGTCATGCCCAACAGATGACCGCTACCGTAGGTCAGCCAGCTGACCTTGTGCCCGTCCGGACGAGTGGTGGAGGTACGCAGGTTGAGGGCGTCGTACTCGTGCTGCCACACCGCGACCATCGGGGTGCCGGTGGCCAGGTAGTGCTGGTGTTCACGAACGAGGTTGCCGGCCTCGTCATGGAACCACTGCAGTTTGCTCGCGGCGTTGATGGCCTGGATCAGCCTGCCGTTGCCGTCGTAGGC
>NZ_MVOK01000033.1:0-58904 GCF_002018915.1 Pseudomonas sp. MF6396 | reverse complement strand
TTACCAGCACCATCGTGATCCATATCGTCGACGACATGCCCATCGCCGAATCGGACAGTGCCACGGTGATGGAAGGCGGTACGGTCACCGGCAACGTGCTGCTCAACGACATCCTGGGTGCAGACGGTGCAGCCCAGGGTGGTGCGGTGGTGGGTGTGCGGGCAGGCGCCGACACCTCTACCTCGGCCATCGGCTCGCTGGGCGTGAGCATCGCCGGCACCTATGGCACGCTGATCCTGAATGCCAATGGCGAGGCGATCTACAAGGCCGACCCCAACTCGGTAGCGCCAACCGGCGCCAAGGACGTGTTCACCTACACCATCCGCGATGCGGACGGCGATGAAAGCACCACGACCATCACCATCAATGTCACCGACAGCAAGCTGGTGGCCTGCGCCGATACCGAGGTGAAAGTCTACGAAAAAGCGCTGGACCTGACCCAGGACCCGCAGGACCTGGCCCCGGGCACGGTGGTGGGCAGCAACCCTACCTCGCCTGGCGAGACGGGTACCGGCACCCTGGTCGGCTCGGTCACGGGCGGTTCCGGCGCGCTCACCTACACGCTGGTGGGCAGCACTACAGGTGCCTATGGGCAGATTCAGCTCAATGCCGACGGCAGCTACAAGTACACCCTGACCTCGGCGCCGCACATCGGCAACGGCGACGACGGGGCGAATATCGTCACGTCCGAGACCTTTACCTACAAGGCGACCGACCAACTGGGCAACAGCGTCACCAGCACCATCGTGATCAAGATCGTGGATGACGTGCCAAGGGCGGAGTCCGACAGCACCACGGTGGTGGAGGGCGGTACGGTCACCGGCAATGTGCTGGATAACGACACATTGGGGGCAGACGGCCCGGCCCAGGGCGGTGCGGTGGTGGGTGTACGGGCGGGCGCCGACACCTCGACCTCGGCCATCGGTTCGCTGGGCGTGGGCATCGCCGGCACCTATGGCACCCTCATCCTGCATGCCAACGGCGAGGCCGAGTACAAGGCCAACCCCAATGCGGTGACGCAGGACGGTGCCCAGGACACCTTCACCTACACCATTCGTGACGCGGACGGCGACGAAAGCACCACCACCATCACCATCAATGTCACCGACAGCAAGATCGTCGCCTGCACTAACAACGAGGTCACGGTGTACGAGAAGGCCCTGGACCTTAGTCAGGATCCGAACGACCTCGCCCCCGGCACTGTGACCGGCAGCGACCCCGGCTCAGCGGGTGAAACCGCGACCGGCAGCCTGGTGGGCTCGGTCAGCGGAGCCAGCGGCGCGATCACCTATACGCTGGTGGGCAGCAGCACGGGCGCCTATGGGCAGATTCAGCTCAACGCCGACGGCAGCTTCAAGTACACCCTTACGTCCGCACCCAAAACCGCAGGCGGGCTCAACGACGGCCCCAACGTGGTCACCAGCGAGACCTTCGTCTACAAGGCCACCGATGCGGCCGGCAATTCGACCACCAGCAACATCGTGATCAATATCGTCGATGACGTGCCCACAACGGCTGACGCCGTGCGCTCGACCACGCCGGGGCAGGTGGACACCAACGTCATGCTGATCATCGATGTGTCCGGCAGCATGGCCGACAATTCCGGGGTGCGCGGCCTGTCGCGCCTGGAGCTGGCCAAGGAGGCCATCGGCGCACTGCTGGACAAGTACGACGACATGGGCGATGTGAAGGTGCAGGTCGTCACGTTCTCCACCGGTGCCAGTGATCGCACCGACGTGTGGGTGACGGTGGCCGAGGCCAAGGCCCTGATCAAGGACCTGACCCCGGGTGGCTCGACCTATTACGACTCGGCAGTCAACGTGGCGCAGACGGCCTACCAGACGCCGGGCAAGCTGGAGGGGGCGCAGAGCGTCAGCTACTTCTTCTCGGACGGTGCGCCGACCTCGGGGCATGCCCTGACCGAAACGCGCACCGGCAACTGGGAGAACTTCCTGGGCGACAACGGCATCAAGTCGTATGCGATCGGGCTGGGCAGCGGCGTCAACACCGGCAATCTCAACCCGGCTGCCTATGACGGCAGTACCCACACCAATACCAACTCGGTGGTGGTCACCGACCTGGCGCAACTGGACAACGTGCTGTCGGGCACCGTGCAGGGCGCGCCGATCACCGGCAGCCTGATGAGCGGTGGCGACTTCGGTGCCGATGGTGGCTTCATCAAGTCGCTGTTGATCGACGGCACCACCTACACCTTCGACCCCAAAGGCAACGCCAACCAGCCCAGCTATGCAGCCAGTGGCGGCGCAGACCGCGGCACCTTCGACGCGAACACCCACAGCATCACGGTCAAGACCGCGCTGGGCGGGACGCTGGTGGTGGACATGGACAACGGCCAGTTCACCTATACGCCGCCCAAGGACAGCGGCAGCAATCAGGTGGAGACCATCCGCTTCGTGGCCAGCGACAACGACGGCGACCTGAGCGGTGCCAACCTGGTGATCAACGTCAACACCAATGCTGCGCCGGTGGCCGGTGCCGATCATGTCATCACCAATATCCTTGCGCCGAGCATCAGCGTGCCGGCCGCCGCCTTGCTGGCCAACGACAGCGACGCCAACCACGATCGCCTGAGTGCGGCGCCGATCACCTTCAACACCGGCTGGACCAAGGGGGCGGATTTCACGGCCGGCAACGGCAAGACGGTCATCACCTTCACCGGCCAGGACGACACGCTGGCCAATCAGGAGCGGGTTCTGGCGCGCAGTGCCTTTACCGGCGCAGCCGGGTCGATGACCGCGGCGCTGGTGGTCAGTGGCTACCTGGGGGCGGTGAGTGCTGCCAATGGCAATGACGAAGACGTGATCAAGGTAAGCCTGCGCGAGGGCGAAACCCTGACCCTGGACCACAACCGCACCGCTGATCGCAACTTGCTGATGCAGTGGAAGGATGAGGGCGGCACCTACCACACCATCGCCGATGGCGGCAGTTTCACCGCCAGCCATGATGGGGTGTACAGCATCCATCTGGTCAACCAGGTCAATGACGACGGCGGCAAGGGCGCAGAAAGCTACCAGCTGAACATGTCGATCAACTACGCCGGGGCGCATGACTACACGCCCACCTACAACGGCACCTATACCGTCAGCGACGGCCATGGCGGCAGCGCCACGGGGGCGGTGGACATCACCTACCAGGCCGGCAGTACCCTGGAAGGCACCAGCCACGACGACGTGCTGCTGGCCGGGAGCGGTGATGACGTTCTCAATGGCGGTGCAGGCAACGACGTGCTGATTGGCGGCGATGGCAACGACAAGCTCTACGGGGGGGATGGCAACGACCTGTTGATCGGCGGCAACGGCAACGATCTGCTCGACGGTGGCGCTGGCAACGACACCGCCAGCTACGCCGGGGCGAGCGCTGGGGTGACGGTGAGCCTGGCGCTGACCGGTGAGCAGAACACGATCGGCGCCGGGCTCGACAAGCTGGTGTCGATCGAGAACCTGATCGGCTCCGACCACGACGACAAGCTGACCGGCGACGACAACGCCAACACGCTGATCGGCGGCCTTGGCAACGACATCCTGATCGGGGGCGGTGGTGACGATCTGCTGATCGGCGGGCCGGGCAACAATACCCTGACCGGTGGCGCGGGCAGCGATACCTTCCTGTGGCAACAGGGCAATACTGGCCACGACAAGGTGACCGACTTTACCCCGGGTACCGATCGGCTGGACCTCTCGCAATTGCTGCAGGGCGAGAACGCGACGTCGGCGTCGCTGGACGATTACCTGCACTTCACTGTGACGGGCACGGGCAACGGCGTGATATCGACCATCCAGGTGAGTGCGGTGGCCGGCGCGGCGCCGACCCAGACCATCGAACTGGCCGGCGTGGACCTTGCCCATCACTATGGGGTGACGGCGGGCGCGGGTGGGGTCATCTCGGCGGGCGCGGATACAGCCACGGTGATCAACGGGATGCTCAATGATCATTCGTTGAAGGTGGATACGGTGTGACATGAGGCGTAGATGGCGCAGCTGACCTGCCGCTGCCATCGCGGGCCAAGCCCGCTCCCACAGGAGCAATGAAGTAGCTGTGGGAGCGGGCTTGGCCCGCGATGGGGTGGGCGCGTGGTTGCGCCTAGGTACGCTTGCGCAAGGTCTTCTGCCGCGCGATGTACACGGTCACCAGTACCGCACTGGTGAGCATGAACCCGCGTGCCCACGGCAAGGGCACCAGGTAGCACGAAAAACCTATGCTCAGCCACATCAGCCCGATGGCGTATACCTTGGCCTTGAGCGGAATGCCCTCACCGCCCAGGTAGTCGCGAATCCACGGCCCAAGCCGCGGGTGATTGACCAGCCATGCGTGAAAGCGGGGCGAGCTGCGCGCAAAGCAGGCTGCCGCCAATAACAGAAAAGGGGTGGTCGGCAGCACCGGGAGGAAGATGCCGATCACCCCCAGCGCGACGCTGAGCCAGCCGATGGCCAGCAGCAGGTAGCGCATGGATGCAGACTCAGTGGTGGCGAGGCTTGAGCAGCGCAGGTTTCTCGTCCGGGGCATGGCACAGCAGGTACAAGGCCGTCAGCGCCTCGGGGATCTGCACGATCATGTCGTCCATCAGGTTGGCGTCGCTGGCGATGTCGGCGAACTCGGCCTCTTCGTCGAACAGGCCGGAACCGACCATGATCGGCAGCAGCATTTCGCTGACCTCTT
This sequence comes from Pseudomonas sp. MF6396, assembly GCF_002018915.1. Classification (NCBI taxonomy): domain Bacteria; kingdom Pseudomonadati; phylum Pseudomonadota; class Gammaproteobacteria; order Pseudomonadales; family Pseudomonadaceae; genus Pseudomonas; species Pseudomonas sp. MF6396. The sequence continues at coordinate 54,227 of NZ_MVOK01000033.1, read as the reverse complement.
CCTCGGCGCTTTCGAACCAGGCCGCTTCACGCAGGAACACCCCTTCCATGAAGCCGATGCACCAGCCGCGCAGCTCGGAGTCGTCCGGCTCGTCGCCAAGGTCCAGGTCGCACGGCAGCTCGAACTCCTCATCGCTGGCCAGTTGGCGGGCGATGTGATCCTTGAGCTTGATCAGTGTGCTTTCGATTTCTTCGCGCTGGGCCTCGTCCTTGTAGTGCGGCGGCTCGGCGAACAGGGCGTCGATCCATTCACGCTCGGGAACGGCTTCGGAGCAGATCGACAGCGCGGTCAGGTAGCCGTGTGCGGCAACGTAGTCCAGCGCTTCTTCGTGCAGCTCGTCAGCGTCGAGGAAGGCTTGCAGGCGGGTTAATTGCTCAGCGAAGGACATTACAGGGCTACCTTGGGAATAAACGATGCTGGAATTCTAGCATCTTGCGGCGCCTGCGAGGCAAAGGATGACGCCTATCGCAGAGCCCCCTGCACGGGCGCCGTGTCCGGTATAATGCCCGGCTTTTGCGCCCGGTCACGCCAGCATGCGGCCCCGGCAAAAGCCGCTTACGCAATTTCAGGTGTGGCGGGGAAGCTTTTCATCCAGCCTGTGGCCAGGATGGTTCTGCGATTTATGGAGTTTTTATGCTCGAACAGGCTCAGCGCGTCCTCAAGGACATCTTCGGCTACGACAGCTTTCGCGGGCGCCAGGGGGCGATCATCGAATGCGTGGCCAAGGGCGGCGATGCGCTGGTACTGATGCCCACCGGCGGCGGCAAGTCGCTGTGCTTCCAGGTTCCGGGGCTGCTGCGCGAAGGCCTGGCAGTGGTGGTGTCGCCGTTGATCGCGCTGATGGACGACCAGGTGGCGACCCTCGACGAGCTGGGTGTCGCCGCGGCTTCGCTGAACTCCACGATGAGCGCCGACCAGCAGCGCGAACTGGCCATGCGCATTCGTCGCGGCGAGCTCAAGATGCTGTACCTGGCCCCGGAACGCCTGGTGCAGCCACGCATGCTGGATTTTCTGCGCAGCCTGGACATCGCGCTGTTCGCCATCGACGAGGCGCACTGCGTGTCGCAATGGGGCCATGACTTCCGCCCTGAATACCTGCAACTGGGGCAACTGGCCGAACTCTTCCCCAACGTGCCGCGCATTGCCCTGACCGCCACCGCGGACATGCGTACCCGCGAAGAGATCGTCACCCGCCTGCACCTGCAGAACGCCGAGCGCTTTCTGTCGAGTTTCGACCGGCCGAACATCTTCTATCGCATCGTGCCCAAGGAACAGCCGCGCAAACAGTTGCTGGCGTTCCTCAACGAGCGGCGCGGCAACGCCGGCATCGTCTATTGCCTGTCGCGCAAGAAGGTCGACGATGTGGCCGCGTTTTTGTGCGAGCAGGGGTTCCCGGCGCTGCCCTATCACGCCGGCCTGCCTGCCGAGACCCGCGCCAGCAATCAGCGCCGCTTCCTCAACGAGGAAGGCCTGATCATGGTCGCGACCATCGCCTTCGGCATGGGCATCGACAAGCCCAACGTGCGTTTCGTGGCCCACCTGGACCTGCCCAAGTCGCTGGAAGCCTACTACCAGGAAACCGGTCGCGCCGGCCGTGACGGCCTGCCCGCCGATGCCTGGATGGCCTACGGCCTGCAGGACATGGTGATGCTCAAGCAGATGCTGCAGAACTCCGAAGGTGACGAGCGTCACAAACGGGTCGAGCAGCACAAGCTCGATGCCATGCTGGCACTGTGCGAAGAGACCCGCTGCCGTCGCCAGACCCTGCTCAACTATTTCGACGAAGAACTGCCCCAGCCCTGCGGGCACTGCGACAACTGCGTCGACGGCGTGCAGACCTGGGACGCCACCGAGCCTGCGCGCCAGGCGCTGTCGGCCATCTACCGTACTGGCCAGCGCTACGGCGTGGGCCATCTGGTGGACGTGCTGCTGGGCAAGGACAACGAGAAGATCCGCAGCTTCGGGCACGAGAAGCTTGCCGTGTATGGCGTGGGCAAGGCTCGCGCAGAAGGCGAGTGGCGTTCGCTGTTCCGCCAGCTGGTGGCGCGTGGCCTGGCCGATATCGACCTGGAAGGCTATGGCGGGCTGCGCCTGTCCGATACGTGCCGGCCCTTGCTGCGTGGCGAAGTCACCCTTGAGCTGCGCCGCGACCTCAAGCCGCAGACCAGCAGCAAGAGCAGCAGCTCGGGCAGCCCGGCCAGCCAGCTGGTGCGCGGCGAGGAACGCGAACAGTGGGACGCCTTGCGCGCCTTGCGGCGCAAGCTGGCCGAGGAGCATGGCGTGCCGCCGTATGTCATCTTCCCCGACTCGACCCTGCTGGAGATGCTGCGCAGTCAGCCCGGCAGCCTCAGCGAGATGGCCCAGGTCAGTGGCGTGGGGGCACGCAAGCTGGAGCGCTACGGCCAGGCCTTCCTCGAGGTGCTGGGCGGCGCTGCAGAGGCCCCGGCCCCGGTCGCCGACCTGCGCCACGAGCTGATCAGCCTGGCCCGCGCTGGCATGACTCCGCTGCAGATCGCCGGCCAGCTGCAATGCAGTGAAAAGAACGTTTACAGCCTGTTGGCCGAGGCCATCGGTCGCCAACAGCTGTCACTGGAACAGGCGCTGGACCTGCCCGAGGACCTGATGGGCGAGATCCAGGACGCGTTCCTCGACGGCGAAGGCGAGTTGCCGCCGGTGTCGGCGATCATCGAGCAGTTTGGCGGACGCGTGCCTGAGGGCGTGCTGTATTGCGTGCGCGCCGCACTGGCGGCCGAGTTCGAGATGTAGAAAGGTTGTTTGTCATCATTTATGACGATTATGCAGCGCCTGCCGACGGCATGAGCCTTGCCTAAGGCCCAAGGGCATGATTAGCTGCCTATTAATTAGTTCTGATGATGAGTTTCCTATGCCGTTGACCGATCACCACCGTTTCGGGATGCAGTTGGCCCATATGTCCCGGGGTTGGCGCGCCGAGCTGGACCGCCGCCTGGCCGGGCTCAACCTGTCGCAGGCGCGCTGGCTGGTGCTGCTGCACCTGGCGCGCTTCGACGAGGCCCCCACCCAGCGTGAACTGGCGCAGAGCGTGGGGGTTGAAGGGCCGACCCTGGCCCGTCTGCTCGACAGCCTCGAGGCCCAGGGCCTGGTCAAGCGCCAGGCCGTACTGGAGGACCGACGCGCCAAGAAGATCGTGTTGTGCCCGCCCGCCAAGCCGTTGATCGACCAGATCGAGACCATTGCCAACGCCTTGCGCGTCGAGCTGTTCGAAGGCATCGACGAAGAAGAGCTGCGCGTGTGCATGCGGGTGCACGCGCGCATCCTGGGCAACCTGGAGAAGTCCTAGAAGGTCTGCCCCAGGTTGAGGTAGAACGCCTTCTGGTTCTCGGTGTTCATGCCGTAGCTGAAGTTCAGCGGCCCCAGCGGCGTTTCGAAGCCCAGGAAGATGCTCGCGGCGTTGATGTAGCCGCTGTCGAACTCGTTGTCGTTGTTCCAGGCGCGGCCGCGTTCCAGCGAGCCGCCCAGATACAGCGGGAAGTCCAGCGGCAGGTAGGAGCGCGGGGTCAGGCGCCGGTAGTAGACCATGCGCATCAGGCTCAGGTTCTGGCCTGACACCGAGTCCTGGCGAAAGCCCGACAGCTGCCGGGCGCCGCCCATCACGAAGCTCGAGGTGACCACCTCGGCATCATCCAGAGTCCGCGCATAGCGACCGCCGAATACCCAGGTGTTCGGCCCGCTGCTCAGGGCCTTGTCCAGTTTCATGTCCCATTGGCGATAGCGCTGGTCGGAGCCCAGGCCCGGCTCGAACTGGCGCAGGGTCAGGCTGACGTCTTCGCCGCTGTGGGGGAAGTAGACGTTGTCCAGGGTGTCGAACGAATACTTGAGGTCATAGAAGCCTTCGTTGAAGTTCACCTTGGGCAGGCCCTGTTCGCCGATGCGTACCTCGGCCTGCCCCCAGGCCTGGCCCACCCCCAGGCGCACTTCGCCGTTGTTGCCGATCTGGCGGCCAAGGTTGAGCCCGAAGCCATAGCGTTCCAGGCGGTACTCGGCGATGGGGTCGTTGTCCAGGGTGGCCTCGATGTTCTGCGAGCCGATGTCCAGGTAGGGCGCCACGAAGTAGCGCGACCCGGTATCCAGCGGCTGGTAGAACTCGCTGTAGAGCTCCTGCTTGTCGCCGATCTGGGCTCGGGTGAGCCACTCGGCGCCCAGGCGGTTGATGCCGTTGACGCGGTAGCTGGCGCCCAGGTTGAAGGCGCTGTCGCCACGCAGGTCATCGGACAGGTTCAGCCCCAGCCGCAGATAGTCGGTGCCGCCACGTCGGCCCCGGGCGTTGATCACCAGGGTGTTCTCGTCGCCCTTGTGCACCACGCGGTACTGCACCCGGTCGAAGTAGTCCAGGCCGTACAGGGTGCCCATGTCGGTGCGCAGGCGCTCGAGCTCCAGCGGTTCGCCGATGGGCTGGCGAATGTAGTAGCGGATCACGTCGTCACTGACCTTGGAGTCGTTCTCGACCTTGATGGCGGTGATCACCGGGGTGCGTTGCCCGGCCGAGCGCGCCTCGGCCAGTTGCACCGCCGTGTCGTTGACCCGGCGCAGGCTGGCCAGGCGCGGGTCGAGCAGGCGGGTGGCGCGGTAGCCGGCGTCGATCATGTCCTGGGCCCGGCCGAAGTCGGTGACGCCAAAGCTCGACAGCGGCGGCTGTACCAGGATGTCGTCGCGGTGCAGCGAGGCCAGTTGCTCTTCGGAGTTGCGCCGGGTCATCAGGGTGATCGACTGGTTGAGCACATCGACCACCGTGGCCAACTGCTTGCGATTGCGCAGCGGCGTGCCGATATCGACGACGATCGCCATGTCCACACCCATCTCACGCACGATATCCAGCGGGATGTTGTCGACCATGCCGCCGTCGACCAGCAGGCGGCCGTCCAGCTCGACCGGGGCGAACACCGCCGGGATCGACATGCTGGCGCGGATCACCTGGGGCAGGTGGCCCTTGCGAAATACCACTTTCTCGCCGCTGGCGATATCGGTGGCCACTGCGCGGAACGGGATCGGCAGCTTGTCGAAGTCACGGGTGTCACTGGCGTGGGCCAGCAGGCTTTCGAGCAGCAGCGCGAGGTTCTGCCCCTGGATCACCCCCAACGGCAGGCCCAGGCTGCCGTCGTCGCGAAAGCTCAGGCGCTGTTTGACCAGGAAGTCGCGGTCGTCCTGCTTGCGCCTGAAGGGGATGTCCTTGCGCGGCGGTGCATCGGACAACGCCTGCTGCCAGTCGATGGCCAGGGCCAGCTTCTCCAGCTCGTCGATCTTGTAGCCCGAGGCGTACAACCCGCCGATCACCGCGCCCATGCTGGTGCCGGCGATGGCGTCGATCTTCACCCCCTGTTCTTCCAGCGCCTTGAGCACACCGATGTGGGCCAGGCCGCGCGCCGCGCCGCCGGACAGCACCAGGCCGACCTTGGGCCGGGCGGCCTCGGCGGCGCAGAGGGCAAGGGAGGTAAGGGACAGCAACAGGCACAACAGCAGACGACGCATCGCGGCTCTCGGAGCAAAGGCTAAAGGTGGCTAGTATAAGCGCGACCACCTATCAGGAGACCGTTACCCCATGTCCGTATCCAAACCCGAAATTGTCATCACCTATTGCACGCAGTGCCAATGGCTGCTGCGCGCCGCCTGGCTGGCCCAGGAACTGCTGAGCACCTTCAGTGACGACCTGGCCCGGGTGGCCCTGGAACCGGCCACGGGCGGCAACTTTCGCATCACCTGCGATGGCGTGCAGATCTGGGAACGCAAGGCCGATGGCGGTTTCCCCGAGGCCAAGGTGCTCAAGCAGCGGGTCCGCGACCAGATCGACCCGCAGCGCGACCTGGGCCACAACGACCGCGCCTGACTCAGCCGCCGGAGGTGGCGGGTGCGGTGTGTGGTGCGCCGGCGGCCAGACGGCTTGAAATCACGATGGCCAGAATGATCAGCACCCCGCCCATCAGCATGCGCAAGGTGGGCTGCTCTGCGAAGATCACCCAGGCCATGGCGATGCCGTAGACCGGCTCCATGGCAAACACCACGGCGGCGGTACGGGCCTTGATCACCGCCAGGCTGGCCACGAACAGGCTGTGTGCCACGCCGGTGCAGAACACCCCCAGCAGCCCCAGCCACAGCCAGTCCAGCGCGCTCACCGAAGGCAGCAGCGGGCCCGCCACCGGCAGCAGACACAGTGCCACCACGGCGTTCTGGCACAGCGCCGCCTGTACCGCCGGAATGTGCCGCGAGCCTGCACGGTTCAGCAGTGACAGCAGGGCGAACAGCAACCCGGAGAACAACGCCCACAGCAGCCCGCTGGTGGCCTGGCTGGCGAGGTCGAAATCGGGCGTCACCAACACCAGGCCGATGCTCACCAGCAGTACCAGCAAGGCTTCGTTGCGACGGATGCGCTCACGGAACAACAGCCCTTCCAGAATGACCGTGAACGCCGGGAAGCTGGCAAAGCCCAGGGTCGCGATGGCCACGCCGGCCACCTTGACCGCGACGAAGAAGCTGACCCAATGGCCGGCCAGCAACATCCCGGCCAATGTCAGCCCGCGCCAGTCCCGCGCCTTCAGGGGGTGCCAGTGTTGTCGGGCAACGCCGACGAAGATGGCCAGGGCCAGCACGGCGAAGGCCGCACGGCCGAATACGATGACCGACGGGCCGGCACTGGCCAGCTTGCCGAGCACGCCGGTCAGGCCGAACAACAGTGCGCCTGCATGCAGGGCGCCCAGGGCGGTACGAGGGGTCATGGCGGGCGGTTGCCTTGGATCGGGAGTACAGGCCACGCAGTGTACATGCCCCGACGTCCTGTCACAGGACTGCCGCACAACGGTCATGGTCGATTCACTGCCCACAGGCAAGCTCGCACAAACTCTCCCGGAGCCTGCCCATGACCCATGCCGAGCTTGGCAAACCTTCGCGCAAGCAGCGCGTGCGCACGCTGTGGATCTCGGACGTGCACCTTGGCACCCGCGACTGCCAGGCCGAGCATCTGTCGCAGTTTCTCAAGGGCTACCAGGCCGATCGCATCTACCTGGTGGGCGACATCATCGACGGCTGGAAGCTGCGGGGTGGCATGTACTGGCCCCAGGCCCATACCAACGTGATCCGGCGCCTGCTGACCATGAGCAAGCGCGGCACCGAGGTGATCTATGTGACCGGCAACCACGACGAGTTCCTGCGTCGCTACTCCAAGCTGGTGCTGGGCAATATCCAGCTGGTGGACCAGGCCGAGCACCTCACCGTCGACGGCAGGCGGCTACTGGTGATCCATGGCGACCAGTTCGACGTGATAACCCGCTATCACCGCTGGCTGGCCTTCCTGGGTGACTGGGCCTATGAACTGACCCTCACCCTCAACCGCTGGCTCAACCACTGGCGCGCGCGGTATGGCTATGGCTACTGGTCGCTGTCGGCCTACCTCAAGCACAAGGTCAAGACGGCGGTGAGCTTTATCAGCGACTTCGAGGAGGCGATTGCACGCGAATGCGTCAAGCGAGGGTTTCACGGGGTGGTGTGCGGGCACATCCACCACGCCGAAATCCGCAAGGTGGGAGAGGTGGACTACCTCAATTGCGGCGACTGGGTGGAGTCGTGCACTGCCTTGATCGAGCACTGGGACGGCACGATCGAGCTGTACCGCCTGGCCGACGCCCAGGCCCGTGAGGCCCTGCGCCAGGCCCGGGCGGTGGGTGAGCCCAGCCTCTAGGCCACGCGCAGGGGGCGGGCGATGGTCAGAACTGCACCTTGCCGCGCAGCATGTCGCGGTACAGGACAAAATCGCCCAGCAGGCTGTAGAAGGGGTAGGTGAAGGTGGCGGGGCGGTTCTTCTCGAAAAAGAAGTGGCCTGCCCAGGCAAAGCCGTAGCCGGCCACCGGCACCGCCAGCAGCAGCCAGCCGTTGGCACTGGCCAGGGCGTAGGCCAGCAGGGCGATCACCAGGCTGGTGCCGACGAAGTGCAGGCGGCGGCAGACAGGGTTGCTATGCTCACCCAGATAATACGGATAGAACTCGGCAAAGCTGTTGAAGCGTGGGGGGCTGTTCACTGCGTCGCTCCCGTATCGGTCGAAGGTGGCGAAACATGCACGGCGTGGAGCCTGAACCGAGTCTAGAATTGTGTCGCAGTATCAGTCAGTGACAATAAGCGCCACTTTAGTATCCTTTGCGTTCACCGCAGGAGCGGTCTTACCCAAAAGAAGCCAGCCATGAGCGAAAGAACCACGTCAGCAAGCTGGGCCTCGGGGATCGTCAAGGCACTTGAATTCGAAGGGCTCGATTGCCCTGCGCTGTTCAAGCAGCTCGGCCTGGACTTCGCCGCGCTGGACGACCCCGACGCACGTTTCACCCAGGACTCCATGACCCGCTTGTGGCAACTGGCCGAAGAGTTGTCGGGCAACCGTGCCATCGGCCTGAACATGGCGCGGGTGGTGCGCCCGGCATCGTTTCACGTGGTCGGCTATGCCTTGATGTCCAGCCGCACCCTGGCCGAGGGGTTCGAGCGCCTGGTGCGTTACCAGCGCATTATCGCGGAGAGTTCCGACCTGAGCTTTCGCCTGGGGCCGGAAGGCTACTCGCTGGTGCTGACCGTGCATGGCGATCACCTGCCGCCCACCCGGCACAGCGCCGAGGCCTCGCTGGCCTGCGCCCTGGCGCTGTGCTGCTGGTTGAGCGGGCGCACCATCCAGCTGCGCCGGGTGCTGGTACAAGGCCCGCAGCCTCAGGATATAGAACCCTACAAGCAGGCGTTTCGTGCCCCGCTGGTGTTTGGCGCGCCCCACGATGCGCTGGTGTTCGAGCGCGCCGACATGGAGGCGCCGTTGCCCACGGCCAACGAGGCCATGGCGATTCTGCACGACCGTTTTGCCGGCGAGTACCTGGCGCGTTTTTCCGAAAGCCGGGTGACCCACCGTGCACGTCAGGTGCTGTGCCGCATGCTGCCCCAGGGCGAACCCAAGCGCGAAATGGTCGCCCAGGCCCTGCACCTGTCGCAGCGCACGCTGCAGCGGCGCCTGCAGGAGGAGGGCACCAGCTTTCAGACCCTGCTCGATGATACCCGTCGCGAACTTGCCGAGCAGTACCTTGCGCAGCCGAACATGACATTGCTGGAGACTGCCTACCTGCTGGGTTTTGCCGACCCGAGCAACTTCTTCCGGGCTTTCCGGCGCTGGTTCGACCTCACCCCCGGGGAATACCGCACCCGTATGGAGCTGGCGCGCAGTGCCGGCCCCGAGGCGTCGGCCCAGGGCGTCAGTGTCGCCAGAACGCCGGCATGCACAGAACCAGCACCGTAATGATTTCCAGGCGGCCCAGCAGCATGCCGCCGGCCAGGATCCACTTGGCGGCGTCGGGCAGGGTGGCGAAGTTGCCCGCCGGGCCGATGGTTTCGCCCAGGCCCGGGCCCACGCCGGATACGGTGCTGGCCGCGCCGGTCAGGGCAGTCATCCAGTCCACGCCCAGCAGCGAAAGCAGCAGCGCGATGATGCAGATGGTGATGGCGAAGAAGAACGAGAAGGTCAGGATCGACCGCACGATCTCTTCGTCGAGGCGGTGACCGTTGTATTTCTGTTTGATCACCGCGCGCGGGTGAATCAGCTGGTTGAGGCTGGCCTTGAGCAGGATGTAGGCCACCTGGAAGCGGAAGATCTTGATCCCGCCCGCGGTCGAGCCCGAACAGCCGCCGATGAAACCCAGGTAGAAGAACAGCATCAGCGAAAAGTTGCCCCACAGGCTGTAGTCGCCCAGGGCGAAGCCGGTGGTGGTGACCACCGAGGTCACGTTCAGCGCCACGTGGCGCAAGGCATCGAACCACGGCAGGCTGGTGGTGGCCCAGTACCAGGTACCCAGCACCACCCAGGTGGCCACCAGCAGGCCGAGCAGGCCCTGTACCTGCTGGTCCTTGATCAGTGCCTTGCGATTGCCACGCATCGTGGCCACGTAGAGGGTGAACGGCACACTGCCCAGGATCATCACCACCACCGCCACCCAGTGCACGGCCGGCTGGTCCCACTTGGCCAGCGACTGGTCGGAGGTGGAGAAACCGCCGGTGGAAATTGCCGACATGGCGTGGTTGATGGCATCGAACGGGCTCATGCCGGCCAGCCAGAACCCCAGCCCGCCGATGGTGGTGATGCCCACGTACACCGCCACGATCGACTTGGCGACCATGTGCGAGCGGGGCATGACCTTTTCGGAGCGGTCCGAGGACTCGGTCTGGAACAGGCGCATGCCGCCGATGCGCAGCAGCGGCAGGATCGCCACGGCCATGCCGATGAAGCCGATGCCGCCCAGCCAGTGCAGCAGCGAGCGCCATATCAGGATGCCCGGCGACATGCTGTCCAGGCCACTGAGCACGGTGGCGCCGGTGGCGGTGATGCCCGACATGCTCTCGAAGAAGGCATCGGTGTAGCTGATGTGCTGGGTCAGCAGGAACGGCAGGGCGGCGAAGATGCACACCACCAGCCAGCTGCTCACGGTGAGCAGGTACATGTCGCGCGGGCGCAGGTGCACGTGCTCGGGGCGCCCGGGTATGACCAGGGCCAGGCCGGCAATGAAGGTGATCAGGCTGGCCCACAGAAACGACGGCAGGTCGCCGGTGCGCTCGTAGATGACCAGGGTGGCCATGGGCACGGTCATGCTGATCGCCAGGGTAATCAGGAAGATGCCGATAATGAAACCGATGATCCTTAAGGTCGGCAACGCCATGTGATCTGCTCTGGGTTGAAACGGAGGGGCGCCATTCTACCTATGGGCCTCTTTAAGTAAACGGTAGAATAGCCGCACATTTCTCGACAGGGGGTAGCCGATGGAGGCTCTCGACGCATTGCTCAACCGTGTTTCCGTTCCTCGCCTGGTAGAGCCGGCACCTGATGCTGCGCAGCGCGAGTTGCTGTTTCGGGCGGCCTCGCGTGCGCCGGACCATGGCCAATTGCGGCCCTGGCGGTTCCTGACCATCGAAGGCGCGGCCCGCGAGCAATTGGGGGCGCTGCTGGCCGAGGCGGTGCAGGCGCAGGGCGAAGCCACCGAGGCAGCGCTGGAAAAGGCCCATGCCATGCCGCTGCGGGCGCCGTTGCTGATTGTGGTGATCGCGAACGTGCAGGATCACGTCAAGGTGCCCAAGTCCGAGCAGCGGCTGGCGGCCGCGTGTGCGGCGCATGCCATTCTGCTGGCGGCATATGCCCAGGGGATCGGCGCGGTGTGGCGTACCGGCGAGCTGTCCTACAGCCCGCAGGTGGCCAAGGGCCTCGGGTTGGCGGATACCGAAGAGCTGATCGGCTTCCTGTATGTGGGCACGCCGCTTAACCCGCCGCGTACGGCGCCGGTGGTGTCTGTCGAGGCGTTTGTCAGCGCCTGGGAACAGCCCCGCTAAGCTATACAGGCATCAGATGGCCCTTTCGCTGGCAAAGCCAGCTCCCACAGGTGCGCAACGGCCCCTGAGGACGGTGACAAGCCTGTGGGGGCCGGCTTGCCAGCGAAGAAGCCAACACCCGTCTTTATTCAGGCGCTAGCCGGCCCCGCCACCGGCAACTCCAGCGTCGCCACGAACCCGCCCTGCGCATGGTTGCCCAGCACCAGGCTGCCACCATGACGTTCCGCCGCCTTGCGCGCGATCGCAAGGCCCAGGCCATGCCCGGCCGTGGTCTGCCCCGGGGCGCGGAAAAACGGCTCGCCCAACTGCGCCAGGTGCTCGTCGGCCACCCCCGGCCCGTGGTCGCGCACCGTCAGCACGATACGCTCGCCTTCACGCTGTGCACTCATCTCGATCGGTTGCCCCGGCGGATTGAAGCGCACGGCATTGCGCAGCAGGTTGTCCAGCGCACGTTCGATCAGTGTCGGCCAGCCCTGCAGGCTCAGCCCAGGCGTGTCGTGCAGCTGGATGTCCTGTTCCGGCGCTGCGAGCTGAGCATCCTTGCGCACGCTGGCCAGCAGCGCATTGAGGTCGACCGGTTCTGCGCTGGCGCTTTCGGCATCCACCCGCGCCAACACCAGGATTTCACTGATCAAAGCCTCGAGGCGGTCGCACTCGCGGGTCAGGCGCGGCCAGTAGGCCTGCTGCTGTGCAGGCTCTGCCCGCTCGGCCAGGGCCAGGGCGATCCGCAGGCGTGCCAGCGGTGAGCGCAGTTCATGGGACACGTCACGCAGCAGTTGGCGCTGGCTGGCAATCAGGCTCTGCAGGCGCGCGCCCATGCGGTTGAAGTCATTGGCCAGCACACCGAACTCGTCGCGCCGGTTGGCCAGGCGTGCCAGGCTGTTCTGCTGGTAGGTGGTCTGCCCCAGGTCATGTACCGCGCCACGCAGGCGACTGAGGGGGCGGGTGATCGACAGGGTTACCAGCAGGCTGAACAGGGTCAGTACCACCAGGGCAATGCCCAATGCACTCAGCGGCCACAGCAGGCTGTCGCGGTGCCAGGCGTCGAGTTCGGGGTGAGGGATGCGGTAGATCAGCAGGTAGGTGTCGCCCGTGCCGGGGCTGGTGTACTCCTCGGTGAGGCGTCGCCAGGGCAGCGGCTCGCCGTTGTGCCGGCGCGCCTCGAAGGCTGCTGCGCGGCGCGGGAACGTGCCTGGCACCACCGCCTCGCCGCTTTCGTTGAGCACCTGCACGTCGATGTTGTAGCGCCGCTTGCGCAGCTCCAGATAACGCTGCGCGGCCTCGGGCCCTTGCTGTTCGTAGCGCGCCGACCAGTTCATGGCCAGGGTATTGAGCCCCGGGTGGCGGCTGAGGATCCAGGCGTCCTGATTGAGCATGTGGCCGAGCAGGATCGACAGCCCGGCAACCAGGGTGATGGCCAGCCAGAAGCTGGCCAGGATGCGCCAGAACAGTGAACGCAAGGGCATTACCTCAAACGAAAGAAGCCCGACCTGCGGGGGCAGGTCGGGCGGGGTGTGGACAGCTTACTGGGCCTTGCTGGCTTTTTCAGCTTTCCAGGCTTTGAACTCGGCCCACTCGGCCTTGCGCTCTGCCTGCTTCTTCTTCATTTCATCGAACTGCTTCTGCTGCTCTGGCTTGAGCATGCCGCGGATCTGGGTGTCGACCTTGTCGTGGCTTGCCTTGAGTTCGTCCTTGAGTGCCTTCTGGTCGGCTGCCGGCAGCTTGGCCAGGTAGCGCTGGGTGATTTCGTGGCGGCTCTTCATCTGCTCGCCCATCAGTTGACGGATCTGCTGGCGCTGCTCGCGGGTCAGGTCCAGCTGGGCGAAAGGCGCTCCACCGCGTTGGTGCTCGGCGCCGTGACGGGGGCCGCCATCGGGCATGGCCATGGCTACGGTTGGCAGGGCGGCAGCGAACATCAGGGCGATAAGGGTCTTGCGCATGGTGACTCTCCTTGTTGAGGCCGGTCGTTACCGGATGTGCCCAGTCTAGGGAGATCAAGGTCAGCGGCGGTCAGGCAAGGGTAAAGCTTGGGTAAAGACGGTGGGCGAGGGTGTTTACACGGTGGGGCGTTGGCGTGCGCCCCTTCGCCAGCAAGGCTGGCGCCTACAGGCTGTAGTAATAGCCGCGGCTGCGCAGGGCGACGATGCGCGGCCTGCCATCGGGATGCGGGCCGATCTTCTTGCGCAGGTTGCTGACGTGCATGTCCAGGCTACGGTCGTACAGGGTCAGCTTGCGGCCCAGGGCGAGCTGCGCCAGTTCCTGTTTGTCCAGCGGCTCACCCGGCTGGCCCAGCAGGGCTTCGAGAATGCGGCTTTCGGAAAGGGTCAGGGTCAGCTCGCGTTCGTCGATGTCGACCACGCCACGGGCGGGGCTGAAGCGCAGGTCGCCCACTTCCATCTGGGTGGGTGTGGCGGCCGGGTGGCTGCGGCGCAGCACGGCGCGCAGCCGCGCGGTGAGCTCGCGGGGGTCGCAGGGCTTGGCCAGGTAGTCGTCGGCGCCCAGTTCCAGGCCCAGGATACGGTCCAGCGGCTCGCCGCGAGCAGACAGCATCAGCACTGGCAGTTCGGCGTGGTCGCTGCGCAATTGCTTGAGCAGTTCCAGGCCGCTGCCGTCGGGCAGCATCACATCCAGCACCACCGCTGCCGGGGCGTGCTCGGCCAGGGCCTTGCGGGCGCTCTGGCCATCATGGCAGGCACGCACCTGAAAGCCTTCCTGGGTCAGCCAGTTGCTCAGCAGCTCGCACAGTTCCTGGTCATCATCAATCAGTAGCAGCTCGCTCATGTCTCACTCAATTCAACCATTGCCGGCGCCGTCTGTGGCTGCCACTGGCAAAGATACCGCAGAGCACGGCCAACAGGGCAACTCCGGCACCAATCACGAACCATTGCTGCTGATCGGTGAGCAGCTTGGGCAGCGGGTTGGCCTGGTGTTGCTCGAGCTGCTGCTTCAGGCGCTGGTTCTCCTGGCGCAGGCGGGTCAGCTGGGCGCTTTCGCGTTCGTTCTCGACATTTTTCAGCTGCTGCTTGAGCGCTTCGTGCTGGCGCTCACTTTCCTTGAGGCGTTGCTGCAGCTCGGAGATCTGGCTACCCGCACTCAACGACAAAGGGGTGCTGGCGGAGGCTTCGGCGGCCTTGGCGAGCGGGGTCAGCAGCAACAGGCACAGCAGCATGGACAACGGACCTTGACGCATCGGAACTCCTTGATTCCAATCGGGTGTTGCGTAGGTTGTCGGCAGGTGGACGAGAATGATGAACATTCGAGTGGATTTTAAGGCGTAGCACTACAGGCCCGCTGTAGTGGGCAAAGCCAGGAAGGGGAGCAGGGAGTGGGTGCGAGGGTGCGCAGAAGGTGAGGCGAATCGGCGCGACGACGGGCTCGTCGCGCCGATCAGGTTACGGCAGGACCTGCTTGAACGGCTTCACCAGCACTTCGGCATATACACCCGCCGCAATGTAAGGATCCGCATCTGCCCAGACCTTGGCAGCCTCGAGCGAGTCGAACTCGGCGACGATCAGGCTGCCACTGAACCCGGCCGCGCCAGGGTCGTTGCTGTCGATCGCCGGGTGCGGGCCGGCCAGTACGATGCGGCCTTCGGCCTTGAGCTGCTGCAGGCGCTCAAGGTGCGCCGGGCGTGCAGCCAGGCGGGCTTGCAGCGAATCGGCAACGTCTGTGGCGATGATGGCGTAGAGCATGTCAGTCCTCGGTCTTGGGGGTAGTAGGGTCGCTGTCGTGCAGGTGGCGGGACAGGTAGACACCCTGGCCCACCAGGAACAGTACGGTCATGCCCAGGCTGCCGAATACCTTGAAGTCCACCCAGATGTCCTGGAAGGTGAAGGCAACGAACAGGTTGGCCGCGCCGCAGAACAGGAAGAACGCGATCCACGCCAGGTTCAGGCGCGTCCACACCGGCTCGGGCAAGGTCAGCGCATGGCCCATGATGCGCTTGATCAATACACGGTCACCAATGAAGTGACTGCCCGCAAAAGCGGTGGCGAACAGCCAGTTCACCGCCGGGGCCTTCCACTTGAGGAAGGTCTCGCTGTGGAAGGCCAGGGTCAGGCCGCCAAATACCAGGCACGCCACCAGGGTCAGCCACTGGCCCTTCTCCAGCCTGCGCTGGCGGATCAGCAATGCGCCATACACCACCAGCGAACTGATGATCAGCACCGCCGTGGCGCTGTAGATGCCGCCCAGCTCGAACGACTGGCCGGCAACGTCGACCGTGCGCGGGTCGAGCTTGTAGACGATGAAAAACAGGAACAACGGGATGAAATCGATGAATTGTTTCACAGTGGCAGCCAGAAGCAGGATGTGACGGCATAATAACAAACATCAATGAGAGCGTATGCGCCACCTATGAATGTTGATCTGCACTGCCACAGCACCGCTTCCGATGGCGCCCTGTCGCCCACGGCGCTGGTCGCTCGCGCCCACGAACACGGCGTGCGGATGCTTTCGCTGACCGACCACGACACCCTCGAAGGCCAGCTCGAAGCCCAGGCTGCCACCCAGGCGCTGGACATGCAGTGGGTCAGCGGGGTCGAGCTGTCCTGCACCTGGGGCGGGGCGACGATTCACATCCTGGGCTACAACTTCCCGCTCGATGCCGAACCGCTGCAGCGCGCCGTCGAGTCGCTGCACCGTGGACGCTGGCTGCGCTCAGAGGAAATCGACCGGCGGCTGGCGCTCAAGGGCATGCCCGGCGCGCTGGACGGCGCCCGTGCCATCCAGCAGGAGCTGGGTGACAGCGGCAATGCGCCGGCCCGTCCGCACTTTGCCGAGTACCTGGTGCGTGCCGGCCACGTCAAGGACCGCGGCGAAGCCTTTCGCAAGTGGCTGGGCGCCGGCAAGCTGGGGGATGTGAAGCTGCACTGGCCAAGCCTGGAAGACACCGTGCAGACCCTGCGCCAGTCCCACGCATGGGTCAGCCTTGCCCACCCGATGCACTACGAATTAACCCGCAGGAAGCGTCGACGCCTGATTGCCGACTATATTCAAGCAGGTGGCCAGGCGCTGGAAGTGGTGAACGGGATGATGCCCGCCGAACAGGTGGGCACGATGTCGATCCTGGCCCGTGAGTTCGGTCTGCTGGCCAGCGCCGGCAGCGATTTCCATGGCCCGGGCGCCTGGTCTGAGATCGGTGTCTACCGGCCGTTGCCGGAGGACCTGCCACCCCTGTGGCGTCGATTCAAACATGAGCAGCCCACTGCACCCGTCTGAACAGGTAGAAAACGTGAGTCAATTTTTCCAGATTCATGCGGAAAACCCGCAACCGCGCCTGATCAAGCAGGCCGTCGAGATCATCCGCAAGGGTGGGGTGGTGGTCTACCCTACCGATTCGTCCTACGCCATGGGTTGCCAGATCGGCGACAAGTCTGCCGTGGAGCGCGTGCGCCGCTTGCGCGGGCTGGACAAGAGCCACAACTTCACGCTGATCTGCTGCGACCTGTCGCAGATGGGCCTGTTCGCCAAGATCGACACCGCCACGTTCCGCCTGCTCAAGGCGCATGTGCCGGGGCCCTATACCTTCATCCTCAATGGCACCCGCGAAGTACCGCGCCTGCTGTTGCACGAGAAGCGCCGCACCATCGGCCTGCGCGTGCCGCAAAACCCCATTCTGCTGGCCTTGCTCGAAGAGCT
Organism: Pseudomonas sp. MF6396; assembly: GCF_002018915.1. Taxonomy (NCBI): domain Bacteria; kingdom Pseudomonadati; phylum Pseudomonadota; class Gammaproteobacteria; order Pseudomonadales; family Pseudomonadaceae; genus Pseudomonas; species Pseudomonas sp. MF6396. Next base: position 37,225 of record NZ_MVOK01000033.1, on the reverse strand, counting down.
GGGCGAGCCGTTGATGAGCGTCAGCCTGATCCTGCCAGGCGACGACGAACCCATGACCGACCCGTACGAGATCCGCCAGCGCCTGGAAAAACAGGTCGACCTGATCATCGACGGCGGTTACGGCGACCTCAAGGCCTCCACCATCATCGACCTGACCGGGGAGGAGGCTGTGCTGGTGCGTGAAGGCTGCGGCGACCCTGCGCCCTTCATGGCCGAAGCGTGAACCAGGTCGCTGCGGTCGAGCCGGCCCTGGACCCACAGGCCGGCGCCCAGCAGGAGCTGCCACTGGTGATGGTGTATGGCGAAGCCATGACCGAGATGCCAGTGGACCTGTACATCCCGCCCGATGCGCTGGAAGTGTTCCTCGAAGCCTTCGAGGGCCCGCTCGACCTGCTGCTGTACCTGATTCGCAAGCAGAACGTGGATATTCTCGACATCCCGGTGGCGGAGATCACGCGCCAGTACATGGGCTATGTCGAGCTGATGAAGACCGTACGCCTGGAACTGGCCGCCGAGTACCTGGTGATGGCCGCGATGCTGGCCGAGATCAAGTCGCGCATGCTGCTGCCGCGCTCGGCCGAAGTGGAGCAGGAAGAGGACGATCCGCGTGCCGAACTGATTCGCCGGCTGCAGGAGTACGAACGTTTCAAGGCCGCCGCCGAAGGCATCGACGGCCTGAGCCGGGTTGGCCGCGAGGTGATCGTACCGCGCCTGGAGGCACCCCAGGCCAAGGCGCGCAAGCTGTTGCCCGACGTTGCGCTGGAAGAGGTGCTGATGTCGATGGCCGAGGTGCTGCGCCGCGGCGACATGTTCGAGAGCCACCAGGTCAGCCGCGAGGCGCTGTCGACCCGCGAGCGCATGAGCGATGTGCTCGAGCGCCTCAAGGGCGGCGGCTTCGTGCCCTTCGTCGAGCTGTTCACGGCCGAGGAGGGCAAGCTGGGGGTGGTGGTGACCTTCATGGCCATCCTCGAACTGGTCAAGGAATCTCTCGTCGAACTGGTGCAGAATGAGCCCTTCGCTCCCATCCATGTCCGCGCCCGGGCCGAATAACCGTACACGAGCACCCCAATGAACCTGACCGACCCCCGTGACCTGGCGCCGCTGCTGGAAGCCTTCCTGCTCGCCTCTGGCAAGGCGCAATCGCTGGAGCGCCTGTACGAGCTGTTCGAAGAGGCCGAGCGCCCTGAGCCCGGCGTGTTCAAGAAGGCCCTCGAGGTGCTGCGCAAGTCCTGTGCCGGGCGCGCGTTCGAGCTCAAGGAGGTGGCCTCGGGCTACCGCCTGCAGATCCGCGAGGACTACGCGCCCTGGGTCGGGCGGCTGTGGGAAGAACGGCCGCAGCGCTATTCGCGTGCGTTGCTCGAAACCATTGCGCTGATCGCCTATCGCCAGCCGATCACCCGTGGCGAGATCGAGGATGTGCGGGGCGTGGCGGTGAACACCAATATCATCAAGACCCTGCTCGAGCGCGAGTGGGTGCGCATCGTGGGCTACCGCGAAGTGCCCGGTAAACCGGCGATGTTCGCCACCACCAAGGCCTTTCTCGACCACTTCAACCTGAAGAACCTCGACGAGCTGCCCTCGCTGGCCGAGTTGCGCGAGATGGAGCCCGAGCCATTGCTGGAAGTGGATGATGCACCGGTGCCGGCCCACCTGCAGGCCCTGGCCGACGAGAGCGCCGAGCCCGAAGCCCCGGTCGAGGAGACCAGCTTTCACAGCCTGTTGCTGGAGCTGGACTCGATGGAGCAGGGGCTCAAGACCGACTTCGACGACCTGCTCGAGCAAGCCGATGAACCCGATGAGGGCCAGGCAGCGCCCGGTTCGCCGCAGGGCTGAGCGGCCTTCGAGCGGAAAACAGCGTCCTGGGGTGCAATATCGGCTAGTCTGTGGTGCGTTTGTCGTCGGTTCGGCGTATGATTCGCGACCTTTTTTGGCGCTTGTTTGGCCAATTCAATGATTTTCAGCAGCACTACACCGGGAGGTGCCCAGATGAGTGAACAGGATCTGCACGATAGCCCGCCGCGTCCAGCCGGCGAAAAACTGCAAAAGGTACTCGCGCGCATTGGCGTGGGTTCGCGCCGCGACGTCGAGGCCTGGATCAGCCAGGGTCGCATCAAGGTCAATGGCGTGGACGCCACCCTTGGCCAGCGCGTCGACATGCACGACGCGATTTCGGTCGACGGCCGCCTGATCAAGCGTGAAGAAGCCGCCGAGACCGTGCGCCGCGTCATCATGTACAACAAGCCCGACGGCGAGATCTGCACCCGTGACGACCCGGAAGGTCGTCCGACCGTGTTCGATCGCCTGCCGCGCCCGAAAGAGGGCCGCTGGATCAACGTCGGTCGCCTGGACATCAACACCACCGGCCTGCTGATGTTCACCACCGATGGTGAGCTGGCCAACCGCCTGATGCACCCGTCGTCCGAACTGGACCGTGAATACGCAGTGCGTGTACGCGGCGAAGTGGACGAAGACATGATCGCGCGCCTGAAGGCGGGCGTGGTGCTCGAAGACGGTCCGGCGCGTTTCACCGACATTCAGGAAGCCCCGGGCGGTGAAGGTTTCAACCACTGGTACCACTGCGTGGTGATGGAAGGCCGCAACCGTGAGGTGCGTCGCCTGTGGGAATCCCAGGGCCTGGTGGTCAGCCGCCTGAAGCGTGTGCGCTTTGGCCCGGTGTTCCTCAACAGCGACCTGCCGATGGGCCGCTGGCGCGAAATGAGCCAGGGCGAAGTGGACATCCTGGCTGCCGAAGTGGGGCTCAAGCCGGTGGCGATGCCAGCGATGAAGGCCAAGGTCAAGGACAAGCTCGAGCGCATGCAGCGCAAGTCGTCCAAGCCGGTGGGCCGTGGCGAGCGCGTGCGCACCCTGCGCCCGGCCAAGGAAGGTGGCGCGACCACCGAGCGCGCAGCGCGCCAGCCGCGTGACGACTCGCCACGCAAGGGCCGCAGCACCGTGGCCGAGCGTCCGAGCGACATGAACAAGCGCAAGCCGGCCGGCTCCGCACCCAAGCGGCCGGGCAGCAGCCGTGGCAAGCCGCCGCGGGCTGAGTAAGCGCTCACACAAGCCAACCTTCGGGTTGGCTTTTTTGTGCCTGTGGTGTTTTCACGTGCCTTTCGCCGGCAAGGCCGGCTCCTACAGGCATTGCACTCGCAGTGTAGGAGTCGCGTTGCCGGCGGAGGGCCGGCGCAGACACTCCAAGGCAACCAGTGGAAACTTTTTGAACCACGTCGTAAATAATTCGTTACTACTTGTGGCGTACTGATTGGGCAAGCCAGCCCATCCTTCAGGCTGTAAACAAACCTTGCCGAAAACGTCGGCGACGGCCACCTTCCGTCCACGTCAACCTCTTGCCCAACCCCCGCAACCACGGTGTGATAGCCGCCATTGCCAAGTGCAAAAGCCCCGCCGCAGAGCTGGGCAAGCCATAACAAGAAATGGAGGCGCCATGCACGCCGTACACTCCCCCAGGCTCCAGAACCCCCGCCGGACCGCTGCGTCTTGTCATCCGACAGTCACGCAACGTGTTGACCCCTGCGCCAAAGCAAGGGTATACAATGCGCCGCGTTTTAACTGTGACCCAACTGCGTACCGCGCAACCTTGCTGACTCCGGGCTGATTCGCCTCGGGCTGACGCCCGTACCGAAGGCTCTGGTCCAAGACTCCTCAAGGTATACCACCTTGTTAATTCCGCTGCGCCACGAGCGCGGTGGGTCCGATTCCGTCACAGATAAAAACAAACAGGTGACTCCGTTCATGAGTGGACAAAACTCGCATTCAGGTGAGCTCAAGCGTGGCCTGAAAAACCGCCACATCCAGCTGATCGCCCTCGGTGGCGCCATCGGCACCGGCCTGTTCCTGGGTTCGGCCGGGGTGATGCAATCGGCCGGCCCGTCGATGATCCTGGGCTATGCGATCTGCGGCTTCATTGCCTTCCTGATCATGCGCCAGCTGGGCGAGATGATCGTCGAAGAGCCGGTGGCCGGCTCCTTCGCCCACTTCGCCCACAAGTACTGGGGCGGTTTCGCCGGCTTCCTGTCGGGCTGGAACTGCTGGGTGCTGTACATCCTGGTGGGGATGTCGGAGCTGACCGCGGTCGGCAAGTACGTCCACTACTGGTGGCCGGAGATCCCCACCTGGGCCTCGGCAGCCGCATTCTTCATCCTCATCAACGCGATCAACCTGGCCAACGTGAAGGTGTTCGGCGAGGCGGAGTTCTGGTTCGCGATCATCAAGGTGCTGGCCATCGTCGGCATGATCGGCCTGGGCAGCTACCTGCTGGTCAGCGGCAGCGGCGGCCCTGAAGCCTCGGTCACCAACCTGTGGGCCCACGGCGGTTTCTTCCCGCACGGCGTCGGCGGCCTGGTGATGGCCATGGCGATCATCATGTTCTCCTTCGGCGGCCTGGAAATGCTCGGTTTCACCGCAGCCGAGGCCGACAAGCCGAAGACCGTGATCCCCAAGGCGATCAACCAGGTCATCTACCGCATCCTGATCTTCTACATCGGTGCCCTGGTGGTGCTGCTGTCGCTGACCCCGTGGGACAGCCTGGTCAGCAGCCTGACCAGCTCGGGCGATGCCTACAGCGCCAGCCCGTTCGTGCAGGTGTTCTCGCTGCTGGGCAGCAACACCGCAGCGCATATCCTCAACTTCGTGGTGCTGACCGCGGCGCTGTCGGTGTACAACAGCGGCACCTACTGCAACGCGCGCATGCTCTACGGCATGGCCGAGCAGGGTGATGCGCCGGCCAGCCTGGCCAAGATCGACAAGCGTGGCGTGCCGGTACGCTCGATTCTGGCGTCGGCAGCCGTTACCGTGGTGGCGGTGCTGCTCAACTACCTGATGCCGCACAGCGCCCTGGAGCTGCTGATGTCGCTGGTGGTGGCGACCCTGGTGATCAACTGGGCGATGATCAGCTACTCGCACCTCAAGTTCCGCCAGCACATGGACCGTACCGGTCAGAAGTCGCTGTTCCGCGCGCTGATCTACCCCTACGGCAACTACCTCTGCCTGGCGTTCGTGGTGTTCATCCTGGGCATCATGCTGCTGATGCCGGGCATCCGTGTATCGGTGTACGCGATTCCGGTATGGCTGGTGGTGATGTGGGGCTTCTACTGGCTCAAGAGCAAGCGCAGCGCCAACGGCGCCCCTGCAGTGCCGAGCGCCGCCCTCAAGTAAGCGCAGGATGCTGCAATGAAAGCCCGGCCTTGTGCCGGGCTTTTTGGTTTTGTGCACCAGGGCGGGTATCCTGAAGGCCAATTCGCGCAAAGCCAGGCCCATGCTGATCATTTCCAACGCCGTGCACATTCCCGATGACGAGATCGAATTGAACGCCATTCGCGCCCAGGGCGCCGGTGGGCAGAACGTCAACAAGGTCTCCAGCGCCGTGCACCTGCGCTTTGACATCAATGCCTCCTCACTGCCGCCGTTTCACAAGGAGCGGTTGCTGGGCCTGCGTGACAGCCGGATCACCAGCGACGGGGTGATCGTGCTCAAGGCCCAGCAATACCGTACCCAGGAGCAGAACCGGGCCGACGCCCTGGAGCGCTTGCGCGAACTGATTCTGGCGGCGGTGAAGGTCGAGAAGGCGCGGCGGCCTACGCGCCCGACCCTGGGCTCCAAGACCCGTCGCCTGGAGTCAAAGAGCAAGCGCGGGGCGATCAAGGCCGGGCGCGGCAAGATCGACTACTGAAGCGTGTGGCGTACCGGGTTCAGTCGTGCCTGGCGGTACAGGTAAAGGCTGAGCAGCAGGCCGCACAAGGCGGCGATTGCCGCAAACAGAAAGATCGAGGCAAAGCCGAAACCTGCCGCCACGGCCCCCGCCAGTGGTCCAGTGATACCCAGCGACAGGTCGATGAACAGTGAGTAGGCCCCCACCGCGGCACCGCGGTTGGCCGCCGGCACCAGATTGACCGCCTCTACCCCCAGCGCCGGGAATACCAGCGAAAAGCCGAAGCCGCTCAGTGCCGCACCGGCCAGTGCCAGTTCGGCGCTGGGGGCCAGCCACAGCAGCAACAGGCCGATCGTCTCCACGCTCAGGCAAGCAATGGCGACACGGTAGCCGCCCAGACGGTTGATCAGGTTGCCGAACAGCAGGCGTGCGCTGATGAAGCTGGCGCCGAACAGGCTCAGGCACAAGGCGGCGTTGTGCCAGGACTGGCTGGCGTAGTACAGGGTAATGAAGGTGGCGATGGTGCCAAAGCCGATCGAGCCCAGCGCCAGCCCCGAGCCATGCCCGAACACCCGCCCCAGCACGTGCAGAAACGGCCTGCGCACGCCACTGACGATCGGCGCCGCCTGCTTGGGCCAGGCCAGCGCCAGGCCTGCCGCGCACAGCAGCAGGATGCTCACGCCCATGCTCCACAGCCCCAGTTGCTGTACCAGCACCACCCCCAGCGGTGCGCCGATGGCCAGCGCGCCGTAGCTGGCGATGCCGTTCCAGGAGATCACCTTGGCGGTGTGCTGCGCGCCCACCCGGCCGATGCCCCAGCCGATGGCGCCCGAACCCACCAGGCTTTCGGCGCTGCCCAGCACCAGGCGCCCCACCAGCAGGCTGGTCAGGCTCATCCAGGGCGTGGCCTGCAGCCAGGCGGCCAGCAACATGAACACGCCGCTCAGGCCGCAGCCGCCCAGGCCGTACATCACCGCACGCTTGCAGCCCTGATTGTCGATGAGGCGGCTGGCATAGGGGCGGCTGAGCAGGGTGGCGAGGTATTGCACGCTGATCACCAGGCCGGCGACCACGGCGCCGAACCCCAGGGTGTCGTGCACGAAGCCGGGCAGCACGGCCAGGGGAATGCCGATGTTGAGGTAGCCGATGAAGGTGAACAGCACGATGGAGACGACTTGCAGGGTGACCGCCAGGGGGCGCGGTGTGACAGGCATGGAAGGTCCGGGAGGTGACGGGCTGGAGTGCCTATCATAGACCTGTGGAGCGCGGGGAGGGTTCTTGGCGGTGTGAAAACCCGTTGCCGGGGTCGTCCCCTGTCGTAGTGGTTTTCACACGCCGGGTAGTGCGCGGTTTATTCCTGTTCGGCGCTCGGGGTTTCGTCGCCATCGGAATCTGCCACGTGGGCAGGTTCGGCGCTGAGAGGAGCAGCAGGCTGCTCGGCTTGGTTCAGGCTTGGGAAGGGAAGATTCGGGATTTCATGCATCTCGTCGTTCCTCGCAAGTTTATAAGGTGGAAAGGCTGCGCAAGGCGCGCTTGGCTTCGATAAAGCCTGGGCAGGATACAGGAGTCTGGATGACAGTATGAATTTTCCTGCTGATTGGTGGCCTTCAGCGGCTTCGCCGGCACGGCCAGCGCCTACACGGATCGACGTCGTCCCTGTAGGAGCCGGCCTTGCCGACGAAGGGTTCAGCGACAGACGTCCGCGATGGCCGCCGCCAGCACCTGCAGCCTGGCCGCATCCGCCCCGGCGATGTTCGCCCGTCCGGTACCGACCATGTACACACTGTGCTTCTCGCGCAGTTGCGTCACTTGCTGCGGTGAGAGGCCGGTGTAGGAGAACATTCCGCGTTGCGCGGCGATATGCGCGAACCGCTCGCTCAGCCCATGGGGCTGCAGCGCCTCGACCAGGCCGACCCGCAGCATGGCGATGCGCTGGCGCATGGCGTCGACTTCGTCGGCCCACAGGCGCTTGAGCGCCGGATCGCCAAGAATCGTCGCCACCACCGCCGCGCCATGGTCTGGCGGCGTCGACCACAGGTTGCGTGCAATCGATGCCAGCTGACTGCGCACATCCTGCAGCTTTTCGGCGCTGTCGGCGCATACCAGCAGCGCACCGGTGCGCTCGCGGTACAGGCCGAAGTTCTTCGAGCACGAACTGGTCACCAGCAGCTCCGGCAGGGCCTGGGCAAACAGCCTCACGGCCCAGGTATCCTGCTCCAGCCCGTCACCGAAGCCCTGGTAGGCGAAGTCGATCAGCGGCAGCAGTTCGCGGCGCTTGACCACTTCCAGCACCGCCTGCCAGTCCTGCTGCGACAGGTCGAAGCCGGTGGGGTTATGGCAGCAGGCGTGCAGCAGCACCACGTCGCCCGTGGGCACCGATTCCAGCGCCGCGAGCATGCCGGTCACGTTCAGGCGGTTGTCTGCGCCCACATAGGGGTAGTGGCTGACCTTCAGGCCGGCACTGGCGAACAGCGTTTCGTGGATCGGCCAGGTCGGGTCGCTCAGCCAGATGCCACGCCCTGGCAGGCACTGGCGGATGAACTCCGCCGCCAGTCGCAGTGCGCCGGTGCCGCCCGGGGTTTGCGTGGCGCCTGCGCGCCGGGCTGCGAGCAGTGGCGCGTCGTCACCAAGTACCAGTTGCGCGATCAGTTGTCCGAAGGCTGCATCCCCGTGACCGCCTACGTAGCTCTTGCTGGTCTGGCCGTCGAGCAGGCGCTGTTCGGCCAGCTTGACCGCCCTGGGCACCGGGGTAAGGCCCTGGGCGTCCTTGAACACGCCAACCCCCAGGTCGAACCTGTCGGGGTTGGTGTCCCTGGCGTACGCCTCCATCAGCCCCAGAATCGGGTCGCCTGGCACGCGCGTGATGGCGCCGAAGTGCATTACTTGCGACCTTCTGCGGTGCTGGCGACCTCATCGGTGCGCGCGGCCATGATGAAGTCGTTGCGGTGCAGGCCCTTGATCGAGTGGCTCCACCAGGTCACGGTGACCTTGCCCCACTCGGTCAGCAGGCCAGGGTGATGGCCTTCGGCTTCGGAGATTTCGCCCACTGCGTTGGTGAACGCCAGGGCATGTTTGAAATTCTTGAACAGGAACACTTTTTCCAGCTGCATGATGCCGTCGCGCACTTCGATGTTCCAATCCGGGATCTGCTTGATCAGTACCGGCAGTTCTTCGTCGCTGACCTGTGGGGCGTCGGCACGGCAGGCTTCGCAATGGGCTTGGTTCAAGGCGTTCATAGGTGATTCTTCCGCAAGTGGTTGTTATAGGTGTACAGGGTGGCTCAAGCGGCCACCTTGGGGGGGAATTTGGGGGCGTGCAGGCCCAGCTGCATGGCGCGTTGAACCATGCCCATGATGTCTTCGTGGGCCAGGTCGAACAAGCGCTTGAGCTGCGGCAGGGCGAAGTACACCGGCTGCAGGATATCGATGCGGTAAGGCGTGCGCATGGCCTCGAGCGGATCGAAGGCCTGGTGTTCCGGTTCGTCGGACAGGCTGTAGACGGTTTCCTTGGGCGAGGAGAGGATGCCGCCGCCGTAGATCCTGCGGCCCTGCGGGGTGTCCACCAGACCGAACTCGATGGTCATCCAGTACAGGCGGGCCAGGTAGACGCGCTGTTCCTTGGTCGCGGCCAGGCCGAGTTTGCCGTAGGTGTGGGTGAATTCGGCAAACCAGGGGTTGGTCAGCAGCGGGCAGTGGCCGAAGATCTCGTGAAAGATGTCGGGCTCTTGCAGATAGTCGAGTTCTTCTTCGGTGCGAATGAAGGTGGCCACCGGAAAGCGCTTGCTGGCCAGCAGTTCGAAGAAGGTCTGGAAGGGGATCAGGGCCGGCACGCGGGCAACTTGCCAGCCGGTGGTGGCGCCCAGTACCTGGTTTATCTCGCTCAGTTGCGGAATGCGGTCATGAGGCAGGTTCAGTTGTTCGATGCCGTCCAGGTACTCCTGGCACGCGCGCCCCTCGATCACCTTCAGCTGGCGGGTGATCAGGGTATTCCACACCGCATGTTCCTGCGGCGGGTAATCGATAAAACCCTGCGCATCGGGCTCGCGGGCCACGTAGTGCGTCTGTTTCATGCTGCTCTCCTGATGAGGGCCTTTATTGTTATAGGGTGGCTTTCGCCATGCCCTAGGAATACCCCCTCCCCCTGGTGTTTGCATCCCGTTGCCTCGTGCCCGGCGGGCGGTTCAACCGTATTTTTGTAACGCAGATTTTACGGTGGTGCCGAAGTGCCGAAAAAACGCAGGTGCTGGTAGCTGTGAATCCGCCTTTTTGTAACGTATTCTTTACGAGAATTCATGCCGTTGTGCAGATAGTTGGCCTCGTCTTCTTGTTTGTAGGACCTTTCATGCGTATCAAAGTGCACTGCCAGAACCGCATCGGTATCTTGCGCGACATGCTCAACCTGCTGGTCGAGTACGGGATCAACGTGGCCCGCGGCGAGGTGGGGGGCGAGCATGGCAATGCCATCTACCTGCACTGCCCGAACCTGATCAACCTGCAGTTCCAGGCGCTGCGCCCCAAGTTCGAAGCCATTACCGGTGTGTTCGGGGTCAAGCGCGTGGGCCTGATGCCCAGCGAGCGCCGGCACATGGAGCTCAATGCCTTGCTGGGTGCGCTGGATTTTCCGGTGCTGTCGATCGACATGGGGGGCTCGATCGTCGCGGCCAACCGTTCGGCGGCGCAGTTGCTCGGGGTACGGGTGGACGAAGTGCCGGGCATTGCATTGTCGCGGTATGCCGAGGATTTCGACCTGCCTGAGTTGGTGCGGGCCAACAAGTCACGCATCAACGGCTTGCGGGTGAAGATCAAAGGCGATGTGTTCCTGGCCGATATCGCACCGCTGCAGTCCGAGCACGATGACAGCGAGGCGCTGGCAGGGGCCGTGCTGACCCTGCACCGGGCTGACCGCATCGGCGAACGCATCTACAACGTGCGCAAGCAGGAGCTGCGTGGGTTCGACAGCATTTTCCAGAGCTCCAGGGTGATGGCGGCGGTGGTGCGCGAGGCACGTCGCATGGCGCCGCTGGATGCGCCACTGCTGATCGAGGGCGAGACCGGTACCGGCAAGGAGCTGCTGGCCCGCGCCTGCCACCTGGCCAGTCCGCGTGGGCAGGCGCCGCTGATGGCGCTCAACTGTGCCGGGCTGCCCGAGTCGATGGCCGAGACCGAGCTGTTCGGCTACGGGCCGGGGGCGTTCGAAGGCGCCCGCGCCGAGGGCAAGCTTGGCCTGCTGGAACTGACCGCGGGCGGCACGCTGTTTCTCGACGGCGTGGGTGAGATGAGCCCGCGCCTGCAGGTGAAGCTGTTGCGCTTTCTGCAGGACGGTTGCTTTCGCCGGGTGGGCAGTGACGAGGAGGTGTACCTGGATGTGCGGGTGATCTGCGCGACCCAGGTGGACTTGTCGGAGTTGTGCGCCCGCGGCGAGTTTCGCCAGGACCTGTATCACCGCCTCAACGTGCTGTCGCTGCACATTCCACCGCTGCGCGAGTGCCTGGACGGCCTGGCGCCGCTGGTGGAGCATTTTCTCGACCAGGCCAGCCGCCAGATCGGCTGCCCGTTGCCGAGCCTGGCACCGGCGGCGATGGAGCGCCTGAGCCAATACCATTGGCCGGGCAACGTGCGGCAACTGGAGAACGTACTGTTCCAGGCGGTTTCATTGTGCGACGGCGGGGTGGTCAAGGCCGAGCATATTCGCCTGCCCGATTATGGCGCGCGCCAACCTTTGGGCGAGTTTTCCCTGGAAGGTGACTTGTCGCAAATAGTCGGTCGTTTCGAAAAAGCCGTACTTGAAAGTTTGCAGGGTGAATTCCCCAGTAGCAGAGCACTGGGTAAACGCCTGGGCGTTTCGCATACCACCATTGCCAACAAGTTGCGTGATTACGCAATCGGCAAAGTTGTGGAGTGACTTGAAAGGCGGGGAAGTTACTGTTTGCAGCGAGGGTGCGCCTCGTCGACACAAGGCCCGAGGCGCAACTACCGTCAGTGTGCTCTATCAGCCGTTGGAGCACCCGTTACCCATGACGCGGTATTCGAGAATGTGCTTCTGGCCTTGGGAGTCCTCGTAGGTCATGCGGGCCGGAACCACTTCGCAGACGTTCGGGACTTCGGTCATGGAAATGACTTTGGCGATGTCCAGATGTTGCGAGTAACTGTATTGTTCAACCGGAATCTGCTCGGCGGAAACATCTGCAACTTCAGCCGCCATGGCCGATGCGCAAAAACTACCGAGTGCCAATACCAGTAAAGCTTTCATCTTCAAGTTACCTGTCTAAGGTCGTAAGGGGTCACGCTGCGCTTGTGGCGCGGCGTGTGCAGCAAGTTGAAACTTTCAGGGTTATCGCGGGATTAACATGCCTTCGTGGGGGCTGTTACCAGTTAATTCGCGTTGCCGTTGCTGGCGAGGTGAATTCTAGGAGTGTGGCGGGCCCCGAAACAGAGCCCGTTTTGATAAACACTGTTGGCGGAAACTGTAACAATCAGTTGAAATTTCACCCCGGGATTTATTTTTCTATCTGTTGCCGCGCTGGAACGCCCGTGCCAGAGCGGTCGACGCGCAGTGTTGGACCAAATGCAGGTCCCGTTACTACCAACGTCGAATGGCCCTTGGCGCTCTGGTACAGTTAAAACGAGGTCATACAAAAACAACTATTACACCGAGGTAACAAAGATGAGTGCGGCTCCCCTGTATCCCGTGCGTCCCGAGGTTGCGGCCAACACGCTGACCGACGAGGCGACCTACAAGGCCATGTACCAGCAGTCGGTGATCAACCCTGACGGCTTCTGGCGCGAGCAAGCTCAGCGCCTCGAGTGGATCAAGCCCTTCACCAAGGTCAAGCAGACCTCGTTCGACGACCACCATGTCGACATCAAGTGGTTTGCCGACGGCACTCTGAACGTTTCCTACAACTGCCTGGACCGTCACCTGGCCGAGCGTGGCGATCAGCTGGCGATCATCTGGGAAGGCGACGACCCTTCCGAGCACCGCAACATCACCTATCGCGAACTACACGAGCAGGTCTGCAAGTTCGCCAACGCCCTGCGTGGCCAGGACGTTCACCGCGGCGACGTGGTGACCATCTACATGCCGATGATTCCCGAAGCCGTGGTCGCCATGCTGGCGTGCGCGCGTATCGGCGCGATCCACTCGGTGGTGTTCGGCGGCTTCTCGCCCGAGGCGCTGGCCGGCCGCATCATCGACTGCAAGTCCAAGGTCGTGATCACCGCCGACGAAGGGCTGCGTGGCGGGCGTCGTACCGCACTCAAGGCCAACGTCGACCTGGCGCTGACCAACCCGGAAACCGCCAGCGTGCAGAAGATCATCGTGTGCAAGCGCACTGGTGGCGACATTGCCTGGCACCAGCACCGCGACATCTGGTACGAAGACCTGATGAAAGTGGCTTCTGCCCACTGCGCGCCGAAAGAGATGGGCGCCGAAGAAGCGCTGTTCATCCTCTATACCTCCGGCTCCACCGGCAAGCCCAAGGGCGTGCTGCACACCACTGGCGGCTACCTGGTGTACGCCTCGCTGACCCATGAGCGCGTGTTCGACTATCGCCCTGGTGACGTGTACTGGTGCACCGCCGACGTGGGCTGGGTAACCGGTCACAGCTACATCGTCTATGGCCCGCTGGCCAACGGCGCCACCACCCTGCTGTTCGAAGGCGTGCCGAACTACCCGGACATCACCCGTGTGGCGAAGATCGTCGACAAGCACAAGGTCAACATCCTCTACACCGCGCCCACCGCCATTCGCGCGATGATGGCCGAAGGTCAGGCGGCCATGAAGGATGCCGACGGTTCGAGCCTGCGCCTGCTGGGCTCGGTAGGCGAGCCGATCAACCCTGAAGCCTGGAACTGGTACCACACCACCGTGGGCAAGGAGCGTTGCCCGATCGTCGACACCTGGTGGCAGACCGAGACCGGCGGCATCCTGATCAGCCCGCTGCCGGGCGCCACTGCGCTCAAGCCGGGCTCGGCCACCCGTCCGTTCTTCGGCGTGGTGCCGGCGCTGGTGGACAACCTGGGCAACCTGATCGACGGCGCCGCCGAGGGCAACCTGGTGATCCTCGATTCGTGGCCGGGCCAGTCGCGTTCGCTGTACGGCGATCACGACCGTTTCGTCGACACCTACTTCAAGACCTTCCGCGGCATGTACTTCACCGGTGACGGCGCGCGCCGCGACGAAGACGGCTACTACTGGATCACCGGCCGGGTCGACGACGTACTCAACGTCTCGGGCCACCGCATGGGGACCGCCGAGATCGAGAGCGCCATGGTTGCGCACCCGAAGGTCGCCGAGGCGGCGGTCGTCGGTGTGCCGCATGATCTGAAGGGGCAGGGCATCTATGTCTACGTCACGCTCAACGGTGGCGAGGAGCCGAGCGAAGCATTGCGTCTGGAGCTGAAGAACTGGGTGCGCAAGGAGATCGGGCCGATCGCCTCGCCAGACGTGATCCAGTGGGCACCAGGGCTGCCTAAAACCCGCTCGGGCAAGATCATGCGCCGTATCCTGCGCAAGATCGCCACGGCCGAGTACGACGGCCTGGGCGACATCTCGACGCTGGCCGACCCGGGTGTGGTGCAGCACCTGATCGACACGCACAAGTCGATGAACCTGGCGTCGGCCTGAGTCATCGCCGGCAGGCCGGCCCTTGTAGGGGTCGGCCTGCCGGCGATAGGGCCGGTTGGCTGTCAGCACAAAGCCCCGCACTGCGGGGCTTTTTCATGCCTGTTACGCCGACTTTCATCGGTAACCTTTTCTGTCACCGGTTTCGCACACAAACGGGGCATTGGGAAACGCCGCCGCCCGATCCGGGCGCATCCACCACGCCAATTTTGCATGGCTGCCACGCTGCACTTGCCGGATTACAAGGCTTTGCCAATAATGGGCGCGGTTATTGCTTGATTGATAGGTTATTTGTCTCTCGCTTTTGCATATTCCGCGAAAGCTGTCAATATCTCCGGCCCTGACTTCCGGCGCTTCTGTAACTAGTTGTCGCATTGAAGAAATATCGGGTTCGGAGCTGTCGCTAAAATGCCAATCACTCGCTCGTGATGCCTCGACCCTGTTTCGTCGAGCCCTGCGCAGCTCGCGTTGTACCCATTCGCAACGTCGACGGCCAATCGGCCTGTCACGTATTGCCCTTTACCGATGGAGTTCCCAGATGAAGAAACTCGCACTGCTTGGCGCCCTGGCGCTGTCCGTGTTTTCCCTGGCATCGCTGGCTGATGAAAAACCACTGAAGATCGGCATCGAGGCCGCCTACCCACCGTTCGCTTCCAAGGCGCCGGACGGCAGCATCGTGGGCTTCGACTACGACATCGGCAACGCGCTGTGTGCAGAGATGAAGGTCAAGTGCGTTTGGGTCGAGCAGGAGTTCGACGGCCTGATCCCGGCGCTCAAGGTGCGCAAGATCGACGCCATCCTGTCGTCCATGTCGATCACCGATGATCGCAAGAAGTCCGTGGACTTCACCAAGCGCTACTACCTCACGCCGGCCCGCCTGGTGATGAAGGACGGTACCACCGTCAGCGACAGCCTGGACGAACTCAAGGGCAAGAAGATCGGCGTTCAGCGTGGCTCGATCCACGACCGTTTCGCCAAGGAAGTGCTGGCCCCCAAAGGCGCCACCATCGTTCCCTACGGCACCCAGAACGAAATCTACCTGGACGTTGCCGCCGGTCGTCTGGATGGCACCGTGGCCGATGCGACCCTGCTCGAAGACGGCTTCCTCAAGACCGACGCCGGCAAGGGCTATGCATTCGTAGGCCCGTCCTTCACCGACGCCAAGTACTTCGGTGACGGTATCGGTATCGCCGTGCGCAAGGGCGACGCCCTGAAGGACAAGATCAACACCGCCATCGACGGCATCCGTGCCAATGGCGAGTACAAGAAGATCCAGGACAAGTACTTCAACTTCGACATCTACGGCCCTGACGCGCAGTAATCCGTCGACGTTTCACCTGTTCAATGGTGCAAGCAGCAGAAGCGCTGAGGTTTGCACCATTTTTTCATCCCTAAGGTCGAGGACCTCAACATGTTGAAAGGCTACGGGGCAGTCATCCTCGATGGAGCATGGCTGACGCTACAGCTCGCCTTGTCGTCCATGGCCCTGGCCATCGTACTGGGCCTGATCGGCGTGGCGCTGCGGCTGTCGCCGGTGCGCTGGCTGGCCTGGCTGGGCGACCTGTACGCCACGGTGATCCGCGGGATCCCCGACCTGGTGCTGATCCTGCTGATCTTCTACGGCGGTCAGGACCTGCTCAACCGCGTCGCACCCTTGCTCGGTTTCGACGATTACATCGACCTCAATCCGCTGATGGCGGGTATCGGTACCCTGGGCTTCATCTTTGGTGCATACCTGTCCGAAACCTTCCGCGGCGCTTTCATGGCCATCCCCAAGGGGCAGGCCGAAGCCGGCATGGCCTATGGCATGAGCGGCCTGCAGATCTTCTTCCGAGTGCTGGTGCCGCAGATGATTCGCCTGGCGATCCCTGGCTTCACCAACAACTGGCTGGTACTGACCAAGGCCACCGCACTGATTTCGGTGGTGGGCCTGCAAGACATGATGTTCAAGGCCAAGCAGGCGGCGGACGCGACCCGCGAGCCGTTCACGTTCTTCCTGGCGGTCGCGGCGTTGTACCTGGTGATCACCAGTGTCTCGTTGCTGGCCCTGCGTTACCTCGAGAAACGCTACTCGGTTGGCGTAAAGGCGGCTGATCTATGATTTTCGATTACAACGTCATCTGGGAAGCCATGCCGCTGTACCTGAGCGGCATGCTGACCACGCTCAAGCTGCTGGCGCTGTCGTTGCTGTTCGGACTGCTGGTGGCAGTGCCGCTGGGCCTGATGCGGGTGTCCAAGCAGCCGCTGGTGAACATGAGCGCCTGGCTCTACACCTACGTGATTCGTGGCACGCCGATGCTGGTGCAGCTGTTTCTGATCTATTACGGGCTGGCCCAGTTCGAGGCGGTGCGCGAGAGCTTCCTGTGGCCGTGGCTGTCCAGTGCGACCTTCTGTGCGTGCCTGGCCTTTGCCATCAATACCAGTGCCTACACCGCCGAGATCATCGCCGGCAGCCTCAAGGCCACGCCCCACGGCGAGATCGAGGCGGCCAAGGCGATGGGCATGTCGCGGGTCAAGATGTACCGCCGCATCCTGCTGCCCTCGGCCCTGCGCCGGGCGCTGCCGCAGTACAGCAATGAAGTGATCATGATGCTGCAGACCACCAGCCTGGCGTCGATCGTGACCCTGATCGACATCACCGGTGCGGCGCGCACGGTCAATGCCCAGTACTACCTGCCGTTCGAGGCGTACATCACCGCCGGTGTGTTCTACCTGTGCCTGACCTTCATTCTGGTGCGCCTGTTCAAGCTGGCTGAACGCCGCTGGCTCGGCTACCTGGCGCCGCGCAAGGGCTGAGCCCGGCGGCAACTTTTTCGCCCCGGGCGCAGGCCCGGGACTGACGCTTTGTGAGAACCGACAGCATGTACAAACTCGAAGTCCAAGACCTGCACAAACGCTATGGCAGTCACGAAGTGCTCAAGGGTGTGTCCCTGGCGGCCAAGGCGGGCGATGTGATCAGCATCATCGGCTCCAGCGGCTCGGGCAAGAGCACCTTCCTGCGCTGCATCAACCTGCTCGAGCAGCCGCATGCCGGCAAGATCCTGCTCAACAACGAAGAGTTGAAGCTGGTGGCGAACAAGGACGGCGCGCTGAAGGCGGCCGACCCCAAGCAGTTGCAGCGCATGCGCTCGCGCCTGTCGATGGTGTTCCAGCACTTCAACCTGTGGTCGCACATGACTGCGCTGGAGAACATCATCGAGGCACCGGTGCACGTGCTGGGCATGAGCCGCAAGGACGCGCTGGAAAAGGCCGAGCACTACCTGGCCAAGGTCGGTGTGTCCCATCGCAAGGATGCCTACCCGGGCCATATGTCCGGTGGTGAGCAGCAGCGTGTGGCGATTGCCCGTGCACTGGCGATGGAGCCTGAAGTGATGCTGTTCGACGAGCCGACCTCGGCGCTGGACCCGGAGCTGGTGGGCGATGTGCTCAAGGTGATGCAGGCGCTGGCCCAGGAAGGCCGCACCATGGTTGTGGTGACCCACGAGATGGGCTTCGCCCGCGAGGTGTCCAACCAGCTGGTGTTCCTGCACAGGGGTGTGGTCGAAGAGAGCGGCAACCCGCGTGAAGTGCTGGTCAACCCGCAGTCCGAGCGGTTGCAGCAGTTCCTGTCCGGCAGCCTGAAATAATCGACCGTGCTACAGTTCGAGGCTGCCGCTTTGCACCAGAATAGGGCATGCTGCGCCTCGATCGAGGCTTTTCTCCCAGACTCCTCTCAGGTTTCGGACCTTACCCAATGACCACCCAGCGAATCGGTTTTCTCCTCTGGCCCAGCACCAAGGCCTTGACCCTGGCGCTGGCCGAAGAGGTCTTGCGGGTGGCCCAGAAGGTGCACCCCGAAGTGGTCTACGAGCTGCTGTTCCTGCAGGCCGAACCTGCGCCGGAGGGCGCCTGGCGCTTGCCTGGCGAAGCCTGGGTGGGGCGGCTGGAAGGTTGCCAGAAGCTGTTTCTGCTGGCCGATGAGCCGCCGCAGGCGGTAGGCGCGGCGCTGGGCAGCGCGCTCAAGCAACTGGTGCGCTCGGGGTGCGTGGTGGGCGGTCTTTCGGCAGGTGTGTATCCGCTGGCCCAGCTGGGCCTGCTGGATGGTTATCGCGCCGCGGTGCACTGGCGCTGGCAGGATGACTTCGCCGAGCGCTTCCCCAGGGTCATCGCCACCAGCCACCTGTTCGACTGGGATCGCGATCGGCTGACCGCCTGTGGTGGCATGTCGGTACTGGACCTGCTGCTGGCCGTGCTGGCCCGTGACCATGGCGCCGAGCTTGCCGGTGCGGTTTCCGAAGAGCTGGTGGTCGAGCGCATTCGCGAGGGGGGCGAGCGTCAGCGCATCCCGCTGCAGAATCGCCTGGGCTCCAGCCATCCGAAGCTGACCCAGGCGGTGCTGCTGATGGAGGCCAATATCGAAGAGCCGTTGACCACCGACGAGATTGCCCAGCATGTGTGCGTATCGCGCCGGCAGCTGGAGCGGATCTTCAAGCAGTACCTCAATCGGGTGCCCAGCCAGTATTACCTGGAGCTGCGCTTGAACAAGGCGCGCCAGATGCTGATGCAGACCAGCAAGTCGATCATCCAGATCGGCCTGTCGTGCGGGTTCTCGTCGGGGCCGCATTTTTCCAGCGCGTACCGCAACGTCTTTGGCGCAACGCCACGCGAAGACCGCAACCAGCGCCGCAGCAACAGCCCGTTCGAGTTGTCGTCGGCGCCTGCCGAGCGCGGCTGATTCGGTAGCGCAGCGCGACCTTCGGCGGCAAACCAGCGCCCGCAGCGTCGAAGGGGGCTGCACAGGCCCGAGGGCGCTGGCTTGCCAGCGAAGAAGCCCCCGCAAATCCGTGCGTGACACAATCTCCCCGCCAGCACCGCGCACCGTTTAAACTGCGCCTTTGCGACCCTATTTGTCGCATTGCCGAAAGCCTTGGCAAAACAGGGTTTGGCGCTATAAGAAGTTGTCGCTTGGCGGCAAGGCCGGGCGTTCATCAGTCCTTACAATCCCCCCATCGCTCGCCAGTTCCAGGCAGGCGTTCCTCTTCAGGAGACTCCGATGTCCGTTGAGCAAGCTCCGGTGCAACGCGCCGATTTCGACCAGGTAATGGTCCCCAACTATGCGCCGGCCGCTTTCATCCCCGTGCGTGGCCAGGGCTCCCGTGTATGGGACCAGGCGGGGCGCGAGCTGATCGATTTCGCTGGCGGCATCGCCGTAAACGTCCTGGGGCACGCCCACCCGGCGCTGGTCGGTGCGCTGACCGAGCAGGCCAACAAGCTGTGGCACGTGTCCAACGTGTTCACCAACGAGCCAGCCCTGCGTCTGGCCCACAAGCTGGTCGACGCCACCTTTGCCGAGCGTGCGTTCTTCTGCAACTCCGGCGCCGAGGCCAACGAGGCCGCCTTCAAGCTGGCCCGTCGTGTCGCCCACGACCGCTTCGGCCCTGAAAAGCACGAGATCATCGCTACCGTGAACAGCTTCCACGGTCGCACCCTGTTCACCGTGAGCGTCGGTGGCCAGCCCAAGTACTCCGACGGCTTCGGCCCTAAGATCACCGGCATCAGCCATGTGCCGTACAACGACCTCGAAGCGCTCAAGGCGCAGATCAGCGACAAGACCTGCGCGGTGGTGATCGAGCCGATCCAGGGCGAGAGCGGCGTGGTGCCGGCCGACAAGGCCTATCTGCAAGGCGCGCGCGAGCTGTGCGACAAGCACAACGCACTGCTGATCTTCGACGAAGTGCAGACCGGCGTCGGCCGTACCGGCGAGCTGTTCGCCTACATGCACTACGGCGTGACCCCCGACATCCTGACCAGCGCCAAGAGCCTGGGCGGCGGCTTCCCGATTGCCGCGATGCTGACCACCGAAGCGCTTGCCAAGCACCTGGCCGTGGGCACCCACGGCACCACCTATGGCGGCAACCCGTTGGGCTGCGCCGTGGCCTCTGCGGTGCTGGATGTGGTCAACACCCCCGAAGTGCTGGCGGGCGTCAAGGCAAAGCACGAGCGCTTCAAGGCGCGCCTGGAGAAGATCGGCCAGCAGTACGGCCTGTTCACCCAGGTCCGCGGCCTGGGCCTGCTGATCGGTTGCGTGTTGTCCGATGCCTGGAAGGGCAAGGCCAAGGACGTGTTCAATGCTGCCGAGAAAGAAGGCCTGATGGTTTTGCAGGCCGGCCCGGACGTGGTGCGTTTCGCCCCCAGCCTGGTGGTGGAAGATGCCGACATCGATGAAGGCCTGGACCGCTTCGAACGCGCTGCCGCTGCACTGACCAAGGCCTGATACCGGCCTGCGGTCCTTCGCTGGCCCCGGTGGCCAGCGAACCGATTCTGGTGGCCCGTGCCCGTGGCACGTGCCGCTTCTTCTGCGCCGGCAGCTGTCGGCCCGATTTTCCCTAAAGGAGTGACACCATGCTGGTGATGCGCCCCGCGCAAATGGCTGACCTGGGTGAAGTGCAGCGTCTGGCCGCGGACAGTCCCATCGGTGTCACGTCCCTGCCGGATGATGCCGGTCGCCTGGGCGACAAGATCGCCGCGTCCGAAACCTCCTTTGCCGCCGAAGTCAGCTTCAATGGCGAGGAGAGCTACTTCTTCGTGCTCGAAGACAGCGAGACCGGCAAGCTGGTCGGCTGTTCGGCCATCGTGGCCTCGGCCGGCTATTCCGAGCCGTTCTACAGTTTTCGCAACGAGACCTTCGTGCACGCCTCGCGCGAGCTGAAGATCCACAACAAGATCCATGTGCTGTCGCAGTGTCACGACCTGACCGGCAACAGCCTGCTGACCAGCTTCTACGTGCTGCCCGAACTGGTGGGCACCGGCTGGGCCGAGCTCAATTCCCGCGGCCGGCTGCTGTTCATGGCAGCGCACCCGGAGCGGTTTGCCGATTCGGTGGTGACCGAGATCGTCGGCTACAGCGACGAGCACGGCGACTCGCCGTTCTGGGATGCCATCGGGCGCAACTTCTTCGACCTCAACTACGCTGCCGCCGAGCGCCTGTGCGGGCTCAAGAGCCGTACCTTCCTTGCCGAGCTGATGCCGCATTACCCCATCTATGTGCCCCTGCTGCCGGATGCCGCGCAGGAGGCCATGGGCCAGGTGCACCCGCGCGCGCAGATCACCTTCGACATCCTGATGCGCGAAGGCTTCGAGACCGATCACTACATCGACATCTTCGACGGTGGGCCGACCCTGCATGCGCGAGTGTCCGGCATCCGCTCCATCGCCCAGAGCCGGCTGGTGCCGGTCAAGCTGCAGGAGCAGGCCGTCAAGGGCGGGCGCCCGTACCTGGTATCCAACGGCCAGTTGCAGGATTACCGCGCCGTGATGCTGGAGCTGGACTGGGCCCCTGGCAAGCCGGTGCAGCTGGACCTGGCCGCCGCCGAGGCGCTGGGAGTGGGTGAGGGCGCCAGCGTGCGCCTGGTCGCGGTCTGATTGCCTGGCTACCCCAGGTCGAGTTTCGCAGGGGCCAGCAGGCACCTGCCCGAGGAGATAGCATGATTGTTCGTCCCGTACGCAGCAGCGACCTACCGGCGCTGATCGAGCTGGCGCGCAGCACCGGCACCACCGGCCTGACCACTCTGCCGGCCAACGAAGAGCGCCTGGCCCACCGGGTGGGCTGGGCCGAGAAGACCTTCCGCGGCGAAGCCGAGCGTGGCGATGCCGACTACCTGTTCGTGCTCGAGAACGACGAAGGCGAAGTGGTGGGCATTTCGGCCATCGCCGGTGCCGTTGGGCTGCGTGAACCCTGGTACAACTACCGGGTGGGCCTGACCGTCAGCGCGTCCCAGGAACTGGACATCTACCGCGAGATCCCCACGCTGTTTCTGGCCAACGACCTGACCGGCAACTCCGAGTTGTGCTCCCTGTTTCTGCGCAGCGACTACCGCAGTGGCCTCAATGGTCGTCTGCTGGCCAAGGCTCGCCTGCTGTTCATTGCCGAATTCAGCGAGCTGTTCGGCAACAAGATCATTGCCGAAATGCGCGGCATGTCCGACGAGCAGGGCCGTTCGCCCTTCTGGGAGAGCCTGGGCCGACACTTCTTCAAGATGGAGTTCAGCCAGGCCGACTACCTGACGGGGGTCGGCAACAAGGCGTTCATCGCCGAGCTGATGCCCAAGTTCCCGCTGTACACCTGCTTTCTGTCCGAGGCGGCGCGCAATGTGATCGGGCGCGTGCACACCGATACCGAACCGGCGCTGGCCATGCTGCAGAGCGAAGGCTTCAGCTATCAGGGCTACGTCGACATCTTCGACGCGGGCCCGGCGGTCGAGTGCCAGACCAGCAAGATTCGCGCGGTGCACGACAGCCAGGCCCTGGTGCTGGCGATCGGCACGCCGGGCGACGATGCCACCCCTTTCATCATCCACAACCGCAAGCGCGAGGACTGCCGTATCACCGCAGCGCCCGCGCGCTTGGCTGCGGGCACCCTGGTGGTCGACCCGCTGACGGCCAAGCGCCTGCGCCTGAGCGCCGGTGACCAGGTACGTGCGGTGCCACTGTCCGCAGCACGGGAGGCCAAATAATGACCACGCACTACATTGCCGGTACATGGCAGGCCGGCCAGGGCGAGACCCTGCAGTCGCTGAACCCGGTCAGCCAGCAGGTGATCTGGCAGGGCCAGGGCGCCGACGCGGGGCAGGTCGAGGCCGCAGTACAGGCTGCGCGTCAAGCCTTTGCTGGCTGGGCTCGCCAACCGCTGGAGGCGCGTATCAGCGTGCTCGAAGCCTTTGCCGCGTGCCTCAAGGCCCACGCCGATGAACTGGCCCGCTGCATCGGCGAAGAAACCGGCAAGCCGCTGTGGGAGGCCACCACCGAAGTGACCAGCATGGTCAACAAGGTGGCCATTTCGGTGCAGAGCTACCGCGAACGTACCGGCGAGAAGAGCGGCCCGCTGGCTGACGCCACGGCGGTACTGCGGCACAAGCCCCACGGTGTGGTGGCGGTGTTCGGCCCGTACAACTTCCCGGGCCACCTGCCCAACGGGCATATCGTGCCGGCGCTGCTGGCCGGTAACAGCGTGGTGTTCAAGCCCAGCGAGCTCACGCCGAAAGTGGCCGAGCTGACGCTCAGGTGCTGGATCGAGGCCGGGCTGCCGGCTGGCGTGCTCAACCTGGTGCAGGGGGCGCGGGAAACCGGGGTGGCCCTGGCGGCCAACCCCGGCATCGACGGCCTGTTCTTCACCGGCTCCAGCCGCACCGGCAACCTGCTGCACCAGCAGTTCTCGGGGCGCCCGGACAAGATCCTGGCCCTGGAGATGGGGGGCAACAACCCCCTGGTGGTCGATCAGGTGCAGGACCTGGACGCTGCGGTATACACCATCATCCAGTCGGCCTTCATTTCCGCCGGCCAGCGCTGCACCTGTGCACGCCGCCTGCTGGTACCCCAAGGCGAATGGGGCGACACCCTGCTGGCGCGGCTGGTGGCCGTCAGCCGGAACATTTCGGTGGGCGCGTTCGATCAGCAGCCGGCGCCGTTCATGGGCTCGGTGATCTCCCTGGGGGCAGCCCGCGCGCTGCTCGATGCCCAGGCCCAGTTGCTGGCCAGCGGCGCACAGTCGCTGCTGCCGATGACCCAGCCACAGGCCGATGCGGCGTTGCTGACCCCGGGCATCATCGACGTGACCTCGGTGGCCGAGCGCCCGGACGAGGAGTTCTTCGGGCCGCTGCTGCAGGTTATCCGCTACAGCGATTTCGATGCCGCGATCCGCGAAGCCAACAACACCCAGTACGGCCTGGCCGCAGGGCTGTTGTCCGATTCCGAGGCGCGCTACCAGCAGTTCTGGCTGGAAAGCCGCGCCGGTATCGTCAACTGGAACAAGCAACTGACCGGTGCCGCCAGCAGCGCACCGTTCGGTGGTGTCGGGGCCAGTGGCAACCATCGGGCGAGCGCCTATTACGCGGCCGACTACTGCGCCTACCCGGTGGCGTCGCTGGAGGCATCCAGCCTTGTGCTGCCCGCCACGCTGACGCCCGGCATCACCCTATAACAACAGCTTCACGGAGCCTTAGCCGATGAAATCATTTGAAGTGAATTTTGATGGCCTGGTGGGGCCGACGCACAACTACGGCGGGCTGTCCTACGGCAACGTTGCTTCGCAGAGCAACAGCCAGCAGGCATCCAACCCGCGTGAAGCGGCGCGCCAGGGCCTGGCGAAGATGAAGGCGCTGATGGAGATGGGCTTTGTGCAGGGCGTACTGGCCCCGCAGGAGCGTCCGGATGTGGCTGCGCTGCGTCGCCTGGGCTTTGGCGGCGGCGATGCGCAGGTCATCGAGCGGGCGGCCAGGGAGGCGATGCCGTTGCTGGTCGCCAGTTGCTCTGCGTCCAGCATGTGGGTGGCCAACGCCGCCACGGTCAGTCCGAGCGCCGATACGGCCGATGGACGCGTGCATTTCACGGCGGCCAACCTGAACTGCAAGTACCACCGCAGTATCGAGCACCCGACCACCAGTCGTGTGCTGGGCGCGATGTTCGCCAATACGCAGCACTTTGCCCACCATGCCGCGTTGCCGGCGGTGGCGCAGTTCGGTGACGAAGGTGCTGCCAACCACACGCGCTTCTGCCGTGCCTATGGCGAACCGGGCGTGGAGTTCTTCGTGTTCGGGCGCAGTGCATTCGATGCGCGCTACCCGGCGCCGCACAAATACCCGGCCCGCCAGACCCTGGAGGCTTCCCAGGCGGTTGCCCGGCTGCATGGCCTGAGTGCCGACGGCGTGGTCTATGCTCAGCAGAACCCTGCCGTGATCGACCAGGGCGTGTTTCACAACGATGTGATCGCGGTGGGCAACGGCGAGGTGCTGTTCTATCACGAGGATGCCTTCCTCGACACCGAAGCGGTGCTGGCCGAGCTGCAGGCTAAACTGGCCGGATGTGGCGGCAAGTTCAAGGCCATCTGCGTGCCGCGGGCCCAGGTGACGGTCGAGGACGCCGTGCGTTCGTATCTGTTCAACAGTCAGTTGCTGTCCCGTGAAGACGGTTCGATGCTGCTGATCGTGCCGGAGGAATGCCGCAATAACGAGCGGGTCTGGGCCTATCTGTCGGCCTTGACCGGCCAGGGCGGGCCGGTGACCGAGGTCAAGGTCTTCGACCTCAAGCAGAGCATGCAGAATGGCGGCGGCCCCGCGTGCCTGCGTTTGCGCGTGGCGCTCAACGATACGGAGCTGGCGGCCGTCAACCCAGGGGTTATCATGACCGCGCCGCTGTACGACACCCTGACCCAATGGGTCGACAGGCACTACCGCGACAGCCTGAGCGAACGCGACCTGGCTGACCCGCAGCTGTTGCTGGAATGTCGCACGGCACTGGATGAGCTGACCCAGATCCTCAAGCTGGGTTCGGTGTACCCGTTCCAACTCCAACCTTGAAAGAGAACTCGATTATGTCCGACGCCCTGCAGCTGATCCTCGAAGATGAAGATGGCACCCAGCTGGAAACTTCCTGCACCCGTTTTGCCGTGCTGTGGCAGGGCAAGGAAGTGTGGATTCAGCAGGATGGCCGCGGCCAGCTGCTGATCGGTGTCGATGTTGAAGAAGGCGACGCCGAGTATGCCAACCTGCTGCTGCGCCCGCTGGCCACCAACCTGGTGAGCCTGCAGCTGGAAATGGAGCCGGCCGATGCTGGCGAAGATGACGACCACGTCCATGGCCCCGATTGCGGGCATCACCACTAAGGAACACCGCCCATGCTCGCCCTCGGCAAACTGCTTGAACTGACCCTTGCCGGTCGTGAACCGGCAGAGAAGACCCAGCTGACTGTCGAAGGCGTGCGCATGCGCTGGCTCGACGAGGGGGCGCTTGAAGTGACCCCGCCCGAGGGGCGTGACGATGGCATGGACCTGCTGCTGTCTGCGGGTATTCATGGCAACGAGACTGCACCGATCGAGTTGCTCGACGAACTCCTGCATGGCATTGCCAGGGGGGAGATCAAGCCGCGGGCGCGTGTGCTGTTCCTGTTCGGCAACCCCGAGGCGATGCGCACGGGCGCGCGGTATATCGAGCACGACGTCAACCGTCTGTTCAACCGGCGTCATGAGCAGTCCAGTGGTGTCGAGGCATTGCGTGCCTGTGCGCTGGAGCGTCTGGCAACGGCCTTTTTTTTCTATAAAGAGGGCCGTACCCGCCTGCACTATGACCTGCACACCGCCATTCGCGGCTCCAAGATCGAGCAGTTTGCGCTGTATCCCTACAAGGAAGGCCGTCAGCACTCGCGTCGGGAACTGGCTCGCTTGCGCGCCGCCGGCATGCAGGCTGTGCTGCTGCAGAGCAAGCCTTCGATCACCTTTACCGCATTCACCTACGAAACCCTGGGGGCCGAAGCGTTCACCCTCGAGCTGGGCAAGGCGCGGCCGTTCGGCCAGAACGGCGAGATCAAGCTCGGCAAGCTCGAAGCGCGGCTCAGGGCGATCATCGAGGGTAACGAGCCGGCTGAAGATGAAGGGATCGGCGGGCTGCAACTGTTCAGCGTCGCGCGCGAGATCATCAAGCACAGCGACAGCTTCCACCTGCACCTGCCGGCGGATATCGAGAACTTTTCCGAGCTTTCCAGAGGGTATCTGCTGGCCGAGGACCTGGCCGAGACGCGCTGGGTTGTCGAGGAGGAGGGCGCGCGGATCATTTTCCCGAACCCCAAGGTGAAGAACGGGCTGCGTGCGGGGATGCTGATCGTGCCTGCGTCGGATGAGCAGTTGGTCTGAAGATGAAACACCTTCGCCGGCAAGGCCGGCTGCTACAGGTGTCGCGCATCCCGTAGCAGCCGGCCCTGCCGGCGAAAGGGGCAGTGCAATCAGCCCGCCATCTTCTGCGGTACTTCATTGCGGCGCAGCGAGCGCAGCTTGAGCAGGGTGTCGGCGCAGGTCACTGCCGCTTCGGCGCCCTTGTGCACGAAGTGATCGAAGAAGAACTTCTGGTGCTCGTCGCCGGCATGGAAGTGATGCGGGGTCAGTACCACCGAGAACACTGGCACTTCGGTTTCCAGCTGCACCTGCATCAGGCCGCTGATCACCGACTGGGCGACGAATTCATGGCGGTACAGGCCGCCGTCCACCACCAGGCCTGCAGCCACGATGCCGGCGTAACGGCCGCTGCGGGCCAGCAGCTTGGCGTGCAGCGGGATTTCGAAGGCACCGCCGACTTCATAGAAGTCGATATCGCTCAGCTGATAGCCTTGCTTGGCCATCTCTTCGACGAAACCCTTGCGGCTCTGGTCAACAATATCCTTGTGCCAGCAGGCCTGGACGAAGGCGATGCGATCGTTGTGATGGCCTTTGCTGTCGATTGGGGTAGCTTGCATTGAAACGAACTCCTGTTTGTATGAGAAACAGGGCAGTGGATCGAAGGGGATTGTCGTTGCGCAGATGTGCAGACGCAGGCACTCGCGTGCCTATCCCGCTCTCTCTTTATCCGGACTATGACCGTCGGCCCCGGAATCACACCGGGTCTGCTGACCTTGCAGGGTTGCCTGCAAGCGCTCGCGGGCTATGCGCAATGGGCGCAATTACCGCCGGTGGGGAATTGCACCCCGCCCTGAGAACGTGCCGCCAGTGGCTGGCGACGCACACGTTGTAGCATAGATGTCGGCAGAACGTATAGCCTGCTAAGCAAACCGCGCCGGATGAAGGTCATTTCATCCTCAAATGGCGGTTGGCGATGTATAAACTCACTGCACCTCGTGTTAAGGCTCGATATAATGCGGCCCTTTGCCGTCGTTTCGTCAATTTGACGCAGGCCGCCGTTTCCGTGGAAGAACCTATGAAAAGCGCAGAAATCCGTGAAGCCTTCCTTCGCTTCTTCGAAGAGCAGGGCCATACCCGAGTTGCCTCCAGCTCCTTGATCCCGGGCAACGACCCGACCCTGCTGTTCACCAACGCGGGGATGAACCAGTTCAAGGACTGCTTCCTTGGCCAGGAAAAGCGCGCGTACACCCGCGCCACCAGCAGCCAGAAGTGCGTGCGCGCCGGCGGCAAGAACAGCGACCTGGAAAACGTCGGGTATACCGCGCGTCACCATACGTTCTTCGAAATGCTGGGCAACTTCAGTTTCGGCGACTATTTCAAGCGTGATGCCATCACCTACGCCTGGACCTTCCTCACCGGCGTGCTGCAACTGCCCAAGGAAAAGCTCTGGGTCACCGTGTATGCCACCGATGACGAGGCCTACGACATCTGGACCCAGCACATCGGTGTGCCGGCCGAGCGCATGGTGCGCATTGGCGACAACAAGGGCGCGCCCTACGCCTCGGACAACTTCTGGACCATGGGCGATACCGGCCCGTGCGGCCCCTGCACCGAGATCTTCTATGACCACGGCGCCGACATCTGGGGTGGCCCGCCAGGCTCGCCGGAAGAAGACGGTGACCGTTACATCGAGATCTGGAACAACGTCTTCATGCAGTTCAATCGCACTGCCGACGGCGTGCTGCACCCGCTGCCTGCACCGTCGGTGGACACCGGCATGGGCCTGGAGCGCATCAGTGCGGTGATGCAGCATGTGCATTCGAACTATGAAATCGACCTGTTCAAGAACCTGCTGAGCGCGTCGGCTGCCGCCATCGGCTGCAGCAACGAAGACCAGTCGTCGCTCAAGGTAGTGTCGGACCACATTCGTTCGTGCAGCTTCCTGATTGCTGATGGCGTGCTGCCTTCCAACGAAGGCCGTGGCTACGTGCTGCGTCGCATCATTCGTCGCGCCTGCCGTCACGGCAACAAGCTCGGTGCCACCGGCAGCTTCTTCTACAAGATCGTTGCGGCGCTGGTTGCCGAGATGGGCGAGGCGTTCCCGGAACTCAAGCAGCAGCAGGCCAACATCGAGCGCGTGCTCAAGGCCGAGGAAGAGCAGTTTGCCAAGACCCTGGAGCAGGGCCTGAAGATCCTCGAGCAGGACCTGGCCGAACTCAAGGGCAGCGTGGTGCCCGGTGACGTGGTGTTCAAACTGTATGACACCTACGGTTTCCCGATGGACCTGACGGCCGACATCGCCCGTGAGCGCAGCCTGACCATCGACGAAGTCGGTTTCGAGCGCGAGATGGAGGCGCAGCGTGAGCGCGCGCGTTCGGCCAGCGCCTTCGGCCTGGACTACAACACCCTGGTCAAGGTCGATGTGGCCACCGAATTCACCGGTTATGCCACCACCGAAGGCGCTGCCAGCGTCGTTGCACTGTACAAGGACGGCAAGGCCGTCGAGCAGCTGGGTGAAGGCGAGGAGGGTGTGGTGATCCTCGACCGCACGCCGTTCTACGCCGAGTCCGGCGGCCAGGTGGGTGACTGCGGGTACCTGCAGGCCGGTGCCGTCCGCTTCGATGTCCGTGACACCACCAAGACCGGCGGTGCCTTCCTGCACCACGGTGTGGTTGCCAGCGGCAAGCTGAGCGTCGGTGCCCAGGTTGAAACCCGGGTCGATGCGCAGGTTCGTCATGCCACCTCGCTCAATCACTCGGCCACCCACCTGCTGCACGCGGCATTGCGTCAGGTGCTGGGCGAGCACGTACAACAGAAAGGCTCGCTGGTCGACAGCCAGCGCCTGCGTTTTGACTTCAGCCATTTCGAGGCGGTAAAGCCAGAGCAGCTCAAGGCGCTGGAAGACATCGTCAACCGCGAAGTGCGCAACAACACCGAGGTCATGACCGAAGAGACCGACATCGAGACTGCCAAGCAGAAGGGCGCCATGGCGCTGTTCGGCGAGAAGTATGGCGACAGCGTGCGCGTGCTGAGCATGGGCGGTGATTTCTCCGTCGAGCTGTGCGGCGGCATCCATGCCAAGCGCACCGGCGATATCGGTCTGCTCAAGATCATCAGCGAAGGCGGTGTGGCCTCCGGGGTGCGTCGTATCGAAGCGGTCACTGGCGCCGCCGCACTGGCCTACCTGAACGCTGCCGAAGAGCAGCTCAAGGAAGCTGCCCAGCTGGTCAAGGGCAGCCGCGAGAACCTGGTCGACAAGCTGTCGGCGGTGCTCGAGCGCAACCGTCAGCTGGAAAAGCAACTGGAGCAACTGCAGGCCAAGGCCGCCAGTGCTGCCGGCGATGACCTGTCTGCCAGCGCAGTCGACGTCAAGGGCGTCAAGGTGCTGGCCGCGCGTCTGGACGGACAGGACGGCAAAGCCTTGCTGGCCCTGGTCGACCAGTTGAAGAACAAACTCGGCCGCGCAGTGATCCTGCTCGGCAGTGTCCACGAAGAAAAGGTCGTACTGGTCGCAGGCGTGACCAAGGACCTGACCGGCCAACTCAAAGCCGGTGATCTGATGAAGCAAGCCGCTGCAGCGGTGGGCGGCAAAGGCGGTGGTCGTCCGGACATGGCGCAAGGCGGTGGCGTGGATGCCGCAGCGCTGGACGGTGCACTGGCTCTGACCGTGCCATTCGTAGAACAGGGTGTCTGAAGCGCCCGGTGGCCCGCCATCCGATGGCGGGCCCTGGCGTTGGGTAATTGTGTTTATTGGGTGCCCTTCACGGGCTGAGGCGGCTTTGAAATGGCGTTGATCGTACAGAAATTTGGCGGCACCTCGGTGGGCACGGTCGAGCGCATCGAACAGGTTGCCGACAAGGTGAAGAAGTTCCGCGAGGCTGGCGACGACCTGGTGGTCGTGCTGTCGGCAATGAGCGGGGAAACCAATCGTCTGATCGAGCTGGCGAGGCAAATCAGCGATCAGCCGGTTCCGCGCGAGCTGGACGTGATCGTGTCCACCGGCGAGCAGGTGACCATCGCATTGCTGGCCATGGCGCTGATCAAGCGGGGTGTGCCTGCGGTGTCCTACACCGGCAACCAGGTGCGTATTCTCACCGACAGTGCGCACAACAAGGCGCGCATCCTGCAGATCGATGATCAGAAGATTCGTGCCGACCTCAAGGCAGGTCGCGTGGTCGTGGTAGCCGGTTTCCAGGGCGTTGACGAGCACGGCAGCATCACCACGCTGGGGCGTGGCGGTTCCGATACCACCGGCGTGGCCCTGGCGGCTGCATTGAAGGCTGACGAGTGCCAGATCTACACCGACGTCGATGGTGTCTATACCACCGACCCGCGCGTGGTGTCCCAGGCGCAGCGGCTGGACAAGATCACTTTCGAAGAGATGCTGGAAATGGCCAGCCTCGGGTCCAAGGTGCTGCAGATTCGGGCCGTGGAGTTTGCCGGCAAGTACAACGTACCGCTGCGTGTACTGCACAGTTTTCAGGAGGGTCCGGGTACCCTCATTACTATTGATGAAGAGGAATCCATGGAACAGCCGATCATTTCCGGCATCGCCTTCAATCGCGATGAAGCCAAGCTGACCATTCGCGGTGTGCCGGATACCCCGGGCGTGGCATTCGGGATTCTGGGCCCCATCAGTGCAGCCAATATCGAAGTCGACATGATCGTGCAGAACGTTTCGCACGATAACACCACCGACTTCACCTTCACCGTACACCGCAACGATTACGAAAAGGCGCAGAAGGTACTGGGTGAAACCGCCCTGAAGCTCAATGCCCGCGAAGTGGTGGGTGATACCAAGATCGCCAAGGTATCGATCGTGGGTGTGGGCATGCGCTCGCATGCGGGCGTTGCCAGCCGCATGTTCGAATCGCTGGCCAAGGAGAGCATCAACATCCAGATGATCTCCACTTCGGAAATCAAGGTGTCGGTGGTTATCGAAGAGAAGTACCTGGAACTGGCTGTGCGTGCCTTGCACACCGCTTTCGAACTCGACGCGCCTTCCCGTCAGGGCGAGTAAGCGTTGTGCTCACTGGGGCGCGGCCTGGCCGCGCCCTTCGTGTTTTTGAACGGCACAAGAAACCTGTGGGTTGTCGGGTGTCGATCAACGTTCAGGCGTAGGTCCGCCGCTGTTCTGGCGGCGGGTTGAAGCCCTTTTTTTGCAGACTGTTATCCCTGAACTGAATTGCGTGAGGAGAAAGGTATGTTGATTCTGACTCGTCGGTGCGCAGAGAGCCTGATAATTGGCGACGGCGAAATCACCGTGACCGTGCTCGGCGTCAAAGGAAACCAGGTACGGATTGGGGTGAACGCGCCCAAGGAAGTGGCCGTGCACCGTGAGGAAATCTACCTGCGGATCAAGAAAGAGAAGGACGAAGAACCAACCCATTAATTTTTATCGATATTTTTTCAAAAAAGGGTTTGCAAACGGGGAAGGCTCTGGTTATTATACGCCCCGTGTTGCGGAGAGGTGGCCGAGTGGCCGAAGGCGCTCCCCTGCTAAGGGAGTATACCTCACAAGGGTATCGGGGGTTCGAATCCCCCCTTCTCCGCCATTATTCATGTAGGGCGCTGTAATCTTGCTTGAATCGCTAAGTAGTTGAAATTAAACGAAAAAGTGGTTGGCAAATCGATTAAGCGGTCTATAATGCGCGGCAACAAATGCACTCGTAGCTCAGCTGGATAGAGTACTCGGCTACGAACCGAGCGGTCACAGGTTCGAATCCTGTCGAGTGCACCATACGACGAAGTAGTTTCCAGTCTGGAAGTTGCCTCAGTTTCAACCAGAGGTGATCTGGTCCATCAAGTACCAACCCTGCACTCGTAGCTCAGCTGGATAGAGTACTCGGCTACGAACCGAGCGGTCACAGGTTCGAATCCTGTCGAGTGCACCATACGACGAAGCAGTTTCCAGTCTGGAAGTTGTTTCAGCTTCAACCAGAGGTGATCTGGTCTATCAAGCGCCAACCCTGCACTCGTAGCTCAGCTGGATAGAGTACTCGGCTACGAACCGAGCGGTCACAGGTTCGAATCCTGTCGAGTGCACCATACAACAGAAGGCCCGCTTTTAAGCGGGCCTTCTGCTTTTCGGCTTTTCACTTTTCCGTAAGGCGCGATGAATAAACTGTCATCGATGCGTTTACCGGCCTCTGCTAACTTTTGCGTCTTCAATGTGTTCTTTGGGGTGTGCCAGCCGTCGCACTGTCAGAGCTGGACGTTGTCACAGCTTTATCTCGCAAGCGATTGTTCTGGCCAATATTTTCAGCCCGAGCAGCCCAAGCCGTGTATGATTGCGCCCGTCAGCTCCGCCGGGGCTTGTGGAATACCACCATGGACTTACCCAGTAGTTACTCAATAGCTTGTTTTGCCAATCACGATCTGACTGATTGATTCTCCTGGCGTGCTCCGCTGCTGGGAGTGGAGTACGCGTATGACCGAAAGTGAAGTAAAAAAATCGCAAGAAAGCCTGCAGGATCGCCTGGCCCAGGTGGTCGAATTGCTGCAGCGCCAACGAGTGGTCGAAGACCTGACACATCGTCAGGAAGGGCACCATAACGATCGGGTCGAAAATCTCGTACACCGCCAGAATCTGGTCGAGCTGCAACGCAAGCTCGATGATCTGCACTCCGCTGACGTTGCCTACATTCTCGAAGCCCTGCCGCTGGATGATCGTCTGACGGTCTGGCAACTGGTCAAGGCCGAGCGTGATGGTGACATCCTGCTCGAGGTATCCGATTCGGTTCGGGAAACCCTGATCGCCGACATGGACGATCACGAGCTGCTTGCCGCTGCCAAGGAGATGGACGCCGACGAGCTGGCCGACCTTGCGCCGGAGCTGCCGCGCGACGTCGTGCATGAGCTGATGGAAACCCTCGATGCCCAGCAGCGTGAGCGCGTACGCTCCGCGTTGAGCTATGACGAGGACCAGGTCGGTGCCTTGATGGACTTCGAGATGGTGACCATCCGCGAGGACGTCAGCCTTGAGGTGGTGTTGCGTTACCTGCGCCGGCTCAAGGAACTGCCAAGCCATACCGACAAACTGTTCGTGGTCGATTACGACGGCAAGCTCAAGGGTGTGCTGCCCATCAAGCGGCTGCTGGTGAACGACCCCGACAAGCAGGTTGCCGAGGTCATGGCCAGTGACCCGGTGAGTTTTCATCCCGATGAAGACGCCTACGATGCGGCACAGGCCTTTGAGCGCTATGACCTGATTTCGGCACCGGTGGTGGACAAGAGCGATCGCCTGATCGGCCGTTTGACCATCGACGAAATGGTCGACCTGATCCGTGAGGAAAGCGAGAACGAAGTCCTCAACATGGCGGGTCTGCGTGAGGAGGAAGACATCTTCGCCTCGGTTTGGCGTTCGCTTCGCAACCGTTGGGCATGGCTGGCAATCAACCTGATCACGGCCTTTGTCGCTTCGCGAGTGATCGGCCTGTTCGAGGGGTCGATCGAGAAGCTGGTGGCGTTGGCTGCACTGATGCCCATCGTGGCCGGTATCGGGGGCAACTCCGGCAACCAGACCATTACCATGATCGTACGTGCCATGGCGCTCGATCAGGTCAGCCCGGGCAATACTGCGCGATTGATGCGCAAGGAGCTTGCGGTGGCCTTGATCAATGGCCTGGTGTGGGGGGGCGTGATCGGCGTTGTGGCCTACCTGCTCTATGGCAGCTGGTCGCTGGGGGTAGTGATGACTGCGGCGATGACCCTGAACCTGCTGTTGGCGGCCCTGATGGGCGTTCTTATCCCGATGACGCTTGCTCGAATGGGGCGCGATCCTGCGATGGGCGCAAGTGTGATGATCACTGCCATGACCGACAGTGGCGGGTTCTTCATCTTCCTGGGCCTTGCTACGATCTTCTTGCTGTAAAAAGGCAAGGCATAAAAAAAGCCAGCGAAAGCTGGCTTTTTTGTGCGTGGGTGGAGTCAGGAAGCGTCTGCGGCCATCTCGACGTCATGGGCGATCAGTGCGACCAGAGCATTTTGCTGGCGATGGGACAGCTGGCGGAAGCGTTGCAGCAGTTCACGTTCGTGCAGTGACAGCTCTGGGCTGTCCAGGCGCATGCTCAGCTCGTCGCCCAGTGCACCTTCCTGAATAAGGCTCTGCTCCAGGCGTGCAATGATCTCGGAGTTCATGCTGCGGTGGTGGTTACGCGCAACCTCGGCAATGCGCTCACGCATTCCGTCTGGCAGGCGGACGACAAATTTGTCAGCGGTGCGGCTTGAGTAGATAGCCTGTTTCATTGGGCGCATATAATTGACCGGTTTAGTTCAGGGGGAAGCGGTTCTCGAAATCGGCCGCACGATGAGTGTTACGACCATCGTTAAGACAAAATGTTCAACCTGGAGTACGAATGAGGTCTTCATCATGCCTCAGTGTCGCCAGTTCCTTGGCGTCAATTCTGTGACAAATATTGAACTGGGTAAAGGCGTTATGCCAGTACCAATTATCAGAAATGCGCACTGGTTTGAAAAGTTTTCATTTGGCGCTCGGCCTGGCCACCTCGGCGGCTCGACTTTTCATCACCGGCAAAGGCGCAAAGACCGTGCAATGCGCCTAAAATGCGCGAGCTTTCCTTTCTCTGAGCATAGTGGCTATGCAGTATGACGCAAGCGACGTTCCCTTGGCGGGGGCGGGCAGGGTGATCTATTTGATGGGGCCGTCCGGTGCCGGCAAGGACAGTCTTCTGGATGCGGCGCGTGAGCTTTTGCTGGCAAGCCAGGTGCGCATTCCTAAGCGTGTCATCACTCGCTCCGCCGAGGCGGTGGGGGAAGACGCAGTCGCCGTATCGGTCCAGCAGTTCGAGCAGATGGCTGACCGTGGCGAATTTGCCCTGCAGTGGCGCGCCAATGGGTTGGCTTATGGGGTTCCTGCTTATATAGATGCGTGGCTTGCCGAAGGCTGGCACGTGATGGTCAACGGGTCGCGCGCGCACCTGCCGGTGGCGCAGGCGAAGTACCCGGACCTGTTGCCCATATTGCTTTGTGTGAATCCGCAGGTATTGCGCGGGCGATTGCTTCAACGGGGCAGGGAGGGGCAGCACGAGATCGAGCAGCGAATGGCGCGCAACCAACAGTCCATGACACAGGTTGATGATCGGGTCCGGCGGGTGGACAACTCGACCAGTCTTGACGATGCAGTGCGCCGCCTGCTGATGGTTTTGCAGGAGGCAGGCGTACGTGCCTGAGGCTGGAAACCACCTACTGGTAAAAAGCGCAGAGACGACATGACAAATCCTGGCTCGCTGGGTAACATGCTCGCCGTTCCGTATGGCGGGCCATGTACGCCAGACGCATGTCTCAGTAGCTCAATTGGATAGAGCATCCCCCTCCTAAGGGGAAGGTTGCAGGTTCGAACCCTGCCTGGGACACCATCCTTCGTTCGAGGGCTGGCTGCTTCCTGCGCTTTACCTTCTCTTCTTCTGCTCCATCCATCCCTCCTCGTTTCTGCGCATGATTCGCTACCTTGGCTGACGTTCGTGCTGCCCCCTGGCGAGCCTCCTTCTACCTGTGAACCCGAATTCCGATTTAACATCCGCTGCGAGCCGGCGCCTGCAGGCTCGCAGCGTACTCATGTAGTCCAATGCCGCACAGGAGAGCTTATGACAGATGCCCCTTACCGATTCACCCTGGGCGCTGACGCCGATGCCATGGCAGTGGTGCGTGAAGGGCTGCGCCGCTTCAACATCGAACAGATCGGCCCTTACACCTATGAAGATTTCCAGCTGTATGCCCGCGATGGCGGGGGCCAGGTGAGAGGTGGGCTGTTCGGTCATTTCGCAATGGGTTGGCTCTATATCGACTACTTCTGGTTGAGCGATGCCGCACGCGGTCATGGGTTGGGCAGCGAACTGCTGATGCGAGCCGAGGAGGAGGCGCGGGCGCGGGGCTGCACCGGTTTGTTTCTTTATACCTATAGCTTCCAGGCCCCTGACTTCTACCAGAAGCAGGGATACCACATCATGGGGATGCTGGAGGATTGCCCGCCTGGTTATCAGCGCTACTACCTGAAAAAGACGCTTCAGTCTTGAAATGCTCATGCTGACCTATGTGCCGAGGTTATTTTGAAATAAACCCTTGACGCACAATTTAATCTCTCTATAATTCGCCCCACTTCCGGCGCAGTCGGAACGAAAAACTCCTTGAATATCAACGGGTTGGACGTTTAAGGTCAGGCTGGAGGTGCTTCGATCGAAAGATCGGCAGCGGTGAAAAAGGCGGTTGACAGCAGGTTGTAACGCTGTAGAATTCGCCTCCCGCTACGAGAGATCGAAGCGAGTCAAGTGTTTGAAGTG
>NZ_MVOK01000032.1:0-62371 GCF_002018915.1 Pseudomonas sp. MF6396 | reverse complement strand
CCTGTTCGCTGGCAAGCCCGCTCCCACAGGGTTCGAGCAGATCCTGAGCCTGTACCTGCAGGCGCCGGCAAGGCCGGCGCCTGCAGGTACAGGCTCAGGATCTGCTCGAACCCTGTGGGAGCGGGCTTGCCAGCGAACAGGCGCGCTCAGTCAACCCAGATTCATCGCCCTCTACGCCATTGCCCTGGCCAGCCTCCTGACCGCCCTGCTCACCCCACCCCAGCGCCTGGCCAACCTGCTGCCCGGCGCGCGCAGCGGCGAGCTGGTGTTCTATCAGGAAGGCCGTGGCGCCACGGTCGCCGTGGTCGAACAGCACAAGCCCCAGGGCAGCTTTCGTCGCCTGTACATCCAGGGCGTGTCCAACACCGGCGATGCCATGCCGTCGCTGCGCTACATGCGCCTGCAGGCCCTGCTGCCGCTGTTGATCCACAACGGCGAGCCGCGCTCGGCGCTGGTGATCGGGCTGGGCACCGGCATCACCGCCGGCGCCCTGCTGCGCTACCCGGGCCTGGAGCAACGCGTGGTGGCCGAACTGCTGCCGGCGGTGGTGCACGCCTCGACGCTGTTCCAGGGCAACTACCACGCCGCCGACGATGCGCGCCTGGACATCCGCCTGCGCGACGGGCGCCGTGAACTGCTGGCCAGCCCGCAGCCCTACGACCTGATCACCCTGGAGCCACCGCCCCCTTCGGCAGCCGGCGTGGTCAACCTGTACTCGCGTGACTTCTACCAGCTGGCCGCCAGCCGCCTCAACCCCCAGGGCCTGGTCGCCCAGTGGCTGCCGCTGCCCACCCAGAACATCGACGACAGCCGTGCCCTGGTGCGCAGCTTCATCGACGTGTTCCCGCATGCCTCGCTGTGGACCACCGAGTTCCATGAAATGCTGCTGGTCGGCTCGCTGCAGCCGGTGCGCCTGGACCTGCCGCGCATCAGCGCGCGCCTGGCGCAACCCCACGTGCAACGCACCCTGGCCGAGGTGGGCGTGGACTCGCCGGCCGCACTGCTGGCCACCTGGGTCACCGACCGCGCCGGCCTGGAGCGCTTTGCCGCACAGGCCCCCGCCGTCACCGACGACCAGCCACGTATCGAGTACGCCCCCTGGGTGCGCAGCGACGAGATCACCCGGGTGTTGCCGGCCCTGCTGGCGCTGGGCAGCCCGGTGCCGCTGGAAGGCGCCGATGCCCTGGCCAGCCTGCGCCTGAACGACCAGCGCCAGCGCCTGCAGCGCTTCTATCAGGTGGGCCTGAGCGCCTACCGCGGCCAGCGCGACACCTGGGCGCGACAGGTTCAGGGCGTGATGCGAGAAGATGGCAGCAACCCGTACTACCGTTGGTTCCTGGGCATGCCGTGAAGCGCGCCGCCTGATTGAAGCGCCCCTTACCCCAACAGCATGGACGTCTGCATGTCGAAAAAGCGCGCCGTTACGCCGCCCCAACAGCCCCCCGTGCGCGGCACCAGCCTGCTCTGGCCGGTGCTGGCCGGGGCGGTCCTGCTGGCCCTGCTGGGCACCTGGTTCGCCCTCGACCGTGCCCCGGCACGCCTGCCGGTGGCTGCGCAGAGCACGCCACCAGCCCCGCCAGCGCCAAGCAGCCCCGCCCCGGCGCTGGTCGACGAAGCCACCTGCCAGGGTTGCCATGGCGAACAGGTTCGCCAGTGGCAAGGTTCCCATCACCAGTTGGCGATGCAGCCGGCCACCGCCCAGACCGTGCTGGGCAATTTCGCCGACGTGCAGTTCAAGAGCGACCGCGAGACCACGCGCTTCTTTCGCCAGGGCGACCGCTTCTGGGTCAACACCCCAGGCGCCGACGGCCGGCCCCAGGATTTCGAGGTGGCCTATGCCTTCGGCATCGAGCCTTTGCAGCAGTACCTAATCGACACCGGCGGCGGGCACCTGCAGGCGCTCGGGGTGGCCTGGGATACGCGCCAGCAGCAGTGGTTTCACCTGTACCCCGGCCAGGGCGTGGACTTCAAGAACCCGCTGCACTGGAGCAAGCCGCAGCAGAATGCCAACTTCATGTGCGTGGAGTGCCATACCACCGGCTTCAAGCGCAATTTCAACGCTGCCAGCGCCACCTTCGACAGCCACTGGAACAGCCTGGGCGTGGGGTGCCAGGCGTGCCACGGCCCGGCCTCCGGGCACCTGGCGTGGGCGGCGCAAAAGCCGGCCAGGCAGGTTGCCCATGCCGGCTTCCAGCAGAGCCTGGTGGAGGGTGGCAACCTGGCCGAAGTCGAAACCTGTGCCCGCTGCCATGCGCGCCGCGCGCCGCTGGGCGATGGCTTTCACAACGAGCGCCGCCTGATGGACGACTACCTGCCCAGCCGCCTGACCCGCGAGCTGTATGAGCTGGACGGCAAGATCAAGGACGAGGTGTTCGAGTACGGCGCCTTCACCCAGAGCAAGATGTTCGCCAAGGGCGTGCGCTGCAGCAATTGCCACGAGCCCCACAGCACCCAGCTCAAGGCACCGGGCGACGGGGTGTGCCTGCAGTGCCACAACCCTGCGGGCAAGACCGGCGTGGCCGGGGTCGACGGCGCCGGGCTCAAGGCCCGCGACTATACCGCCACCGAGCACCATCACCATGCCCCCGGCAGCCCCGCGGCGCAGTGCGTCAGCTGCCACATGCCCGGCAAGTTCTACATGGTCAATGACTATCGCCACGACCACGGCTTCAGCATTCCGGCACCGGCCCAGGCACTGGCGCTGGGCACGCCGGATGCCTGCCTGGGGTGTCACAAGGGCAGTGCCGGGCAGCGCGTCAGCGAGCAGTTCGCGCTGTGGTACGCCGACCGGCCCTCCGACACACCGGCCTACGCTGCCAGCCTGGACCTGCTGCGCAGCGGCAAACCCGGTGCCGCCCAGGCGCTGCTGACGCAACTGGCCAACAGCGAACTGCCGGCGATCCGCCGCGCCACCCTGCTCGCCGAACTGCCCAACTACCCGAGCGAACGTACCCTGCAGGCGGCGCGCAGCGCCCTGGGCGACAGCGCACCGCAGGTACGCGCCGCGGCGGTGGAAGCCCTGGCCGCGCTGCTGCCCCCGCAACAGCGAAGCATGCCGCTGGCCCCCTTGCTGCGTGACCCGGTGCTGGCCGTGCGCATCGCGGCCGCCTACGCCCTGCTGCCGGCACGGGCAGCCGGGCTGGGCGCGGCGCAGGCGGCGTTCGAGCAGGCGCTGGGCGAATACGAAAGCGTGCAGCTGAGCCTGCTCGAACGCGCCGAAGCCAACCTCAACCTGGCCCTGCTGTACCAGGCCAGCGGACGCACCGATGCGGTCGAGCCGTACCTGCGCAGCGCGGTGCTGCGCGACGCCGACTTCCTGCCGGCCCGTGTGGCCCTGGTGCAGTGGCTGGACAGCCATGGCCGCCAGGACGAAGCACGCACGCTGCTGGAAGACAGCCTGCGCCAGCACCCCGACTCGGCGCTGTTGCAGCAGGCCCACGGCCTGGCCCTGATTCGCCAGGGCCGTCGCGACCAAGCGCTGGTGGCGCTGCGCAAGGCCGTGCAGCTGGCCCCGCAGAACGCCGGCTACGGGTATGTGCTGGCGGTGGCCCTGCACGATCAGGGGCAGCGCGAGCCGGCAATGCAACAACTGTGGAGCAGCCTGCAACAACAACCGTTTAACCGTGATGTTCGGCTGGCCTTGATGCATTATCTGCAACAGGCCCGGCAGGTGGACACAGCCAATGCCCTGCTCGAGTCGCTGCGCCAGCTCAACCCCTACGACCCGATGCTGCAACCCCGCCCCGCCAGCGGGAGCTGAGGGCCTGCAAAAAATTTGATGAAGGCAATATCGAACTAGAATCAGGCCTGCACACTCAGATGCGCATGTGCCTTACCTACCCTGCTCAGGAGCTTGTCCAAATGGCTGCACTGCAACCTGTCACCCTCACCGCCATCCGCACCCACCAGGCCTCCCTGGTAGCCGAATGGCTGGCCGGGCTGGACGCGTCGGGTGCCACGCGCAACCTCAAGGCCGACGACCTCAAGCGCCAGACCGAAGAGTTTCTCGACCTGCTGCACGCCGGCCTGCAGAACGGCGATGCCAGCAACCTCAACGCCGGTGCCTGGGACGATGTGCGCCTGTTCCTGGAAAAGCTCTCCCATAGCCGCGCCCTGCTCGGCCAGGACTCGCAGCAGACCGCCACCTTCATCTTCTCCCTCAAGGGCCCGCTGTTCGCCCTGCTGCAGCGCGAGTACAGCGAGCAGCCGGCGCAACTGGCCAACCAGCTGCTGCAGGTGTCCGAACTGCTCGATGCCCTGGGCCTGCACACCATCCGCACCTTCCAGAAATCCCGCGAGGCGGTGATCAAGCGCCAGCAGGAAGAACTGCTGGAGCTGTCCACCCCGGTGGTCAAGCTGTGGGACGGCGTACTCGCACTGCCGATGATCGGCACCCTGGACTCGCAACGCACCCAGGTGGTGATGGAATCGCTGCTGCAGCGCATCGTCGACACCGGCTCTGAAATCGCCATCATCGACATCACCGGTGTGCCCACCGTCGATACCCTGGTGGCCCAGCACCTGCTCAAGACCGTGACCGCCATCCGCCTGATGGGCGCCGACTGCATCATCAGCGGTGTACGCCCGCAGATCGCCCAGACCATCGTGCACCTGGGCCTGGACCTGCAGGGCGTGGTGACCAAGGCCAACCTGGCCGACGCCCTGAAGCTGGCCCTGCATCGCCTGGGCCTGTCCGTCGCCAAGGCGGGCTGAAGCCATGGAGCGCATCCCGATTCTGCAAATCGGCGAATTCCTGCTGGTGACCATCCAGGTCGACATGCATGACCAGCTGGCCATGACCCTGCAGGACGACCTGTCCGAGCGCATCAGCGCGACCTCGGCCAAGGGCGTGCTGATCGACATCTCGGCGCTGGACATGGTCGACTCCTTCATTGGCCGCATGATCGGCACCATCTCCGGGGTGTCGCGCATCATGGACACGCAGACCGTGCTGGTGGGCATGCAGCCGGCCGTGGCGATCACCCTGGTCGAACTGGGCCTGACCCTGCCCGGCGTGCGTACCGCGCTCAACGCCGAGCGCGGCATGCGCCTGCTCAACAACTCGGCTGCACCGCAATGAGCGCCGAGCAAAGCGGCACCCAGCCCATCCTGCTGGAGCAGGATGTGGTACGTGCACGGCAACTGGCGCGCACCCTGGCCCAGGGCTGCGGCATGAGCCTGATCAACCTGACCAAGCTGGTCACGGCGGTCAGCGAGCTGGCCCGCAACGCCGTGGTGTATGGCGGCGGTGGCCACATGGACTGGCAGGTGGTCGAGAAGGACCATCGCAAGGGCCTGCGCCTGACCTTTCGCGACGAAGGGCCGGGCATCCCCGACATCAAGCTGGCCATGACCGATGGCTGGACCAGCGG
Source organism: Pseudomonas sp. MF6396 (assembly GCF_002018915.1). Lineage (NCBI taxonomy): Bacteria > Pseudomonadati > Pseudomonadota > Gammaproteobacteria > Pseudomonadales > Pseudomonadaceae > Pseudomonas > Pseudomonas sp. MF6396. Next base: position 56,999 of record NZ_MVOK01000032.1, on the reverse strand, counting down.
CGGCGGCCTGGGCCTGGGCCTGACCGGGGCAAAGCGCCTGGTGGACGAGTTCGAACTGGATACCGCCCCCGGGGCCGGCACGCGCGTGACGATTCTGCGATGGGCCTGAGTATCCTGGGCAGCCTGACCCAGGTGCTGCCGATAGAAGACGAGAGCCAGGTCGGTCATGCCCGGCGCTGCGTGCAACGCCTGGCCGAACAGCAGGGTTTCGATGACACCGACGCCGGGCGCGCCGCGCTGCTGGCCACCGAGCTTGCGAGCAACCTGCTCAAGCATGCCGGGCGCGGTGAACTGCACCTGCGGGTGCTGCCCAACAGCGGCTACAGCGGGCTGGAACTGATCGCCATCGACCGTGGCGCAGGCTTCGACCTGCACCACTGCCTGGCCGACGGGTTCTCCACCGGCGGTACCCAGGGCATCGGCCTGGGCGCGATCAAGCGCCTGGCCGATGTGTTCGATGTGTACGCCGACAGCCGTGGCGCCGCCGTGCTGGCGCGCCTGTACCCGCGCAGCAGCGCGGCCTGCGACCTGCGCTGGGGCGCCAGCCAGCACAGCCTGCATCACGACCCGGCCTGTGGCGATGCCTGGTACCTGGCCTACGACGGCCAGCGCATCAGTGCCCTGGTGGTCGACGGGCTGGGCCACGGCGAGCTCGCCGAACGGGCCGCCCACGCCGGCACCCAGGCCTTTGCCCAGGCCCCGTTCGCCGACCCCGCGCAGGTGCTCGAGGCGATGCACGTCAACATGCAGGGCACCCGTGGCGGCGCCGCGGCCTTCGCCCAGTACGACAACGGCGCGCTGCGTTTCAGCGGCGTCGGCAACATCGGCGCGCACCTGCTCGCACCCGGTAGCAGTCGTGGCCTGGCCTCGCACCCGGGTATCGTCGGCGGGCAATTCCGCCGCGTGCGCCCCTTTGACTATGCTGATGTGCAAGCCAACCTGCTGGTGCTCTACAGCGACGGGCTGCAATCGCGCTGGGACCTGCAGCAGTATCCTGGCCTCATGCATCAGCACCCGGCACTGATCGCCGCCGTGCTGCATCGCGACTTCTGCCGAGGCCGCGATGATGTCACCGTGCTGGTTGTTGCCCTGGAGACCCTAAGTGGCTGATTCCCCTACCCTTGCCGACACCGAGGCGCAGGCGCTGATCGCGCGGCTGCGTGAAGAGGGCGACGCCCTGCGCGCCGAACTCGAAGAAACCAACCAGGGCGTGCTGGCCCTGTATGCCGAGCTGGATATCCAGGCCGAGCAACTGCGCCAGGCCTCGGACCTCAAGAGCCGCTTCCTGTCGTACATGAGCCACGAGTTTCGCACGCCGCTGGGTTCGATCCTGAGCATCGCCCGCCTGCTCAGCGACGAGCTGGACGGCCCGCTGAGCCCCGAGCAGCACAAGCAGGTGACCTTCGTCAGCAATTCGGCGCGCGAACTGAGCGACATGGTCGACGACCTGCTCGACCTGGCCAAGATCGAGGCCGGGCGCATCACCATCTCGCCGGCCTGGTTCGACATGCTCGACCTGTTCGCGGCCCTGCGCGGCATGTTCCGGCCGATCGTCGATGCCTCGGCGGTCGACCTGATCTTCGAAGAGCCCCAGGGCCTGCCGCGCCTGTACAGCGACGACAAGAAGCTGGCGCAGATCCTGCGCAACTTCATTTCCAACGCGCTGAAATTCACCGCCCGCGGCGAAGTGCGGGTATCGTCGCAACTGGAAGACGACGGCCAGATCCGCTTTGCGGTGCACGACACCGGCATCGGCATCCCGGGCGAGCTGCACGATACGCTGTTCGAGGACTTCGCACAGATCGACTCGCCGCTGCAGAAGCGCCTGCGCGGCACCGGCCTGGGCCTGTCGCTGTGCAAGCGCTTCGCGGCGCTGCTGGGTGGCCGGGTCGGGGTCGAGAGTACGCCCGGGGTCGGTTCGACCTTCTACGTAGTGATCCCCTTGGCGCTGGCCCAGGAGCCTGGTGATGAAGCCTGACATCCGCCTGCTGATCGTCGACGACAACATCGTCACCCGCTATGCCCTGCGCCGGCGCCTGGAATGCCATGGCTACCGCATCGACGAGGCCGGCACCGGTGGCGAGGGCCTGGAGCTGATTGCCAGCCAGACCTACGATGCGCTGATCCTGGACGTACACCTGCCGGACATGAGCGGCTTCGATATCGTGCGCATCCTGCGCGCCACCCCGGCCACCGCGTTGCTGCCGGTGATCCACGTATCGGCGGCCGCCATCGGTACCGGCGACATCATCACCGGGCTGGACGCCGGGGCCGACGCCTACCTGATCCACCCGGTCGACCCCGAGGTGTTGCTGGCCACCCTGCGCACGCTGCTGCGGGTACGCGACACCGAGCAGGCGCTGCGCGAGAGCGAGGCGCGCTTTCGCGAGATCTTCGTCAGCACCGCCGCGCCCATCGCGCTGCTGGGCACCGGGCTCAAGGTGCACGAATGCAACCAGGCGTTCGCCCAGCTGATCCAGGACAACCTGAGCCCCGACACCCTGGTCGAGTGCTTTGCCGACGACCAGCAGCCGGTGATCGACGAACTGCTGCGCAGGCTCGGCACCCGGGACCGCTGGAAGGGCCTGCTGCACATGCGCGTCAACGGCCAGCTGCGCGAGACCCAGTGGCAGGTGTCGCCCTACCGCAGCGGCGAGTCGAGCCTGATCTTCGTCGAGGACGTGACCGAACAGCGCCACCGCGAACGCACCCAGCGCGCCGAACTGGACAGCGCGACCACCCTGCTGGCCCAGGAAGTGGCCGAACGCGCGCGCACCGAGGCGCAGTTGCTGCAGGTGCAGAAGATGGACGCACTGGGCAAGCTTACCGGCGGCATCGCCCATGACTTCAACAACATGCTCACCGGCATCATCACCAGCCTGGAGCTGATCAAGAAACGCATCGAGCAGGGCCGCGTCGACAAGGTGCAGTCCTACGCCGACGCTGCACTGGGCGCCGCCATGGGGGCCGCCACCCTGACCCACCGCCTGCTCGCCTTTGCCCGCCAGCAACCGCTGGACCCCCGCCCGGCCGACATCAACCAGCACATCCGCTCGCTGGAGGAACTGCTGCGACGCACCATCGGCGAACACATCAGCCTGCACCTGAACCTGAGCGAGCACCTCAGCGTGGCCCTGGTAGACCCGATCCAGCTGGAGAACGCCGTGCTCAACCTGGTGATCAACGCGCGCGACGCGCTGCCCCAGGGTGGCAACATCTGGATCAGCACCTACGCGGCGCACACCCAGGACGACCTCAAGCTGGCCGATGGCGCCTACGTGGCATTGTCGGTGCGCGACGACGGCAGCGGCATCGCCCCCGAGGTGATCGGCAAGGTCTTCGACCCGTTCTTCACCACCAAGCCCATCGGCCAGGGCACCGGGCTGGGGCTGTCGACCATCTACGGCTTCGCCCGCCAGTCGGCCGGCGACGTGCAGATCCGCAGCACCGGCGGGCGCGGTACCGAAGTGACGCTGCTGCTGCCGGCCAGCCAGAGCCCGCTGTTGAGCATCACCGAACCCACACCCGACACCGTGATCAGTACCGCCGGCGAGCATGTGCTGGTGGTGGAGGACATGTCGGTGGTGCGCAGTTTCGTCTGCGAGGTGCTGACCGATGCCGGGTACCGCTGCACCCCGGCGCCGGACGTCGAAAGCGCCCTGCAGAAACTGCATGCCGACCCGAGCATCGCCCTGCTGCTCAGCGACGTGGGCCTGCCGCACATGAACGGGCGCGAGCTGGCCAATGTCGCGCGCACGCTGCGCCCGAGCCTGCCGGTGCTGTTCATGACCGGCTACGCCGAGAACGCCATCGACCGGCAGCATTTTCTCGGTGAGCGCATGGACATCGTCACCAAGCCGTTCCAGATCCACGAACTGCTGGACAAGGTTCGGCGCAGCCTCGACGCCTGAGCCGCCTCAGCCCAGGGCCCGGGCCAGAAACGGCGCGGTACGGCTGTGGGCACTGGCCGCCACCTGCTGCGGCGTGCCGCAGGCCACCAGCGTGCCGCCCTGGTCCCCCGCCCCCGGGCCGATGTCGATCACCCAGTCGCTCTGGGCCACCACGCGCATGTCGTGCTCCACCACGATCACCGTATGCCCGGCATCCACCAGGCGCCCCAGTTGCAGCATCAGCCGGTCGATATCCTGCGGATGCAGGCCGTTGGTGGGTTCGTCGAGCACATACAGGGTGGCCCCGCGGGCCATGCGCTGCAGTTCGGTGGCCAGCTTGATGCGCTGCGCCTCACCGCCCGACAGCTCGGTGGCCGGCTGGCCCAGGCGCAGGTAGCCCAGCCCGATTTCGTGCAGCACCGCCAGGGCACGCTGCACCGCCGGCTGCTGCTCGAACACCGCCAGCGCCTGGGTCACCGTCAGCTGCAGCACCTGGGCGATGTTCAGGCCCTGCCAGGTGACCGCCAGGGTCTGCGGGTTGTAGCGGGCGCCATGGCAGGTGGGGCACGGTGCGTAGACGCTGGGCATGAACAGCAGCTCGACGCTGACAAAGCCTTCGCCTTCGCAGGTTTCGCAACGGCCCTTGGCCACGTTGAACGAGAAGCGCCCGGCATCGAAGCCCTGTTCGCGGGCCGCATCGGTGGCGGCGAACAGTTTGCGCACGTGGTCGAACAGGCCGGTGTAGGTCGCAAGGTTCGAGCGCGGGGTACGGCCGATGGGCTTCTGGTCCACCTGCACCAGCCGGCGGATCTGCTCCAGGCCCGCCGTGACCTGGCCGCCGCTGGCCTGCGCCACGTCATCCTCCAGGCTCTGCTCCTGGGGCTCGCTGGGCGCGGTGGCCTGGCCCAGGTGCGCGCCCACCAGCTCCAGCAGCGCCTGGCTGACCAGGCTGGACTTGCCCGAGCCGGAAATCCCGGTGACGGCCGTGAAGCACCCAAGGGGGAAGGCCGCATCGAGGTTGTGCAGGTTGTTGCGCGTCACGCCCTCCAGGCGCAGCCAGCCGCCGGGTTCACGCGGGGTGCGCGGCGCGGCGGCCTGGGCGCCGAACAGATAGTTGCGGGTCTGCGAGGCCTCGACCTCGGCCAACCCGGCCGGGGGCCCGCTGTACAGCACCTGGCCGCCCTGCTCGCCCGCCGCCGGGCCCACGTCCACCAGCCAGTCGGCGCGGCGCATGGTGTCCAGGTCGTGCTCGACCACGAACACCGAATTGCCCGCGGCCTTGAGGCGCAGCAGGGCCTCGTACAGCGCCTCGCCATCGGCCGGGTGCAGGCCGGCCGAGGGTTCGTCCAGTACATAGATCACGCCGAACAGCTGCGAGTTGAGCTGGGTGGCCAGGCGCAGGCGCTGCAGCTCGCCCGACGACAGGGTCGGCGTGCTGCGCTCCAGGGCCAGGTAACCCAGGCCCAGGTCGATCAGGGTGGCCACCCGTTCGAGCAGGTCCTGGGCGATGCGCTGCGCGGCCAGGCGTTTTTCCAGCGAGAGGTTGGGTGTGTGGCGCACGTCCGGGCCGCCGGCATGGGCGTTGTCGCCCCTGGCCGCGCGCTGCTGGCGGGCGTCACGGGTTTGCGCGTGGGTCAGCACCGCACCCTGCTCGTCGCCATGCTCGACATAGGTGGCGCTGGCCACCGGCTTGAGCACCTCGGCCAGCTGCAGCAAGGGCAACTGCGCCAGCTCGGCAATGTCCAGCCCGGCGAAGGTCACGGTCAGGGCCTCGCGCTTGAGCCGCTTGCCCGCGCACAACGGGCAGGCGCTGGCCCGCATGAACTGGCTGACGCGCTTGCGCATCAGCGCGCTCTGCGAATGGGTGAAGGTGTGCAGCACATAGCGCCGCGCGCCGCTGAAGGTGCCTTGATAGCTGGGTTCGAGCTTGCGCTTGAGGGCGTCGCGGGTCTGGGCCGGGGTCATGCCGGCATACACCGGCACGGTGGGGGTCTCTTCGGTGAACAGGATCCAATCGCGCTGCTCCTGGGGCAGGTCGCGCCACGGAATGTCGACGTCATAGCCCAGGGTCACGAGGATGTCGCGCTGGTTCTGGCCCTGCCACGCCAGCGGCCACGAGGCCACCGCACGCTCGCGGATGGTCAGCGACGGGTCGGGCACCATCGAGGCCTCGTCCACCTCGTAGACCCGGCCCAGGCCGTGGCACTCGGGGCATGCGCCCTGGGGCGTATTGGGCGAGAAGTCCTCGGCATACAGCATCGGCTGGCCGTCCGGGTAACTGCCGGCGCGCGAATAGAGCATGCGGATCAGGCTCGACAGCGTGGTCACGCTGCCCACCGAGGAGCGCGCGCTGGGGGTGCCGCGCTGCTGTTGCAGGGCCACCGCCGGCGGCAGGCCTTCGATGGCGTCCACATCCGGCACCCCGACCTGGTCGATCAGGCGTCGCGCATAGGGCGCCACCGACTCGAAATAGCGGCGCTGGGCCTCGGCATACAGGGTCGAGAACGCCAGCGACGACTTGCCCGAGCCGGACACGCCGGTGAACACCACCAGCGCATCGCGGGGGATGTCCACATCCACGTTCTTCAGGTTGTGTTCGCGCGCGCCGCGCACCTTGACCATGCCGGCCGGGCCGGCATGGGGCGTGGTGGATCGAGGTGAATTCATGGTCGGACCTTGGTCGGCGAGGGTCTGGAATTGGAGCGGCGTGCGCGGCGGAACGTTCCACCGCCGCCCTGGGGCCTCAGCTCAGCGCGGCCCGCAGGCGTTGACGCAGGCGCGAGCCGAACACATTGATCAGCAACCCCACCATCACCAGCACCCCACCCCAGCATTGCAGGGTACTCAGGCGCTCACCCAGCAGCAACGCCGAGGAGCTCAGCCCCACCACTGGCACCAGCAGCGAAAACGGTGCGACCTTGCCCGCCGGGTAGCGCGACAGCAGGCCGCTCCACAGGCTGTAGCCGAGCATGGTGGCGATGAAGGCCAGGTACGCCAGGGCCAGGATCGAGTTCAGGCCGATGCCGCGCAGCGAGCTTTCGATCAGCGCCGGCCCTTCGAGCCACCACGACAGGGCGAAGAATGGCAACGGCGGAATCAGCGCGCCCCAGATCACCAGCGCCACCAGGTCGATGTTGCCGAAGCGGCGCGTGATGATGTTGCCCATGGCCCAGCATGCGGCGGCGCACAGGGTCAGCACCAGCGCCAAAAATGGCACGTGGCTGCCATTCTCGCTGCCGATCAGCGCCAGGCCCCCGGCGGCCACCAGCAGCCCCAGCAGGCTGGCGGCGCGCAGCCGCTCACCGAGAAACATCGCGGCAAAGAACAGCGTGAAGAAGGCTTGCGACTGCAGCACCAGCGATGCCAGGCCCGGCGGCATGCCGTTGCCCATGGCCTCGAACAGAAAGGCGAACTGGCCCAGCGAGATGGTGGTGCCGTAGGCCAGCAACCAGCGCCACGGCAGTTGCGGGCGCTTGATGAAGAAGATCGCCGGAAACAGCACCAGCACGAAGCGCAGGCCACCCAGCAGCATGGGCGGCAGGCCGTCGAGGCCGACCTTGATCACCACGAAATTCAGGCCCCAGGCGACGATCACCACCAGCGCCAGCAACAGGTCCTTTAACGGCATTCTGCCCTCACCAATTTGTAATATTTCGAAACAGCATATCCTTATTCCCAGGTTCAGTTGTACCCGTCGGCGGCGCATGCCTGTGTGACCAGCAGCTGCCCGGCAGCCCACACCACAAAAAACGCCGCGCAACCTGCAGAACCGTCGTATAAATACTGGCCCGGTGCCTAACGCCCCGTCCTGCCAGAGGCCAGTCTCCATGCCCCTCAAACCCTTCTGCGGTGCCAAACTCGCCCTGCTGTTCCACGACCACCTGCTGACCTACAAGCGCGACGTGAAAAGCACCATCCCCTTCCCCGGCTGCTGGGACTTTGCCGGCGGGGGGCGCGAAGGTGATGAGACCCCGGTGGAATGCGCGCTGCGCGAGCTGGACGAAGAGTTCGCCCTGCGCCTGCCCCCCGAACGCATCGAATGGCGCCGCAACTACCCCAGCCTGGCCAGACCCGGCTGGGAGTCCTGGTTTCTGGTGGGGCACATCACGCAGGGGGAAATCGATGCCATCGAATTTGGCGACGAAGGCCAGTACTGGCAGATGATGCCGATCAGCGATTACCTGAAACACGCTGAAGGTGTGTGGTATCTGCAGGATCGGCTGCGGGACTATCTGGCGCAGGCCAGTTGAACCCGTTGGGTGGCGAACCACCCGGCAGGAACGGATTGCGCCGGCGCAAGGGCCGGCGCGGCGGGTACTTACATGTGGCTGTGGTCGTGCATCGAGTGCTCGCCGTGACCGTCGGTGGCGGTCAGCGAACGCACCGGGGCGTCGACCTTGATCGACTCCTTCTGGCCCTTGGCGTCTTCGACGATCAGGGTCAGCGGCACCGTGTCGCCTTCCTTCACCTGCTTGACCAGGCCCATCAGCATCACGTGGTAGCCATTGGTGTCGAGCACCACCGGCTTGCCGGCGGGCAGGTCCAGCGCCTTGACTTCACTCATGCTCATCACGTCGTTGTGCATCTGCATCTGGTGCACCTGCACGGTCTTGGCCACCGGCGACTCGACACCCACCAGCTTGCTGTCGGTGCTGGCAGTGAGGGTCATGAACGCACCGGTCGACTGCTGCTGCGGCACGCTGGCGCGCACCCAGGGCTCGCCCACGGTGGTCTGGGCAACGGCGGGCAGCGCCGCACCGAACAGGGACAGCAACGCCATCGCGCCAAGCGCGTGTTTCACGGGAGAACGCATTAACAAACCTCCATTACGGTAAGCAGGTCTTCGGTGCATTCCTTGGCATTGAGGGAATGCGAGAGGCCAAGGCGCAGCACGCCACGCGAGTCGAACACGTAGCTGGTCGAGCTGTGGGAAATGGTATAGGTGTCGCCGGCCGGCACCTTCTCGTAGAACACGCCGAATTCCTTGGCCACTGCGGCCGTCTCTTCCAGGGTACCGGACAGCGCCACGAACGAGGGATCGAAGGCCTTGACGTAGGCGTCCAGCACTTCGGGGGTGTCGCGCTCGGGGTCCAGGCTGATGAACACCACCTGCAGGAAGTCGGCGTCGCGGCCCATCAGCTTCTTGATCTGCACCGCGCGGGCCAGGGTGGTGGGGCACACCGCCGGGCATTGGGTGAAGCCGAAGAACACCATCGGCATCGAGCCCTGGAAGCTCGACAGGGTCATTACGTTGCCTTGCGGGTCCTTGAGCTTGAAGGTGCGGCCGAGGATCTTGTTGCTCAGGTCCTTGCCGTATTTGAAGTCCAGCGCGCCGGAGTTGTTGCAACCTGCCAGGGCACCGAGGCCGAGCAGGCCGAGCCCGGCGATCACCGTGCGCCGGGTCAGTAAATCGTTCATGTAACCATCCTTTTGGGAAGGTGCCGGCCCCGAGAGCGGGAGCCTTGTGCAAGGGTTTTGCGAGGCGGCATTTTGTCACGCAGGGTCGACGGGTTCCAGCGCGCAGCGCCAGATGGGTGCGGTCTGATGTCGCAGCATGGCAGTCAAGATTGTAAGGAAGATTTACCGAGCAAATAGAAATGTTATACAGTAACCATTCAATTCGCCCCCTCTGCCTGCGACCTTTCAATGACTAGCGCTACTGCCCTCCCCGCCGCCGCCAAACCGAGCCAACGCCTGCTGTCCATCGATGCCCTCAGGGGCCTGGTGATCCTGTTCATGCTGCTGGACCACGTGCGCGAAACCTTCTTCTTGCACCGCCAGGTCAGCGATCCGATGGCCATCGACAGCACCGAACCTGCGCTGTTTGTCAGCCGTACGCTGGCCCACCTGTGCGCCCCGGTGTTCGTGCTGCTGACCGGTCTGTCGGCCTGGCTGTATGGCCAGAAGCACCAGGGCCGGGGCGATGTGTCGGCCTTTCTGTTCAAGCGCGGGCTGTTTCTGGTGGTGCTGGAGTTCACCCTGGTGAACATCGCCTGGACCTTCCAGCTGCCACCCAGCGTGATCTACCTGCAGGTGATCTGGGCCATCGGCATCAGCATGATCGCCCTGGCGGCCCTGGTGTGGTTGCCGCGCCCGCTGTTGCTGGTGCTGGGCGCCGCGATCGTGGCCGGTCACAACCTGCTCGACGGCCTGCACTTTGCGCAGGGCTCTGCGCTGCACGTGCCGTGGGCGATCCTGCATGACCGCGGCTGGCTCGAGTTCTCCGACAGCCTGCGCCTGCGTACCTCGTACCCGGTGCTGCCGTGGGTCGGGGTGATCGCGCTGGGCTACGGCCTGGGGCCCTGGTTCGCCCACTCGATGCCGGCCGCCACGCGCCAGCGCCGTCTGCTGCTGGCAGGCCTGGCAACCCTGATCGGCTTTGTCGCCCTGCGCCTGCTCAACGGCTACGGCGAGGCGCCATGGACGGTTCAGGCCGACACCGCGCACACCCTGATGAGCTTCTTCAACATCACCAAGTACCCGCCCTCGCTGCTGTTCCTGGCCCTGACCCTGGGGGCTGGCCTGCTGTTGCTGCTGGGCCTGGAGCGCGCCGGGCAGCGCCGGTGGATCAGTACCCTGGCGGTGTTCGGCGCCGCACCGATGTTCTTCTACCTGCTGCACCTGTATGTGCTGAAAGTGGCGTACCTGGCCTGCGTTGCACTGCTGGGCCTGAACCAGGGCAATTACTTCGGCTTCGATGGTATCTGGGCGGTGTGGCTGACCGCCGTGCTGCTGGCCGTGGCGCTGTTCCCGCCGGTGCACTGGTTTGCCGCGTTCAAGGCCCGCCGTCGCGACATTGCCTGGCTCAAGTACCTCTGAGGCTGGCGGGGTTTTGTTTCCCTGCGGGCGGCGTGATCGACTACCATGCCGCCCGCCGGTTTCCACACGGAATCAATAGGGAATCCGAGACGCCACTGCATGGCGTCAAACGGAACTGCCCCCGCAACTGTAAGTGCCGAGCCTGCTCCTGAAATGCCACTGGGTGACCCCCGGGAAGGCCGGAGCCAGGTGACGACGCACCAGTCAGGAGACCTGCCGGCACAGCAACAATCACTAACCGGCGGGGTGTCCGGGGAGTACATCTGTGCCGCGAGCGCCCCGCGCGCCGAACGGCCTTGCCCTGCCCTCGCGGCAGCGCCTGTCGATGTGTTTCCAGGTTGTACACCCCTGCCCGTGTACGGTTCGAATGGAGATCGCATCATGCAGTTGCCCCGCCTTGTCACCCTGCTCGCGGGCCTGGGTCTGTCGACCCTGGCCCAGGCCGCCCCGACCCACTACCCGCTCACGCTGCAGAACTGCGGCATGCCGCTGACCTTCCAGCACGCGCCCGACAGCGCCGTGACCATCGGCCAGGCCGGCACCGAGATGTTCTACGCACTGGGCCTGGGCGACAGGCTGGTCGGCACCTCGCTGTGGTTCAACGATGTGCTGGCGCAGTACAAGGTGCAGAACGACAAGGTCGAGCGCCTGGCCGACAACGACCCCAGCTTCGAGGCGGTGATCGGCAAGCGCCCGCAACTGGTGGCGGTGCAGCTGGAGTGGATGGTCGGCCCGCAGGGCGTGGTCGGCACGCGCGAGCAGTTCCATGAGCTGAACATCCCCACCTACCTGATGCCGTCCGACTGCGAGGGCAAGGACAACCTGGTCGGCGCCGACGGCACCCGCCTGGAGCCGTTTCGCATCGACAGCATCTACAACAGCATCAGCCAGCTGGCCGAGATCTTCGACGTGCAGGCGCGTGGCGAGCGGTTGAACAGCGAGCTCAAGGCACGCCTGGCCAAGGCTGCCGCCACCGTGAAGGGCAAGGATCTGAAGGACACCAGCGCCCTGTTCTGGTTCTCCAGCGCAGACCTGGACATCGACCCGTACGTGGCCGGGCGCAAGGGTATCCCCGACTACATGCTGCAGACCCTGGGCGTGCGCAACGTGGTGCAGTCCGATGAGGAATGGCCGACCGTGGGCTGGGAAACCATCGCCAAGGCCAACCCCACCTTCCTGGTGATCGCGCGCATGGACCGTCGTCGCTTCCCGGCCGATGACTACCAGAAGAAACTCGAATTCCTGCGCAGCGACCCGGTCACGCGCAACATGGACGCGGTCAGACACAACCGCATCGTGATTCTCGATGCGCACGCCATGCAGGCCAGCACGCGCCTGTTCAGCGGCATGGAGACCCTGGCCTCGGCCATCAACGGCTTCGACCTGGCGCCATGACAGGCAGCGTTGTGCGCGGCCTGCTCGCGTGCCTGGCCCTGCTGCTGGCGATACTGGCAGGGGTGGCGATTGGCGAAACGCCGATCGCCCCCTCGGTGGTGCTGCAGGTGCTGGCCAACAAGCTGTGGGCCGCCGGGCACCTGCTGGACCCGATCGATGAAGGCATCGTGTGGAACTACCGCCTGACACGTGCGCTGGTGGCCGCCGCCTGCGGCGCGGGGCTGGCCACCTGCGGGGTGGTACTGCAGTCGCTGCTGCGCAACCCGCTGGCCGACCCGTACCTGCTCGGCATCTCGGCCGGCGCCTCCACCGGCGCGGTGCTGGTGGCGCTGCTGGGGCTGGGCGCGGGGGCGATCACGCTGTCGCTGGGCGCCTTCGTCGGGGCCATCGCGGCCTTCGCGCTGGTGGCGCTGCTGGCCCGTGCCAGCGGGCCGTCCAACAGCACGGGGCAGATCATCCTCGCCGGGATCGCCGGCTCGCAGCTGTTCAACGCGCTCACCGCCTTTCTGATCACCCGGTCGGCCAGTGCCGAGCAGGCGCGCGGCATCCTGTTCTGGCTGCTGGGCAACCTCAGTGGCGTGCGCTGGCCGTCGGTGTGGCTGGCGCTGCCGGTGGCGCTGGCCGGCCTTGCGGTGTGCGTATGGCATCGGCGGGCGCTGGACGCCTTCACCTTCGGCAGCGACTCGGCCGCCTCGCTGGGCATCCCGGTACGCCGCGTGCAGGTGCTGCTGATCAGCTGCGCGGCACTGGTGACGGCAGTGATGGTGTCGATCGTGGGCGCCATCGGCTTTGTCGGGCTGGTGATTCCGCATGCGATGCGGCTGCTGTTCGGTACCCCCCATGCGCGCCTGCTGCCGGCCAGCGCGCTGGGTGGCGCGCTGTTCCTGATTGCCGCCGACGTGCTCTCGCGCACCCTGATCAAGGGCCAGGTGATTCCGGTGGGGGTGATCACGGCGCTGGTCGGCGCACCGGTGTTCGCATTGATACTGATTGGCCGCAGGAGCGCCCGATGAACGCTGTCACCCACCCGCTGGATGAAGCTGCACTGCGCTGCACCGGGCTGGGTTTGAAGGTGCGCGATGCCGTGCTGCTGGACGCGGTCGACCTTGAGGTGCGCCGTGGCGAGACCCTGGGTATCGTCGGCCCCAACGGCTCGGGCAAGTCCACCCTGCTCAAGCTGCTGGCCGGGCTGCGCACGCCCACCTGCGGCGAGGTGCAGCTGGGCAGCAACGCGCTCAGGCAGCTGCCACGCCGCGAGGTGGCGCGGCGGTTGGCAGTGGTCGAGCAACAGGCCGACACCAGCGATGCGATCAACGTGTTCGATGCCGTGGCCCTGGGCCGCACGCCGTGGTTGTCGGCGTTGCGCCCGTGGTCGGCAGACGATCACGCCATCGTGCAGCAGGCCCTGGCCGACGTGGATGCCACCCACCTGGCACCACGCAGCTGGCGCAGCCTCTCCGGTGGCGAGCGCCAGCGCGTGCACATCGCCCGGGCCCTGGCGCAACGCCCGCAACTGCTGTTGCTCGACGAGCCGACCAACCACCTCGACATCCAGCACCAGCTGGACATTCTGCGCCTGGTTCAGGCGCTGCCGGTGACCACCCTGATCGCCCTGCACGACCTCAACCAGGCCCTCACCTGCGATCGCCTGGCCGTGCTCGAGCGCGGGCGCCTGGTGGATGTCGGCCCGCCTTTGCAGGTGCTGACCCCGCAACGCCTGCAGGCCACCTTCGGGGTGCAGGCGCACTACCTGACCGACCCCTTCGACGGCGCGCAGATCCTGCGCGTTCGTTCCCCTTGACCTGAAATGGATAGCCCGCCCATGCGCCTTGCCGCCTTGCCCCTGCTGCTCGCCAGCGCCCTGCTCGCCCCTTCGGTATCGGCCGAGGTGCACGAAGTGAAAATGCTCAACCGTGGTGCGACCGGCAGCATGGTGTACGAGCCGGACTACCTGCGCATCGCCCCCGGCGATTCGGTGAAGTTCATCGCCACCCAGAGCGGGCACAATGCCGCCTCGCTGCCCGGCCTGCTGCCCGAAGGCGCCGAGGCGTTCAAGGGCAGGATCAACCAGCAAATCGAGCAGACCTTCAACGTGCCGGGCCTGTACGGCATCCAGTGCATCCCGCACCTGTCGATGGGCATGGTGATGCTGATCCAGGTCGGTGAGCCCGCCGCCACGCCACCAAGCCTGCCGAGCACCTTGCCCAGGCGTGCAGCAGATCGTCTTGCCGCCCTGCTGCAACGCGAGGCCGCACAATGATCGCACTGCGCACCCGTTCGGCCCTGCTGCTGGCATTGGCCGGGCCGGCGCCCCTGGTGCTGGCCGAATCGGCCCAGGAGCAGGCCAACGGCCTTATCGAAGACAGCACCTGGAGCCTGCTCAACCGCAGCGTGTACGACAACCGCGAATACCGCCACGGCGCGCGCAACAGCGGCGCACGCAATGCCTACAAGCCCCGTGCCGAGCGCAACGGTTATGCCGAGGAATGGGCCTATGGCCTGATGGGCACGTTGCAGTCGGGCTTCACCCAGGGCCTGATCGGCGTGGGCGTGGATGCCCATGCCTACCTCGGCGTGCAACTGGACAGCGGCGGCGGACGCGCCGGCAAGGCGCGCCTGCTGGGGCTGGACAACCACGGCCACCCCAAGAACGAATTCAGCCGCGGCGGCGCGGCGGTCAAGCTTCGGGCCTCCTCCACCGTGCTGTCGTATGGCGAACAGCGGGTCAAGACCCCGGTGTTCAGCTCGTCCGACAGCCGCCTGCTGCCCGAAACCGCCACCGGGGTGCTGGTCACCAGCAACGAGTTCGAAGGGGTGAAACTGGTAGGCGGGCACTTCACCGAGAGCACCGACCGCAACGCCAGCAGCCATGACCAGGGGTTCGTGGTGAACTACTCCAACGCAGCAAAGGGCGATGCCTTCGACCTGGCCGGGGTGGTCTACAGCGCAAGCCCGAGCCTCAGCGCCAGCCTGTACACCTCGCGCTACGAAGATACCTGGAACCAGCACTACCTGGGCGGCACCTTCAGCCATGCACTGGACGCCAACCGCTCGCTCACCTTCAACCTCAACCTTTACCGCACCACCGACACCGGCAAGGCGTTGTCCGGGCAGATCGACAACACCACCTGGAGCCTGCTCTCGACCTACGCACAAGGGCCGCACAGCTTCAGCCTGGGCTACCAGAAGGTCGATGGCGACACACCGTTCGACTATGTGACCCGTGGCGCGATCTTCATCAGCAACGCCGTGCAATTGTCGGACTTCAACGCCCCCAACGAGCAGTCGTGGCAGGCCCGCTACGACCTGGCGATGACCCCGTGGGGCCTGCCCGGGCTGGTGCTGAGTGCGGCGTATGTGCGCGGCAGCCGCATCGATGGCAGCCACGTCGACCCGCGTGGCGGCTATGCGTACCTGGGCTACGGCGAAGGCGGCAAGCACTGGGAGCGCGACCTGGAGGCGCGCTACGTGGTGCAGGGCGGCGTGGCCAAGGGCACCACCGTGTCGCTGCGGCACAACGTGCACCGGGGCAACACTGCCCAGGCCGAGCTGGATGCCGACCAGATCCGATTGGCGGTGGAATACCCGCTCAACGGGCGCTTCTGAGGTTCAGCCGGCGGGCAGGCGACATTGCATGTGGGTGGTCTGCCACACCGGGTCGGCTTCCACATCGATGATCTCGAAGCCATGTTTTTGCCAGAAACCAATGGCGCCTGGCAGAAACGGATGGGTGTGCAGGTACAGCACCTGCACCTGGTCCTGCAGCGCCAGCTCACGCAACGCGCGGTACAACTCACCGGCCAGCCCGCTGCGGCGATAGGCCGGCAACACGAACAGGCGCACCACTTCCACCACCTTCTGCCCACGGTAGTCGAGCTGGCGGAAGCGGTGGTCGTAAGGCAGGTAGCCGATGGCCGCGACGATCTGGCCATTGCAGCGGGCCAGCAGGAAACGCCCCGCGCCGTGCAGGTAGACCTGTTCGAACTGCTGCAGGTCTGCCGGCATCCCGGTGGCGGCGAGCTTGGGGAACAGCGCGGCGCGGGCCTGCATCACGAATGCTACGGCAGCCTGCCTGTCGTCGGCGCCGGCCTGGTGCAGCGTGATCGGCTCAGGGCGCATAGCGCAGCGGCAGGCGGGTGGAGTACTTGATCTGCTCCATGGAGAAGCTGGAGCTGATGTCGGACAGGCCCGGAATGCGGATCAACTGCTTGTACACCGCGTCGTAGGCGGCCACGTCCGGCACCACCACGCGCAGCAGGTAGTCGGTGTCGCCGGCCATGCGGTACACCTCCAGCACTTCGTCGATACCGGCCACGGCGGCATGAAAGCCGGCCAGCCAGTCGGCGTTGTGCTGGGTGGTCTTGATCGAGACGAACACCACCACGCCGACATTGAGCTTCTTGCCGTCGAGCAGGGCCACGCGGCCGCGGATGATGCCGGCCTCTTCGAGCTTCTGGATGCGCCGCCAGCAGGCGGTGGTGCCCAGGCCGATCTGCTCGGCGATATCGCCCACCGCGCGGGTGCAGTCGGTTTGCAGAAGGTCGAGTATTGCCCGGTCCAGCTTGTCCATGCAGAAGCCTTTTGGTGGGGAGAGGCGTCGGGCATTTTCCATCAGGTGGGCGGGGTGTGTCACGGGGCAGACAGCAGTGCGGTGACGGTGGCGGCCCCTTGCAGGAGCTGGCCTTGCCAGCGAAGGGGCCGGGGAACCGTCAGACACGAAACCCCGGGCCTGTAAAAACGTTACCGCATGCAAACGCCTACAGCGTCGCCACACTGCTCACGATGCGCAGCGAAAGGCCCTCATAGCCATCCAGATTGATGGTCATCTCCCCCGCTTCGCTCAGCTCGCCCTCCAGCCGTTCGTTGATCATGTCCACCACCGCGCCGGGGCTTACATCCGGCAGATGCAGGGTTTCGCTCAGTGGCTCGGCACCGAAGTTGAGTGCGGTGATCTGGATGCCCTTGCCTGCCGGCAGCTCGTGCACCATCAGCAGCAAGGCCGGGTTGGCCACCTCGGGGATCAGGATCTGCCGGCTCGCCGCAATCGCATAGGCCTGGCGCACAGCGAGCATGCGTTTCAGGCTGCTGGCAAAACTGTCGGGCTGCTGCAACTGGCTGGCCAGGCTGCCATACAGCGAACGCGCACGCGGCAGGCCCTCGGCCGAGAGCTGCGCCTCCACGTCCAGGTCGGCCAGGTCATAGGCGCCGCGATGAATCCAGCGGGTGTCGCCGTCACCCATCAGCCCCTCCACCTGCTCGGGCTCCAGCGGCAAGGCGCCGACCAGGTCCCAGCCCGACAGCGCAAACACCCCCGGCTGCATGGCGTTGTACATGGCCAGCAGCAGGTGCACCTTCTGGATCAGCGCCAGCTGCTCGGCGTCGATGCTGCCCAGGTCGCGAATGCCCAGCGCGGCGGTGATGATGCTGACCGTGGTGCACGACACGCCATTGGTCACGAACTTGAGGTTGTACGGCGCGTGCTCGCCCGCCAGGCCCTCGTACATCTCGCTGCGGATATGCTCGCGCAGGATGTTGCCGGGGAAGGTCTGGCCCTTGTACAGGTAGCTGTCGTTGGCGTGCAGGGTCCAGAAATGCACCAGCTCCAGGGTCAGTTCATCGTGGTTCTGCAGGGCATGGATCAACGAGGCGGGGTCGATCTTGAACGCATGCATCTGGTGCAGCATCAGGCGCAGGAACTCGGTGTCACCGGTCAGCAGCGCGTGCTGGTAGGCCGGGCGCGTGACGAAGTCGTAGGACAGGTCGGCGCCGCCGTGGGACATGTTGGCGATGTCGTCCAGGGTCAGGTTCAGTTCCTGGAAGCTGAAACCACCGGCCTTGCGGATCATGCCGCCCAGCAACTGGTTGCCGGTGACCGACAGCGGGTGGCTCTCCGACCAGGCCGGCCCTTCGGCGCGCCGCTCCACGCCGAGAAAGCCATTGGCATCCAGACGCAGGCCACGGGCGCCGAGCACGTCGATGGCGTGCAGGGCGTCGCCGATGATCAGTTGCTGCGCGGCAAAGCTTGGGTCCAACCAGTTCAGCGATGGCTGGCCCTCCTTGAAGTAGTGCAGGTACACCCAGCGTCGCAGCTTGCCGTCGACCCCGAGTACCGGCGGCGTGGCGCTCCAGTCGGTTTCCTTGATGCCGGGTTCGAAGAAGATCACCCGCTGCAACTGGCCAACGATGTAGTGGCGGGCCTTGAGCTCGTCGCACATGGCCGGCGTGAGGTTGGCCGCATCGCGCCCGGCCGGCACCTCGGGCAGTAGGCCCCAGTCGGCTTCGCGGATCTCGATCATGTGGTACAGCCCGGGATAGTCGCCGTAGGCCATCTCGGCCAGGCGAAAATCGGCGCCCTTGCCGGTGTGCGCCGGGATCGAGTCGTCGATGGTCACCGCGTTGTGCGCCGAGGCCACCTTGCTCAGGTGCACCAGCTCGGCCTCGCTGCCGTAGCGCGGGTCGATGTCGAAGCTGATGCGGTCGAAGTTGCCGTCCACGCTGGGGGTGAACTCGCGCTGGGTGATGCCGCCCGAGCGCTTCAACGGCCCGGTGTGCACGCCCTGGATGCCCAGCTCCGACAGCGCCTGCCACAGCTGCTCATGGGCCAGCGCCTGCAACACCGAACCGCCCTCCTCGACGATGATCGAGGCCGGGTACACCGTCAGCCACACCGAGGCGATGGCACTGGCGTCGCGGGCGCGGGCCTCGGCGTAAGGGTGCAGCCACATGCGCGCCTGCCCTGCATACAGCCGGGCGCGGTCGCGGGCGGCTTGCAGCATGGACTGGCCTTGCAGCCATTCGATGGTGTCCTGGCCTCGCTGGGTCATACGCTTGCTCCTTCGACGGGGGGCGTGGGGTCGTGCCCTCAAGGTGTGAGTGGGTTTGACTGCAATCGTTCGCATTTTTTGCTGCGACCAGCGGGCAGATGTGGCAGAGCTCCGCCGCACGGCGCGCCTACCCCGGCCCACACGCCCTCAAACCCACCCCTCCAGCCGCAACGTCGCGCGTACCAGCCGCTGCTCCTCCTCCTCGATCTCCTTGAGGTTCGCGCAGATGCCCTGGATATGCGCAATCGCCGCCTTGCGCGCCTGCTCCGGCATTCGCCCGGTCACGGCGTTGTACAGCCGCGCATGCTGGCGGTCGATCTGGCGCTTCTGCACATCGCGGTGGTACAGGTTGTTCACCGAGGCGAACACCGAGTTCAACAGCAGGTCGGTCAGCGAGCGCAGCGTCTGCACCAGCACCGGGTTGTGCGAGGCCTCGCAGATCGCCAGGTGAAACGCATGGTCCAGGTGCGCATGCTCCGAGGCCGTCAGTGGCTGCTCATGGGCCGCCAGCAACGCCTCGTAGCTGCGCCGTATGAGCACGAAGTCCGCCTCGGTGCCGCGCAGCGCCGCCAGGCGTGCCGACTCCCCTTCCAGCAGGCTGCGCACCTCGAACAGGTCGTACAGGGTGCGCGGCTGCGAACTGAACAGGTGCATCAATGCCGAGGTGCTGCCCTGCCCCGACAACTGCGCGACATATGAACCCTTG
Organism: Pseudomonas sp. MF6396; assembly: GCF_002018915.1. Classification (NCBI taxonomy): domain Bacteria; kingdom Pseudomonadati; phylum Pseudomonadota; class Gammaproteobacteria; order Pseudomonadales; family Pseudomonadaceae; genus Pseudomonas; species Pseudomonas sp. MF6396. Next base: position 37,365 of record NZ_MVOK01000032.1, on the reverse strand, counting down.
CCATGCGCAGTCTCGATGATGCCTTTGGCGCGCAGCAGCTTGAGCCCTTCGCGCAGGGCCGTGCGCGACACGCCGAGCTTTTCGGTCAGGCGCCGCTCCGACGGCAGCGCCTGGCCGACCTTGAGCACGCCATCGACGATCAGCCGCTCGATGCGCTCGCACACCACGTCTGCCACCTGCATTGAAAGCGGTTCGCCCATCGTTCCTCCAACTGGTATGACCAGACACCGCGGGCTTTATTACCCTTGCCAGATCAATACATAACTAACTGTATTTATTGAATATTCATGAAAAAGCCGGAAAAACCGCAGCAACAAACTGGTTCGACCAGTGATTTGAGCGATAGACACTAAGCCGCCGCCGGCCAATGATGCAAGTGAGCCGTGTTCCATCGAGCTTCCATAACAACAAGACAAGGGTCGTTAGCCTGCCCATGAACATTCTCTACGACGAACGCGTCGATGGTGCGCTGCACAGCGTCGACCGGGCCGAGTTCCTGCACACCCTGCAGAGCCGCCTGCCCGACCTGGATATCCTGCACGCCGCCGAAGACCTCAAGCCCTACGAGTGCGACGGCCTCTCGGCCTACCGCACCACGCCGATGCTGGTGGTGCTGCCGCGCCATCTGGAAGAGGTGCAGAGCGTGTTGCGCCTGTGCCACGAGCGCAAGGTGCCGGTGGTGGCACGTGGCGCCGGCACCGGTTTGTCCGGCGGCGCGCTGCCGCTGGAAAAGGGCGTGCTGCTGGTAATGGCGCGCTTCAACAAGATTCTTGAAATCGACCCGGCCGGGCGCTTTGCCCGCGTGCAGCCCGGCGTACGCAACCTGGCGATTTCCCAGGCTGCCGCGCCGCATGGGCTGTACTACGCACCCGACCCCTCCTCGCAGATCGCCTGCTCGATCGGCGGTAACGTTGCCGAGAACGCCGGCGGCGTGCACTGCCTCAAGTACGGCCTGACCGTGCACAACGTGCTCAAGGTCGAGATACTCAGCGTCGAGGGCGAACGCATGACCCTGGGCAGCGATGCCCTGGACGCCCCCGGCTTCGACCTGCTGGCGCTGTTCACAGGTTCCGAGGGCATGCTCGGCATCATCACCGAAGTCACCGTCAAGCTGCTGCCCAAGCCGCAGGTGGCCAAGGTGCTGCTGGCCGCCTTCGACTCGGTGGAAAAGGCCGGCCGCGCCGTGGGCGACATCATCGCCGCCGGTATCATCCCCGGCGGCCTGGAGATGATGGACAACCTGGCGATTCGCGCCGCCGAAGACTTCATCCACGCCGGTTACCCGGTAGAGGCCGAGGCCATCCTGCTGTGTGAACTGGACGGCGTCGAGGCCGACGTGCACGACGACTGCGAGCGCGTGCGCGTGCTGCTCGAACAGGCCGGTGCCACCGAAGTGCGCCTGGCCCGCGACGAAGCCGAGCGCGTGCGCTTCTGGGCCGGGCGCAAGAACGCCTTCCCCGCCGTGGGCAGGCTGTCGCCCGACTACTACTGCATGGACGGCACCATACCCCGGCGCGAACTGCCCCACGTGCTGGGGGCCATCGCCGACCTCTCGGCCGAGTACAACCTTCGCGTGGCCAACGTGTTCCATGCCGGCGACGGCAACATGCACCCGCTGATCCTGTTCGATGCCAACACCCCCGGCGAGCTGGAACGCGCCGAGGCGTTCGGCGGCAAGATCCTCGAGCTGTGCGTGAAGGTCGGCGGCAGCATCACCGGCGAGCACGGCGTGGGCCGCGAGAAGATCAACCAGATGTGCGCCCAGTTCAACAGCGACGAGCTGAGCCTGTTCCATGCGGTAAAGGCTGCGTTCGACCCGCTGGGCCTGCTCAACCCGGGCAAGAACATCCCCACCCTGCACCGCTGCGCCGAATTCGGCGCCATGCACGTGCACCACGGCCAACTGCCCTTCCCGGACCTGGAGCGCTTCTGATGAGCACCGTACTGTTCGACCCGGCCCACGGCAGCGACCGCAGCGCCGACCTGCTGGCCCGCGTGCAGCAGGCCATCGCCGAGCGCACCCCGCTGTTGATCCGCGGCGGTGCCAGCAAGACCTTCTACGGCCGCCCCGTCGACGCCCAGCCACTGGACCTCGCCGGACACACCGGCATCGTCTCCTACGACCCCACCGAACTGGTGATCACCGCCCGTGCCGGCACGCCCCTGCGCGAGCTGCAGGCCGCGCTGGAGCGTGGCGGGCAGATGCTTGCCTGCGAAGTGCCGTGCTTTGGCGACAACGCCACGGTCGGCGGCATGCTCGCTGCCGGCCTGTCGGGCCCGCGTCGCCCATGGGCGGGTTCGGTACGCGACTTCGTACTGGGCACGCGCATGATCAGCGGCCTGGGCACGCACCTGCGCTTTGGCGGCGAGGTGATGAAGAACGTCGCCGGCTACGACCTGTCGCGCCTGCTGGCTGGCAGCCTGGGGTGCCTGGGGGTGATCACCGAAGCCTCGTTCAAGGTGCTGCCCAAGTACCGCTGCCGGGTCAGCCTGCGCCAGGCCATGCCGCTGCAGATGGCCCTGGACAAGCTCGGCGAATGGGGCCAGCAGCCGATCCCGCTGACCGCCGCCAGCCATGACGGCAGCACCCTGTACCTGCGCCTGGAAGGCAACGAGGGTTCGGTACGCGCCGCCGCTGAACGCCTGGGCGGCGATGCGCTGGATGACAGCTACTGGGACGACCTGCGCGAACAGCGCCTGGCGTTCTTCGACGACCCGCGCCCGCTGTGGCGCCTGTCGGTGCCGGCACTGACGGCGCCGCTGGCGATCGAGGGCGAGCAGTTGATCGACTGGGGCGGCGCGCAACGCTGGCTCAAGAGCAGCGCCGATGCCGACAGCATCCGCCAGCTCGCCGCCGCCGCCAACGGGCACGCCACCTGCTTCACCCCGGGCGTGGTGGACAGCCCGTTCCAGCCGCTGGCCGCACCGATCCTGCGGTTTCACCAGACGCTCAAGCGCAACCTGGACCCTCAGGGCATCTTCAACCCCGGCCGCCAGTACGCCGACGTCTGACCCAGGAGCCACCATGCAGACCAACCTGAGCGAAGCGGCCAAGCGCCTGCCCCACGCCGACGAAGCCGAACGCATCCTGCGCAGTTGCGTGCACTGCGGCTTCTGCAATGCCACCTGCCCCACCTACCAGGAACTGGGCGACGAGCTGGACGGCCCGCGCGGACGCATCTACCTGATCAAGCAATTCCTCGAGCAGGACACCGTCAGCGAGAAGACCCAGCAGCACCTGGACCGCTGCCTGACCTGCCGCAACTGCGAAACCACCTGCCCGTCGGGGGTGGAGTACCACAAGCTGCTGGACATCGGTCGCGACGCCATCGAGGCCCGTGTGCCCCGCCCGCTGGGCCAGCGCCTGCTGCGCAGCGGCCTGCGCGCCGTGGTGCCGCGCCCGGCCCTGTTCCAGGCGCTGGTGAGTACCGGCGAGCTGCTGCGCCCAGTGCTGCCCGAGGCATTCAGGACCCACCTGCCACGCAGCGTGGCACCGGCCCGGCAACGCCCCCAGGCCACCCATGCACGGCGCGTGCTGATGCTCGAAGGCTGCGTGCAGCGCAGCCTGTCGCCCAACACCAACGCCGCCACCGCGCGCGTGCTCGACCGCCTGGGCATCAGCATCACGCCGATTGCCCAGGCCGGCTGCTGCGGCGCGGTGGACTATCACCTCAACGCGCAGGACACCGGGCTTGAACGTGCGCGGCGCAACATCGATGCCTGGTGGCCAGCCGTGGAAGCCGGCGCCGAAGCCATCGTGCAGACCGCCAGCGGCTGCGGCGCCTTCGTCAAGGAATACGCCTACCTGCTGCGCGACGACCCGGCCTACGCGGCCAAGGCCGAGCGCATCAGCGCCCTGGCGCGGGACATCGTCGAAGTGATCCGCGCCGAACCGCTGGAGCGCTTCGAGGCGTGCTGCGACCAGACCCTGGCCTTCCACTGCCCGTGTACCCTGCAGCACGCACAAAAACTTGGCGGCGCAGTTGAAGCCGTACTCAAACGCCTGGGCTTCAACCTTACCGAGGTACCCGACAGCCACCTGTGCTGCGGTTCGGCCGGCACCTATTCGCTGACCCAGCCGGTGCTGTCCAGGCAACTGCGCGACAACAAGCTCGATGCGCTGGAAAGTGGCCACCCCGACGTGATCGCCACGGCCAACATCGGCTGCCAGACCCACCTCGACGGTGCCGGGCGAACCCCCGTGCGGCACTGGATCGAACTCGTTGACCAAGCCCTCAACCCAGGAGCCTGATTTCATGCAAAGCAAACCCGTAATGACCCTGAGCGACGTGCAGCAGATTCTCGCCGCCGCCCGTGCCGAGGCCCAGGCCAACCAGTGGGCCGTGAGCATTGCCGTGGTCGACGACGGCGGCCACCCGCTGGGCTTCGAGCGCCTGGACGGCTGCGCGCCGGTGAGTGCCTACATCGCCACCGAAAAGGCCCGCAGCGCGGCGCTGGGCCGACGTGAAACCAAGCTGTACGAAGACATGATCAATGGCGGGCGCACGGCGTTCCTGTCGGTGCCGGTGATCAGCGGCACGCTCGAAGGCGGCGTGCCGGTGATCGTCGACGGCCAGGTGGTCGGCGCGGTGGGTGTGTCGGGGGTCAAGTCCGAACAGGACGCCCAGGTGGCCAAGGCCGGCGTTGCCGCCGTTAAAGACTGATCAGGAGCAACCGAACATGAACGACCGTATTCAGCGTCAACGCCTGCAGGTCGCGAGCGCCCTGCAGCACTTCATCGAAACCGAGGCCCTGCCCGGCACCGGTGTGCCGGAGGCCAACTTCTGGCAAGGCTTCGACGCCCTGGTGCACGACCTGGCGCCGAAGAACCGCGCCCTGCTCGCCGAACGCGACCGCCTGCAGGCCGCGCTGGACACCTGGCACCGCGCCCACCCGGGCCCGGTGGCCGACATGCCGGCCTACCGCGCCTTCCTGAGCGAGATCGGCTACCTGGTGCCGGTGCCTGAACAGGTGGCGGTGAGCACCTCCAACGTCGACAGCGAGCTGTGCGAACAGGCCGGCCCGCAGCTGGTGGTGCCGGTGATGAACGCGCGCTATGCGCTCAACGCCGCAAACGCACGCTGGGGCTCGCTGTATGACGCGCTGTATGGCACCGACGCGATCAGCGACGCCGACGGCGCCGAGGCTGGCGAGGGCTACAACCCGCGCCGTGGCCAGAAGGTCATCGCCTTTGCACGCAAGGCCCTGGACCAGGCTGCACCGCTGGCCGGCGGCTCGCACGCCGAGGCCAAGGCCTACCGCATCGAGGACGGGCAACTGCGCGTCGACCTCATCAGCGGCCTGACCACCACACTCAAAGACCCCGCCAAATTCGTCGGTTTCCAGGGTGATGCCGCCCTGCCGAACGCCGTGCTGCTGAAGAACAACGGCCTGCACCTGGAGATCCAGATCGACCCCACCAGCGCCATCGGCCAGACCGATGCGGCCGGGGTCAAGGACGTGCTGGTCGAAGCCGCCCTGAGCACCATCCTCGACTGCGAGGACTCGGTGGCCGCGGTGGATGCCGAAGACAAGACCCTGATCTACCGCAACCTGCTGGGCCTGATGAAAGGCGACCTGAGCGAAGCGATCAGCAAGGGCGGCAAGACCCGCGTGCGCCGCCTCAACCCGGACCGCGTCTACACCTCGGCCGATGGCGCAACGCTGACCCTGCATGGCCGTTCGCTGCTGTTCGTGCGTAACGTCGGCCACCTGATGACCAACCCGGCGATTCTCGATGGCGATGGCGCCGAGATTCCCGAGGGCATCATGGACGCGGTGCTCACCGGCCTGATCGCCATCCACGACCTGCAGCGGCGCGGCAACTCGCGCAGCGGCAGCGTGTACATCGTCAAGCCGAAGATGCACGGCCCTGCCGAAGTGGCGTTTGCCGCCGAACTGTTCGGGCGTGTCGAAGACCTGCTGGCGCTGCCGCGCAACACCCTGAAGATGGGCATCATGGACGAGGAGCGGCGCACCTCGGTGAACCTCAAGGCGTGCATCGGCGCAGCGCACGAGCGGGTGGTGTTCATCAACACGGGCTTTCTCGACCGTACCGGCGACGAGATGCACAGCGCCATGGAAGCCGGCCCGATGCTGCGCAAGGGCGACATGAAGTCCACGCCGTGGATCACCGCCTACGAGCGCAACAACGTGCTGGTGGGGCTGGCCTGCGGGCTCAAGGGGCGCGCGCAGATCGGCAAGGGCATGTGGGCCATGCCCGACCTGATGGCCGACATGCTGGTGCAGAAGATCGGCCACCCCAAGGCCGGTGCCACCACCGCATGGGTGCCCTCGCCCACGGCCGCCACGCTGCATGCGCTGCACTATCACCAGGTGGACGTGCAGGGGGTGCAGAGCGAATTGCAGCGCATCGACCTGGCCGGCGAGCGTGACAGCCTGCTCAACGACCTGCTGACCATTCCGGTATCGCCGCGTCCGAACTGGAGCGATGCGGAAAAACTGCAGGAGCTGGAGAACAACTGCCAGGGCATTCTCGGCTACGTGGTGCGCTGGGTGGAGCAAGGAGTCGGGTGCTCCAAGGTACCGGACATCCACAACGTCGGCCTGATGGAAGACCGTGCGACCTTGCGTATATCCAGCCAGCACATTGCCAACTGGCTGCTGCATGGCACGGTGAGCGAGGCCAAGGTACGCGAGGTGCTCGAACGCATGGCGGTGGTGGTCGACCGGCAGAATGCCGGGGATGCGGCATACCGCCCGATGGCGCCGGACTTCGCCACCTCGATGGCGTTCCAGGCCGCCAGCGACCTGGTGTTCAAGGGGCGTGAGCAGCCGAGCGGGTATACCGAGCCGCTGCTGCATGCGTGGCGCTTGAGGTTCAAGGCGGCGAACTGACGGGCCTCTTCGCCCGCAAGGCTGGCTCCTGCAGGAACCAGCCTTGCGGGCGAAGGCCCCGGCAACTACACGATGGGCAACCCATTGTTGACCACTTCCCGCGTATACGACGCCAGCTGCTTGGCATCCATGCTGGCCACCAGGTCGGCCTCGATGGGCCGGTGCGCCACGATACTCACATCGGTGCAGCCCAGGGCGTTGTGGCGGATCCGGCGCACTGCCGGGCTGATGGTCACGGGGATGATGCCGATGCCCATTTCCTTGGCGATGCGAAATGCACCGGTCTTGAACGGCAGCACGCCCTGCCCTGTGTTGCGCGTGCCCTCGGGGAAGATCCAGAGCGATGTATTGCTGTGGGCCACGCGGGTGGCGATGCGCCGCAGGCTGGTGATCGACGCGCGCGGGTTGCTGCGGTCGATGAACAGGCTGCCGGTCAGCCAGTACAGTTGCCCGGCCAACGGCAGCCAGCGCAACGACTGCTTGCCCACGATCACCGTGCCTGGGCGCAGCGCCTGGGCCACGACAAACGCATCGTGGTTGCTCTGGTGGTTGGCCACATAGATGTAGGAGCGGTCGGGCGCGATGGCGTCGAAACCACCGACCTCGACGCGCACGCCAAAGATCCAGTTGATGGCCCTGTAGACCTTGCAGGCCAGGTAGAGGTTGTCCTGCTTGCGCGGGTTGAGCAACAGCACCAGGCACAGGAACGGAAACGTCACCACCACGAACAGCACGACCAACAGCCAACGCACACACGCAATCATTGCACTATCACCTTCCTAGGCACTTGGTCTCCTACCCGCAACATCAAGATACGGTCATCGCGGGCACACAATAACAAATGGATATATCCAAAGCACCCTGTGATAACGTCAATTCAACTTTCGTTGGGGTTGCTGCTTCTCATGCCGGTTAAAACGGCGCTAATCAATGCTGAGGCCATCTCTACCGAATGCACCGTCGACCATGCCAGGCCCCGACACTCCTGCGCGTTTGCCTCAACGGTTTTCAAGCTCGTCGAGGCCGCACATTTAAGGTAAAGGGCCGCATGTACCAGAGCCTCTTCGGCACTGATACCGGAACGGACACAGAACAGTGCTGGATACTCGGCAGATTGGCCTATCATCGTTTCCGCCGTTTCACACAGCAGAAGTCCAGGACGCTCGTCGACTATTTTTTTCATGATGAAGTCCATGTCAGAGTTTTGAACCCGTAGTTAAGCAAAGTTGCGACGGGCCCAATAGCTGCCTGTTAGGGCAGGAAAAGCTGGCCTGTATGGGTTGACTGGATTTGGCAATATCCATTTTCAATTCGTATAAAAACATGCACTTTCATGTTTAAAAATCTTGCTCATAACATTGAGTTTCATTTTTCAGCTCTCGAGTGACATTCAAGTGAGTGATTGGCGCGAAAGGTTCATTGCCGTGGTGACGGGGTGCCGCAACGAAGGCGAGCTGTTCAGCGAGCTGACCCGGCTTACCCGCGAGCTGGACTTCGAGTTCTGTTCCTATGGGCTGAAGAATCCGCTGCCGATCGCCGCCCCGCAGTTCATCCTGCGCTCCAACTACCCCAGCGCCTGGGAAGCCAGGTACGTGGCCGAGGACTATTTTTCCTGCGACCCGACGGTGGCCCACGGGCTGACCCGCACCACGCCCCTGCAGTGGGCTGCCGCGCAACAGCAGCACCAGCAGGCATTCTGGGAAGAGGCGCGGCACTACAGCCTGGACCACGGCTGGTGCCTGTCGGTGCAGGGCGACTACGGCACCATCGGCCTGCTGTCCCTGTCCCGCCCGGATGACCCGATCTCCACACTGGAACTGGACGCCAAGGAAGCCAAGCTCATCTGGCTGTCGCAACTGGCGCACAGTGCCATGACCGGCTTCTTTGCCCAGACCCACCTGCCCGAGGCCCAGAAGGCCCTGACCGCACGGGAGAAAGAAGTGCTCAAATGGACCGCCGTGGGCAAGACCTACAGCGAGATCAGCATCATCCTCACCATCGACAGCCGCACGGTGAAGTTCCACCTGGTCAACGCCATGCGCAAGCTGCAGGCCAGCAACAAGGCCGAGGCGACGGTGAAGGCAATTCTGCTGGGGATGCTTTTCTAGGCCAGGGCTGCATCAATAGCTGAAAATTCCCGACACAGCGACTAAGGTAGGCACAGATCGGTGCCCGCCCCTGGCCCGAGACAACAAGATGACGGTGAGCCGCCCCTGCGCGCGCCACGGTCGACGGGAGCCCAGCATGCAGCATACCCAGACCAGCCCGAGCGATCTTGCGGCCTTCGTCGACGATCACTTCCCCGAGCGCGGCATCCGCCCCGACCCTGTCATTGCGCAGTCCTGGTACCGCAGCGTGGTCGAGCATCGCCTCGACCCCGGCGCCGCCGGGCGTACCCATGTGCTGGGCGCCGACGCCATCCGCCAGCATCAACAGCAGCACCAGCAATACCTGGCCATCGCCAGCCAGGGCGTCAGCGGCCTGGCCAGGCGCGTGGTGCCGGCCGGGTTCGCGGTGCTGCTCAGCGACGAACACGGCATCACCCTCGACACCCGCCTGCCCGAAGCCAGCCACATCTATACCCAGGCCGGGCTGGTGGTGGGCGCGCGCTGGGACGAGTCGATTGCCGGCACCAACGGCATCGGCACCACCCTGGCCGCCGCGCAGCCGCTGATCATCCACCGCGAAGAGCACTTTCTGGCCTCCAACTTTCGCCTGAGCTGCTCGGTGGCACCGATCTTCGACGCCCAGGGCCTGCTGCGTGGCTGCCTGAACGCCACTTGCCTGAACAGCAACGGGCCCAAGGAGGCGCAGTACCTGACCCTGCAACTGGTGATCCTGTATGCGCGGCTGATCGAGAACGCGCACTTTCGCGAGTGCTACCGCGACCGCCTCACCCTGTCGCTCAAGCCCATCGACGACATAGCCGACCTGGCCAACGAGCAGTTGCTGGCGCTGGACGACAACGGCCGCATCATCGGCGCCAACCGCGCCACCTTCGTTGCCCACCAGCGCGATGCGGCGCCGCTGCTGGGTGCGCGCATCGACAGCCTGCTGCCAACCTCGGTGGATGAACTGCTGCACCTGACCCAGGGCGGTGCACGCGGCGTGCGCCTGCGCGGGCAGCAGGACGACGCCTTGCTGGATGTGGGCCTGCGCATACCGTCGCAGCGCCACCGCCCTGCCCCGGCCAGACCGCCGGTGCGCAGCAGCCACCCCGACCTGCAGCAGCTGGCCGGCGGCGATGCGCGCCTGCAACAGGCGGTGCAGCGGGTGCGCAAGGTGCTCGACAAGGACCTGCCGATACTGATCACCGGCGAGACCGGCACCGGCAAGGAGGCATTCGCCCGCGCCATCCACCAGGCCAGTGCGCGGCGCGCCGGGCCGTTCATCGCGCTCAATTGCGCGGCGATTCCCGAGACGCTGATCGAGAGCGAGCTGTTCGGCTACCGCGGCGGCAGCTTCACCGGGGCCGACAAGAAGGGCATGAAGGGCAAGCTGGAACTGGCCGCCGGCGGCACGCTGTTTCTGGACGAGATAGGCGACATGCCGGCGCACCTGCAAACCCGTTTGCTACGGGTGCTGGCCGAGCGCGAGATCTTCCCGATTGGCGCCCAGGCGCCGGTGGCGCTGGACGTGCAGGTGGTGTCGGCGACCCACCAGGACCTGCACGGGATGATTGGCGACAAGCGCTTTCGCGAGGACCTCTACTACCGCCTGGGCGGCATGAGCCTGGCGTTGCCGGCCTTGCGCGAACGCAGTGACCGGGGCGCGTTGATCGAGCAGTTACTGGCGGCGCAGAGCAGCGGCGTGCGGCTGACCGAACAGGCCCGCCAGTGCCTGCATGCCCATGCGTGGCCGGGCAACATTCGTCAGTTGCTCAATGCGTTGCGCTACGCGGTGGCGTTGGCCGAGGACGGGGTGATCGACGTGGATTGCCTGCCGGCGGAAGTGGTGCAGGTGGTGCGCGGCGAGCCGCTGCGCATCGACAGCCAGGACCCGGCCAGCGAGTTGCTGCAAAGGTTGCGGCGCCATCGCTGGAACATCAGTGCGGTGGCGGCTGAACTGGGGGTGGCGCGCTCGACGCTGTATCGGCAGATGAAGAAGTACGGGGTGGTGCAGCCCAATGATCGGTTGTGATGGCAGGGGTTGCTGTGCAACCCATCGCGGGTCGAGCCCGCTCCCACAGGCTGTGGGAGCGGGCTTGACCCGCGATGAGGCCCTAACAGGCTACCTGGGCCTCAGATCTGGATGTAGACCACATGGGTATGCGTGTACTCATACAACCCATGCTTGCCATCGGCCCCACCGATCCCCGACTTGCGCGTGCCGGCATGGAAGCCCTGCATGGCCTCGAAGTTCTCGCGGTTGATGTAGGTCTCGCCGAAATCCAGCGCGTTGCTGGCATGCATCGCTGCACTCAGGCTGCGCGTGTACAGCGATGAGGTCAGCCCGTATTCACTGTCGTTGGCCAGCGCAATCGCCTCGTCCAGGCTCTCCACGATCTGGATCGGCAACACCGGCCCGAAGATCTCCTTGCGCATGATCTCCATGTCGGCCGAGCAGCCGGCCAGCACCGTCGGCTGGTAGTGGAAGCCCTGCCCGCGATCGGCCACCGCGCCCCCGGTCACCAACTGCGCGCCCTGCCCGGTGGCGGTGCGCACCATCTGCCCGACCTTGTCCAGGGCGGCCTGGTTGATCAGCGGGCCCATGTCCAGATCCGCCTCGGCCAGCGGGTCACCATAACGGGTGGCGGCCATGGCGCTGGCCAGTTTGTCGGTGAACTCATCCGCCACCTCGCGCTGCACGTACACCCGCTCGGCGCAGTTGCACACCTGCCCGGTGTTGATCACCCGCGACGCGGTGATCGACTTGACCGCCAGCTCCAGATCCGCATCAGCCAGCACGATGGCCGGCGCCTTGCCGCCCAGCTCCAGGTTGAGCTTGGTGATGTTCGGCGCCGCCGCGGCCATGATCCGCGAGCCGGTGCCCACGCTGCCGGTGAAGCTGATCAGGTCGATGCCGGCGTGGCTGGTCAGGCGATGGCCCACGGTCGCCCCGGTACCGCACACCACGTTGAACACACCGCTGGGCAGGTCGGTCTCGGCCACCAGGCGGGCGAACTCGAAGCAGTTGATCGGTGTTTCCTCGCTGGGCTTGATCACGATGGTGTTGCCCGTGAGCAGGGCCGGCGCCATCTTGCGGGCGATCAGAAAGAACGGGAAGTTCCACGGCAGAATCCCGGCCACCACACCCAGCGGCTTGCGCAGCAGAAAGATGCTTTCACCGGCGCGGTCGCTGGTGAGCACCTCGCCTTCCAGGCGTCGCGCCCACTCGGCCATGTAGTCCAGGTAGTCGGCAGTGAAGTTGACTTCAACCAGGGCCAGGCCGAGCACCTTGCCCTGCTCGGCGGTGATGATGCGCGCCAGGCGCTCGGCGTTGTCACGCACCTTGCTGGCGATCTTGCGCAGGTAGCCGGCGCGCTCGATGGCCGGGCGCGTGGCCCAGCCCTTCTGGGCCTTGCGCGCGGCGGCAATGGCCTGCTCCACCTGCGCGTCACTGGCCTGGGGCACGCGCCCCAGCAGTCGTCCATTGGCCGGGTTGTGCACCTCGATCTGCGCGTCGCTGTCGACGAACGCATTGGCGATGTAGTTCTGGTAGATGACGTCACTCATGGGTCAATGGCTCCTTTTCAATGGGATGACTTGGCGCTGAACTGCTTCCAGGTATCGCCTTCCTGATGAAGGTCGTGGGCGCGCTTGATCAGGTACTGGTGGATCTGGTCGACCTGCTCGGGGGTGAAGGCGTCGGCGAACGACGGCATGCCATCCGGCACGCGGCCACCGAAGAGGATGCCCAGGAACATCTGGTGTTTTTCCGGGGTGAGCTTGCGCAGGTCGGGCAGCACGCCGCCGCTGACCGCGTGGATACCGTGGCACTGCGAGCAGTAACCGTCGTACAGCTTGGCGCCCGCCTCGATCGAAGCGGTGTCGTTGCTCAACGCGGGTGGTTTGGGGGTGTCCGGGCGTGGCGCCGGCTCTTGCAGCTTGGCGGTGCCGCCCAGCTTGTAGGTCAGCACCTGGGCGTACGGCTGCACGCCGGCCCGCAGCGACAGGGCCCCGGCAAAGGTGGAGAACGCGCCGCCCCAGCCGGCCATGAAGGTCACGTACTGCTCGCCGTCCACGCTATAGGTGACGGGCGCGGCCATCACGCCGCTGGCAGCCGGTTGCTCCCAGAGTTTTTCGCCGGTGTCGGCGGCATAGGCGATCACCCGCCCGTCGGCGCTGCCCTCGAACACCAGGTTGCCCGCAGTACTCAAGGTGCCGCCGTTGAAGATGGTCACGTAGGGCACTTCCCAGGCGGCCTGCTGCTTGACCGGGTCCCAGGCGATCAGCTTGCCCGACCAGCTCTTGGCCATCTCCAGCAGGCCTTCGGCGCCTTCGGGCATCATCCCGGTGCGCAGGCCCAGCTGGTACATGCTCTTGAACGGGTTGCGCTTGGGCGCCTCGGGGATGTGCTCGTAGTAGGCCGACATGATGTGCGCCGGGATGTACACCAGCCCGGTGTCGGGGTTGTACGACATCGGCTGCCAGTCATGCGCACCCCAGAACGCCGGGGTCACCAGGTTGCGCTTGCCGTTCTTCCAGTAGGCGGCGTTCTCTTCGTCCAGGATCGGCCGCCCGGTCTTCATGTCCATGCCCTTGGTCCAGCTCTGCGGCACGATGCCCTTGGCCGACAGCAACTCGCCGGTGGCGCGGTCGATCACATAGAAGAAGCCGTTTTTCGGCGCCTGCATCAGCACCTTGCGCGGCTTGCCGTCGATGGGCAGCTCGGCCAGGATCATGTGCTGGGTGGCGGTGTAGTCCCAGGCATCGCCCGGGGTGGTCTGGTAGTGCCACACGTATTCGCCGGTGTCGGCATTGACCGCCACGATGGACGACAGGAACAGGTTGTCGCCCTTGGCCTGGCTACGCCATTTGGGGTCCCACAGCGAGCCGTTGCCCACGCCGATGTACAGCAGGTTCAGCTCCGGGTCGTAGGCGAACGAGTCCCAGGCGGTGCCGCCACCGCCCTGCTCCACATAGGCATCGCCGAACCAGGTCTTGGCGGCGATCTCCATGCCCTTGCCCTCAGGCGGCAGCTTGGGGTCGCCCGGCACGGTGTAGAAGCGCCACGCCTCCTTGCCGGTTTCGGCGTCGTAGGCGGTGACATAGCCCCGCACGCCGAACTCGGCGCCGCCGTTGCCGATCACCACCTTGCCGTTGACCACCCGAGGGGCGCCGGTGATGGTGTAGCTGCGCTTGTGGTCGGCGCGGGTGTCGACCGACCAGGCGCGCTGGCCGGTCTTGGCGTCGATGGCCTCCAGGCGCCCGTCGAGCACGCCCACGTAGACCTTGCCCTTCCACACCGCCACGCCACGGTTGACCGCGTCGCAACAGGCTTCGCCGGCGCGGTGGCGGTCCGATTGCGGGTCGTACTTCCAGATCAGCCTGCCGTCGCGCGCATCCAGCGCGTACACCACCGAGAACGGCCCGGTGGTGTACATCACCCCGTCGACCACGATGGGGGTGGCTTCCACGCCACGGTCCAGGTCCAGCTTGTAGCTCCAGGCCAGGCCCAGCTGGCCGACGTTCTGGTCGCTGATCTGCTTGAGCGGGCTGTAGCGCTGTTCGTCGTAGGTGCGCCCGGTGCTCATCCAGTTACCGGGCTCCTTGTCGGCGGCGATGATGCGCGCGCCATCGACGTTGGCCGGGATGTCCGCAGCCAGCGCCGGTGTACCCGCCAGGCTCAGCAGCACGGCAACGGCAAGGGATTTGAGGGGAAGCGAGGCGAGGCCAGTCTGTCTCATGGGAGTGTCCTGTTCTTATTAGTGGCGCAGTCTTCGCGCTGCGCCATCAGCTCATCGCAACCGCCATGCCAGCTGTGACATGAACCGCCACAACCGCTCTGGCACGCGGCTTTGCGCGCGCCGCACCGATGCCGCCCGCGCTGCAATCAACGCTACAGGTGTTGCATCACCCGCTACACAAGGCGCACACCTGTAGCGCAGTGCTGGCCCGGCGCACGCCACATTCACAAATCGAATGGCAGGGATTTCAACATTTAATTTGTGGATAGCTAAAGATGGTCATAACGTAGCGGTGCAATCCCTGAACGGGGCCGCCCGCCGCAGGCTGGCCCGGGGGACACAACAACAAACATCGAGACTGTCCATGTCCAGAACCACTTACTTCGCCCCCCACGGCGGGCACCCGGCTCAGACCGAGCTGCTGACAGACCGTGCCATGTTCACCGAAGCCTACGCGGTGATCCCCAAGGGCGTGATGCGTGACATCGTCACCAGCCACCTGCCCTTCTGGGACAAGATGCGCATGTGGGTCATCGCCCGCCCGCTGTCGGGTTTCGCCGAGACCTTCTCGCAGTACATCGTCGAAGTTGCCCCTGAAGGCGGCAGCGAGCGCCCGGAGCAGGACAAGAACGCCGAGGCGGTTCTGTTCGTGGTCGAAGGTGAAGTCGACATCACCCTGCAAGGCAAGCCGTACACCCTCAAGCCAGGCGGCTACGCATTCATTCCGCCGGGCGCCGACTGGAGCCTGCGCAACAACAGCGCGGCCAACGTGACCTTCCACTGGATCCGCAAGCACTACCAGGAAGTCGAAGGCCTGGCGCACCCGGAAGCGTTCGTCACCAACGAACAGGACGTTACCCCGATCCCGATGCCGGGCACCGATGGCGCCTGGGTCACCACCCGCTTCGTCGACATGGCCGACATGCGCCACGACATGCACGTCAACATCGTGACCTTCCAGCCGGGCGGCACCATCCCGTTCGCTGAAACCCACGTGATGGAGCACGGCCTGTACGTGCTGGAAGGCAAGGCGGTGTACCGCCTGAATCAGGACTGGGTCGAAGTGGAAGCCGGCGACTTCATGTGGCTGCGCGCCTTCTGCCCGCAGGCCTGCTACTCGGGTGGCCCTGGCCCGTTCCGCTACCTGCTGTACAAGGATGTGAACCGCAACGTGAACCTGACGCTGAACCCAAAGCGTTAAGCAGGTAGCGATGCAGAAAGCCCGCCGTGACTGGCGGGCTTTTTTGTGGGGAAGTGACCCGCAGGCTCACACCGCCTGTGCTTCGAGCAGGCCGGTCAACACGCCCGCCAGCGCTCGTACCATCGGGTCGGCCGTCTGGCGATGCAGAATCAGAATCTCGTAGCTGTCGATCACCGGCAGGCCATCCGCCTCGCCGAGCACCCGGTGCTCGGCGGTGACGGCGCGTGGCGGCAGCAGGCTGATACCCATGCCGTCGGCCACGGCGGCCTGAATGCCGCTGAGGCTGGAGCTGGTGAACGCGATGCGCCAGCGCCGGCCCAGGCTCTCTACTGCGCTGATGATTTCGTCGCGGTACAGCCCGCGTGGCGGAAAGGTCACCAGCGGGATCGGGTCCAGCGCCAGGGCCGGGTTGTGTGCGCTGTCGATCCAGCGCAATTGCTCCGGCCAGCTGGCCACCCCTTCGCGACCGTTGCGCCGCTGCTTGAGCAGCACCAGGTCGAGCTCGCCGTTGTCGTAGCTCTGGCTGAGGTCGCGGCACAGGCCGCTGGTGACTTCGAGCTTGACCTGCGGGTGCTTGCGGTTGAACGCCGACAGCGCGTTGGTGGTGCGCCCGCCAACGAAGTCTTCGGGTACGCCCAGGCGCAGGGTCACGCCGACCGTGGCGCCGGCCAGGGCTTCGAGCATCTGGTCGTTGAGGGCGAGCATGTGGCGGGCATAGCCGAGCAGGGTCTGGCCGGCGTCGGTGGGCAGCACCTCGCGATTGCCGCGCTCGAGCAGGCGGTGACCGACCATCTCCTCGAGGCGCCGGACCTTCTGGCTGATGGTCGACTGGGTGGAATGCAGGCGCGTGGCCGCTGTGGTGAAACTGCCGCAGTCGGCCACCACCACGATGGCGCGCAGCAGGTCGAGGTCGAACAGAGACCTATTCGGTTTCAGACTGAGGGTCATGCGTAGATTCGATTCATGAATGGTGCAAGGGTTCTACCATGCGCCCCCCGGCGCGGCAACCAGTGACATGAACCCGCAGGCACCGGCCCTGTCGGCGAAGTGGCCGTCTATCGTCGATAGAACCAACTGTTGATTGAATAGTTTAAATACATCCAAACGTTAAACCGATTACTACCCGATCAGGTAGTTACGCAGTGCGCGCCAGTGGGATCTAATTCATGTGCGTGGAGGGCCCAACGCACATTGAACCTGTTGAACACGGAGTGTTTATGTCGACCCGCATGTTTATCACCGCCGCACCGGTGGGTGCAGTGTCTCGTTTCGTCTCACCGAAAGAGCCGAAGTTTCTCGATAACTCGGAACTCGCCGCCCAGGACGACTCACTTGAAAGTGTATTGTTGAATGCAGGTTGGAAACGCGTTGCGGCGGGCGGCCTGCGCACCCGCGTCAACCCCGGCGCCGGTACCCGGGCGCTTGTGGCTGTCAGTGCAACAACCCTCGAATGGCTCGAATCAAGGAAGACCCAGCAGGACATCGTGTTCACTCTGACCGGCAGCGGCTGGCAGCTGGATAACGACGGCGCGCTGGTTCAGCATGATCCCCTGCACCAGGGCTACCTGCCGCCAAGCCTGGTCGAAGCGCTGCGCAGCGACTCCCCCGCAGCCTATGAAACCTTGATTTCACAGGGCTGGGAGGTCTGCGCAGCCGGTTACTGGAACCCCATGCGGGCCGCGTCACCGTACCTTCCCATTACCCCGGACGCCATTATCGAAGCCAGCGTGCACGCCGCCGCCGAAGGCGCGGCGATCCTCCACCTGCACACCCGCGACCTGTCCGACAGCCACACCCTGTCGATCCCCGGCAACACGCAGACCATCACCCTGGGGGCCCAGCAAAACCATATCGATGTCGACCAGTACAACCAGATAGTACCGGCACTGCATCAACGTATTCCTTCGGCCATCATCAACCTCTCGACCAGTGTACGCGGCGGTCGCAACTTCGAAAGCCCGATACGCCGGGCGCACTTGCATCACTATGGCCTGAATAAACGCGGGCCAGATGTAAGTTCATTCAGCCCCGGCCCGGTTATATTCCAGGCCGGTGGCGGTTATGAAAACTCACCCCAGTTTCTTGAACAGCAACTTGAACACTTGAACACCTGCGCCATTCGCCCGGAAGTTGAAGTGTTCAACAGTTCGATACTTGATAATGCACTCGGCCCGAACCTGCGCGGGCTGTCCCAGGCAGGCAACCCGATACTGTTCATGCTGGTCGCCGGCGTGGATCAGTTCCGCCGAGCCGAAGACGGCAGTGTCAGCGACGATTCGCTGATTCCGGTAGCCGACCGGGAAGCAGTCTATGGGCTGATCAAGCAGGACACCCCGGCGTCTCTGGCGCACGCCATCGAACTGGCGTCGTCGCGCTTGCAGCCGTTTGTGCAACGCATCCGCCGTGAAGTGCCCGACGCGGTCATTTCAATCCTGGCACCCGGGCCGATGCTGAGGATACTGGCGGAGGTGGCGCTGAGCCTGCGCCTGGACGGTGTACGAGTCGGCCTGGAAGATGCGTTGCATGTACCGGATACGCTGGCGCCCGGCGGCTCGCGCAAGGCCACCACCGCCGATCAGGTGCGCTACGTGCGCAAGCGGCTCGAAGCACTGGGCGTGAGCCTGCAAGACGCCGAGCAGACCCGCGACCGGCTGAACATGCCGCTGGACCAGGTGAGACTGTTTCGCGAGGCAGCGGCAACGCTGAAAAGCCTGGAACTGGAAGGCACCCCCACGGCGCCACGCCCCATCGCCCGGGCACTGCTTGATGCGCTCCAACCCCTGCAGCAGCGCTACCTGGAACGTGAGGCGGCGTTCATCGGGCATGTATCGGCACGCCTCGCCGAAACCCTGGCCGGGCAGGCACCCGTCAGCGCAGAGCGCCTGGCCGAGGTGGCGATCGAGACCATTTTCGACAGCGGCCTGTACGTGCGCTACTTCATCGAAGAGCGTGACCGTTACCGCCTGCCGCTGAACCAGTTCGGCAAGCGCCTGTATGCCGTGCAGGCGCTCAACTTCATTCGTGAATTGAACGACGAACACGGCGTGACGAACTTTGCCTGGGACCAGGCGCTGGACACCCTGGCGACGCAGGACCAGTTACCCCGCGACAGCTATCGAATCGTACCGCACCAGTACAAGGGCCAGGACCTGCGCTTTCTTGAATACCTGGCGTCGCTACCGTGTCGCTACAACAGCAGCAGAACCCTGGTGGTCAACACTGTACTGCGCACCGACGCCGACTACAGCATGACCATGGCCCTGCTGTTCGAAGGCATTCACCAACTGACCTCGCGCCTGCGCCGCGATTCGTCTGCCGAACGCAAGGCACACGGCACGCGGCTTTACCACGTGCAGGCGCAGGACGTGCAGGATGTGCACGCAACTGCCCTGCCCAACCCTATACGCCACTACCAATGGGCCGTACTGCCCAGCACACCCACCACCAATTACCCGCAAGGCATTGCCTTGGGCAAGGGCCTGGCTTCGACCTTCTCGAGTTTCCTGCAAGGCATCGGGCAATCGTCGGTGGCGCTGCTGGGCATTGTGCATTCGGGCCTTGATGCCCAGGACAACCCGATCATCGAATCGGCCATGCTGCACAACCGGTTCATCCTCGGCACGCAGTGGCACAGCCAGGTCGTCAGCCACTCGGCACGCCTGATCTATGAGCAGGTGATACTGCCCCGCATCATTGCGCAACCCAACGCCCTCAGGTTCTGCCCCGATGGCTTGGTGGCCCGCGATGACAACGGGTTGCCACTGGACCACGCCGGACGCCCCGCCACCCGGCTTTCCTTCCAGGGCATCGAAGACCTTCAGCGCCTGCACTTCTGTGCCCACAGCTCTGGCGCCGCCACATTGCAGCAACTGGACAATGCCATGCGCGAGGACATGCAGCGCCTGGGCTACTCCGTTCTGGAACAGGAGGAAATATTCAACCGTGCGGTGGCCATTTCGTTCGGCTCCGCCACCGACATCGACACCACCCTGCAAGGCACGCCGGTCATCGATATCACCGCCTACAACGATATACGCAGCCTGGCCGGTACCACCACGCACGACTACATCCCGGCCAAGGCCTGCGCCAACACCGCGACCATCGCGCAGCTTCACGGCGGCGTGGCTGCACAGCACCGCTACGATCAGGCCAGCTGGGCGTTCTACAAGGAAGGCAAGGGACGCAAATTGCTGCGCCTCAAGGATGTGGTGCTGCGCCACGACCCGGTACGGGCCCATGACGGTCACTCGATCCGACGTTATCTGGAGGGTGCACCGGCCACCTTGCACGACCTGTTGAACCTGTTCCTCGAGGCGCCGTTGAACATCCGCGCCGACATGCTCATGCGCGAGTTCTACGCCACTCAACAGACCACCCGTCACTGAAGGGATGCCTGAATGAAAATCGCAATTGTGGGCGCTGGATGCAGCGCCGTTCTGCTCTGCAAGGAACTGGCACGCCAGGGGCATGACGCAGCGGTGTCGGAAATCACCGTGTACGAAACCACCGGCCACTTCGGCCCGGGGCTACCCTACGGCCAGGCCACCACGACACCGGAGTTCATTCTGAACATGGCCACTTCCACCCTGGGCACGGACGTCGAACATGCCTATGGGTTCCTGAAATGGCTCAAGGCCCAGCCTGGTTGCGAAACCACCGACCTGAACGACTATGTCAGCCGCCGGCAGATGGGCCAGTACCTGGCCAAGGAGCTGGAGCTTGCCCGTCACACCCTGGCCCGGTTCAACATCCGATTGCGAACCCTCGCGCAAACCGTCATCGACGTGAAGGCCGAGCACCCCGGTTACACCGTGACCACCGCACAGGGCGATGAACGCTTCGACAACGTTGTGCTGGCGGTCGGGCACTTGAAGAAGCAGACGCCCTACCCCGACCTGGCGCACTACTACGCCAACCCCTATCACGATCTGGAGCGCCTGAAGACGCAGGTCAGACCGGGGGCCACCGTCGGCATCCTGGGCACCAAGCTGACCGCAGTGGACATGGCCCTCATGCTCAGCGGGCTGGGCGCCGGACATGTCGCGATCTACTCCAATTCGGGGCGTATCCCGCTGGTGCGCGGGGCCGTGCTCGACAACCCGGTGGGCACGCAGCGACGCTTGCCAGAGCGCGTCTCGATCAGTGGCTTCCTGAACAGCTTTCGCCGCATGCGCAGCTTCAGCGCCGAGTACAAGGGCCTGTTTGCACCGCTGGAACCGCTGGAACGCCTGCAGCGGGAGATCCAGGCGGCGGCCCATGTGCGTGACTGGCAGATCTGGCTGGACGCCACCAAGACCTGGATCGACGAGTTCTGGACACGGCTGGACAACGTGCAGAAGCGTCGCTTCCAGCGCAAGTACCAGGGCCTGTGGATGTCCTATCGCCACCCCATGCCGCTGGACAATGCACTCAAGCTCGAAGCGCTGATCAAGGCAGGCCGGGTATCCATTCACCGCGGCTACAAAGCCACCCGCGCGGATGCGCAAGGCAACATCCTGATCGACCTCAGCGGGCAGACCCTGAGCGTCGACTACGCCATCGACGCCACCGGTTTTGCCGGCAACCTGGCGCGGCTGGACTCACCGCTGATAGAAAACCTGCTCGACCGCGGCCTGATCCGGCAGAACAGCCACGGCGGCATCGCGATCAACCCTACCACCCACCTGATCGATGGGCAGCGGGGGGTGTATGCGATCGGGCCATTGACCCAGGGCTCGCTGTTCTATGTGTCAGCGATCGAACGCCTGGCGGTGCATGCGCGCAACCTGGTCACTCACCTGATGACCAACAACAGCCGCGTGCAACCGTCGTTGTCGAGCCTGCAGCAATAGGCATCTGCTCACGACAGCAGGCCCAGCGCGAACGCGCGGGCCACCGCTGCCGTGCGGTTCTTGCCGCCGAGCTTGGCCACCGCATTCTTGGTGTGGAACTTGACGGTGTTGACCGAAATGCTCAGTGCCAGCGCCACCTCCTTGCAGTTCTTGCCGGCGGCATAGTGCTTCAAGGCCTCGCGCTCGCGTGCGGTCAGCCTGTCGTCGCCAGGGCTTGCAGAGGGGTCGAGGTGATCACTGTCCAGCGGGGTATGCGACATGACTCATTCTTCCTTAAAGAGTAAGTGCATCAGCAGTGCTATTCAGCCGATGAGGTTGGGTACCGAGGAAATCAGCAGCGAAATGCCGGAGACCGTGAGCAGGCTCAGCACGACGCGGCGAAACTGCACGTCGCTGATGCCGATATACAGGCGTGTGCCGAGGAACGTCGGAATCAGCATCGCCGGCGCGACAATGGCGAAGTACGGCAGCATCTCGCGCGTGGCAATGCCGGTACTGAGGTAGGTGCCCATGGTGACCAGCAGCATGGACAGGTTGAAGTTCTGGATAATCGAGCGCTGCACGTCGCGGTCGTACCCCTTGAGGGTGCACCACAGGGTCGGCACAGTGCCGGTGAAACCGCCCAGCCCGCCCATGATGCCGCCGGCCATGCCGATCACACCGTCGGCGATCTTGCCCTCGGCAGTGATTTTCGGCAGGTTCTTGGCAAACAGCATGGCTGGGCACCAACTCACCAGCAGGGTGCCCAGAATGGCCTTGAACCAGTTCATGTCCAAGCTGGGCAGCAGCGCGACGCCGAGTGGGATGCCGGCCAGGCCGCCAAGCACGAAGGGCAGCAGGCGCTGCATGTTGAAGCCCCGGCGTACCGAAATGGCCGCCACCACCTGGCCGGTCAGCGCCCCGAACACCGCCAGTGTGGCAGCCAGCTTCGGGTCGAGTACCCAGGCCCAGAACGACATGGCCACCAGGCCGAATGCAAAACCCGAGAGCCCCTGAACAAAGCCGGCCACCACTGCTCCGACCGTTACAATCAAATAAACCGTAAGCACCTGATATCCCCCTTTCCCTGGCGCACCCTCATGGTGCGCCTGGCGGGAAGTATGGTACCGGGTCTGTAAAGTTGGAAATTTGAATCCTGTATCAGCCTATAAAACAATGTTATTGCGACACTTCAATCTGTCGTGACCAGCCACTGTTCATTGACCGGTGACGTCGATAAAACAGCAACTTTTGCGGCGCGTTTGAGTGCCCGTGCAAAGAGCGCCTGTTCGACCGCATTGGCACCATTGATACGCTGAAACAGGCTCATGGGTGACAGCCGCCAGCCAAGGCGATGGCGCACCCTGCCGACATTGCACAGGCGCACGAGCTCTTCGGCAACATCTGCCGGCACGATGGCCACGGCCTGCTCGTTGGTCGCCACCAGCTCACCGATGAACCTGGACGACAAGCTCTCGACCATGGGTGAAGGGGGGGTGATGCCGGCATTGAGGAAGAAGTCGATGAGTTGCTCGCGGATCGGCGTCTGGCGTGGGCCGAGCACCCAGTCCAGCCGAGCCAGTGCCTGCAGGTCGAGTGGCCGCTGGTTGAGGTGCGTCGCCAGGCGTTCGTGGGCAATCAGCCGGGGTTCCTGGTGATACAGCACCTCGTGTTGCAGATCGGGCACGTCCGGCAGCGCGGACGTGCGGCCGATCACGCAGTCGAGTTCGTGGGCCTGCAGGCGCTCCAGCAGGTGGGCGCTGGAGCCCTCGTGCAAGGTCACCGATATGCGCTTGCCGCAGGAGCGGGTCTGGTTGATGGCGGTGGCCAGCAGGCGCCCGGGTAGAAACGGTATGACGCCCACGTTCAAGTGTGCTGCACGACCCTGGGTCATGGCTTCGATGTCCATCGCCCAGTGATCGAGGTCGGCCAGCATCCCCCTGGAGCGGGCGACGATCAGGTTGCCCAGTTCAGTGGGCAGCATGCCGCGCGGTGAGCGTACAAAAAGGGGGGCGCTGAACAGGCTTTCGAGGTCGGCGAGGATCTGAGTGATCGCCGGTTGGCTGGTGGACAGCCGCAGCGCAACCTGGGTCAGCGAGCCATGCGCCTGAATGGCCTGAAGCACCAGCAGGTGTTTCATTTTCAGGCGGCTGGCAAGTCGTCGTGACAGTGAGGTTTCAAAGGGTAAGCGAGTCCTTTCGGTTTTCATACAATTCCATCATAAGAAAGTTATTATCCGTTCTATGCAGAACGTACACGCCCGTATGAGGTTAGTACGAAACACGCGCAATGATTGGCCGCAATTAAAACTTCCCAATTATTTAAATTGCACACTTCCCGACACTGTTTGCAGGTATAAGTTCGCCACAAAAAACCGTCAAACCAACACTACCCCTACCCCCCATATCGGTAAAACGCCCAGCAACCACACCGCCAGACGCGGCCAGTACGGCAACAGCATCGCCACCCCGAACCCGGCCAGTGAAATACCGCCAAACCAGGCTACCGGCCCCATCGCCCAGCCCCAGGCCACGCCACTGACCCACAGGCTGATGGCCAGCGCCGACCAGCCCGCCGACCGCAGGGCCACCCGCATCCAGGGTGCAGGTGCCCTGCCCCACACCTGCTTGTAGTGCCGCTCCAGCCCCAGGCACAACGCCAACATGCCCACATAGGCAAACACCACAGCGCCGATCATCAGCATGTCATTGCCCCTCCACCGCTACCGTCGCACGCTTGCGCGCAGGTTTTTCTTCACGCGGCGCCACGCAGCGCCATGCCGCATACGCCAGCAACCCACCCAGCACCACGCTGGTGGCCTCCAGCACGCGGTGCGCCGGGTCGTGCTGCGCGGTCAACGCGCCCAGCACCGGCAGGCCGATGCACAGTACCGCGGTCAGCCCCAGCTGCTCGGCCCAGGCGCGCTGCGCCGGACGCAAACCGGCATGCAGCAGCGACAGCAACCACACCGCGAAGAACGCCTTGACCTCCCAGTTGGCCCGCTGCGCCAGCTCCACCGGCAGCAGGCGGTTGGCCCACAGCAAGCCTGCGCAGGCCAGCATCAGGCCGGCGACGAACGCCACGTTGAAGCTCTCGGCCACCTTGTACCAACGCTGCGCCGACACCGAGGCACTGGCGTACTTGCGCCGGCGCTTGACGCAGAACAGCACCAGCCCGGTGCCGATCATCGCGGTGCTGACCAACGCACACACGAAGTACAGCCAGCGCATCGGATAGCCGCCGAACTGCGCGAAGTGCAGCCCCGCCATCACCCGCTGGGTGAGCACGGCAGGCCGCATGTCGGGCACATCGCGCAGCAGCTCGCCGCTGACGCCGTCGAACACCATGGCCTGCCCCTTGCTCAGGGCGATGCGATAGCCCAGGGTCGGGCGCACCTCGATCCGCGCGGCCGCCGTACCGGGGTTGGAGATACCGATGCTGCTGATGGCGCCCAGCCGCTCTTGCGCGCTGGCCAGTACCGGGGCCAGGTCCACCAGCGCGGCTGGCTGCTTGAGCGCCGCGCGCGGCGTGGGCAGACGCTGCTCGCCCTGGGCCTTGTAGTACGCCTGGTTGTCACCCTCGAACAGCGCATCCACCGCCGCCGGCATGTAGATCAGCAAAAAGATCACCAGCCCGGTGTAGGTGATCATCAGGTGAAACGGCAACAGCAGCACCGCGCTGGCGTTGTGAAAATCCAGCCACGAGCGCTGGCCCTTGCCGGGGCGGAAGGTGAAGAACTCCTTGAAGATCTTCTTGTGGATCACGATGCCGCTGACCAGCCCCACCAGCATCACGATCGCCAGGGCGCCGACCACGAAGATGCCCCAGTTGCGCGGCAGGTTCAGGGTGAAGTGAAAGCGGAAGAAGAAGCTGCCGCCGGCCGTTTCGCGCACCTCGATCGGCTCGCCGGTATGCGGGTCGAGCGCGGTGCCGCCACCGCGTCGACGCTCGCCGGACGCTACCTGCAAACCGGGCGAACGTGCATCCGGCAGGCTGATGTTCCAGTTGCTGGCGCCCGGTGCATGCTGGGTCAGGTAGGCCAGCCCGCGTTGCGCGGCCTGCAACTGGGTGAGGTCGTGGCTGCGCACCTCGGGGCGCATCCAGTTGTCGATTTCGCTGTCGAACACCGCCAGCGTACCGGTGGCGAATATCGCGAACAGAAGCCAGCCGAAGATCAGGCCGGCCCAGGTGTGCAGCCACGCCATGGATTGGGTGAAGGTATTTTTCATCTCACAGGCTCCACAACTGCGGCCAGAAGCCGACCGCCGCCAACGGCACCGCCAGCGCCGCCGGCCACCACGCACGCAGGGCATCGCGACTGGCGAAGGCCCACAGGAACGCGCAGGTGTAGAACGCAAAGGACGGCAGGCTGGCCACGATCACCGCATCCACCGCAGGCATTGGCAGCACACGGGCCAGAAAAGCCGTGGCCGCATAGCTGAATGCATAGCCGCCCAGCAAGGCGGCTGCCGCGCGCGACACAATCAACAACCAGACCGGTCGGGTGTTGCTCATCAGGTTTCTCCTTGTGCTGCCGCTGGCAGGCGCAGGTTCACGCGCAGGCCCGGCTTGAGGTTCTGTGCCCATACCTGGCCGCCCTGCAACGGCACCCGGCAACGGGCGATCGTCAGGCCCAGGCCGAAGCCGTCGCCGCCCGGGCGTGCGGCGTCGAGTCGGGTGAAGGGTTGGAAGATGGTCTCCAGCGCAGCCTCGGCCACGCCGGGGCCCTGGTCGTCGATCCACAGGTGCCAGCAATCGCCATCGCGCCGGCCGCCCAGGCGCACCTGCCCGTTGGCAGGCGAATGGCGGATGGCATTGCGCACGATGTTTTCCATCGCCTGGGCCAGGCCGTTGAGGTGGCCGCGCACCAGGCAGTCTTCGGTGAGCGCCATGGGCAGTTGCCCCTCGCGCCAGCCGGACTCGAAACAGGCGTTCTCGCGTACCACCTCCCACAGGGTCTGCACCTCGACCGTGTCCAGCGCCAGTTGCGGGCGCTCGGTGCCGAGCCACACCAGCTCCAGGGTGTCGTCGACCAGCTGGCGCATGCACTGCACCTCGCGGGTCAGGCGCTCGCGCAACACGTCATCGTCGGGCTCGTTTTCGGCGGCCATGTGCAGGCGCGTCAACGGCGTGCGCAACTCGTGGGACAGGTCGGCGAGCAGGCGCTGCTGCAGCGACACGGTCTTTTCGAGGCGCTCGGCCATGTGGTCGAAGGCCCGCCCCAGATCGCCCAGTTCGTCGCTACGCCGGGAAATCGCCGGGTCGACCCGGGTGTCCAGGCGGTCGGCACGCAGGGCATTGGCCTGGGCGCGCAGGTGCGCCAGCGGGCCGATCAGCACGCGGTACAGCAGAAAGCCCGCCAGCAGTGCCAACAGCGCCGGCAGCAGCCCGTGGATCAGCAGTTGCACCAGCAGTGGACGCATCGACGGCATGAAGCGCTCGGGCAACTGGATCACCAGCCTGCCGGCCTGGGGCGCCTCGGGGAACGGCACGCTGATCGCCGGCAGCTCGGTGGAGCGCTTGCTCATGGGCCAGTCGAGCTCGCGCATGAACGTCACGTACTTCTGCTGCTCATCGGTCAGCGTCTGGCTGCTCAACGAGCGCAGGTCGCTGCCCAGCACCAGCGCCCAGCCCGGCTCGCGGATCTTCAGGTCGGCCAGCCACCGGTCGACGCCTGGCGTACCGCCGCTGCGCCACGCCGCGTGGGCCTCCACGGCATAGCCCTTGAGCACCTGGCGCGCCTCCTCGCCCAGGTGATAGCTCCTGCGCTCCAGGTGCGCACCGCCCGAGCGGCTGAACCAGATGATCGACAGGCACAGCACCACCAGCAGCGCGCACAGTTTCCACAGCAGCGAGTGACGTCCGGGCAAGCTCATGCCGGCACCTGTGTCAGCACGTAGCCCTTGCCCCATACCGTGGCCAGGCGGCCGGCATAGCCGATGGCGGCCAGCTTGCGGCGCACGTGGCTGACGTGCATGTCCAGCACGCGGTCCTGCTGGGAGAACGGCCTGTGCAGCACCTGCTGGTAGAGGAACGGCTTGCTCAGCACTTCCTCGGGGTGCGCCAGCAGCACTTGCATCAGGCGGTACTCGATGGGGGTGAAGCTGGCCACCGCGGTGCCCAGCTGCATGTCCTGGCGCATGTCCTTGCGCAGCGCCGCCGGCTCGCCCTGCGCGCCTTCCGGCGCGGCCCGCTCATAGGCGACCCGGCGCAGTACCGCATCGATGCGCACGTCCATCTCGTTCATGCTGAACGGCTTGGGCAGGTAGTCGTCGGCGCCCTGGCTGAAGCCGACGATGCGGTCCTGCTCGGCACCCAGTGCCGACATCAGGATCACCGGCACCATGAACCGCTCGCGCAATTCACCCAGCAGTTGCAGGCCGTCGCGACCGGGCAGGAGGATGTCCATGAGGATCAGGTCGAAGGCCGTCCAGGCCTGCAGGTCGGTGCTGTCGTCCACGCCATGACAGACGCTCACATCGAAACCGCGGCGACGCAGGTGCTGTTCCAGATGGGCCGCCAGCAGCGGATCGTCCTCGACGGCCAGAATCTTCGTGGCAGGTTGTGCTGATAGATAACTCACGCTTCACCTTGGGTAGTACGGGTGTAGAGGGCCTGAAAACACAAAAAAGCCGCCCCGGGCCGATCGATGCGCGATCGACCCGGGGCAGCCTGTAGGCAATGGCGGCTCAGAACGAGATGTTCAGTGCCGCGAACAGCGCCCGGCCCGGCTGGTTGTAGGTGTTGGCGCCCGAACTGCTGGCGTTGCCACCCCGGTGGATTTGCTTGTCGAACACGTTGTTCACGCCAAAGCGCACGTCGTAGTTCTTGGTGATCTTGTAGCCGGTGCTCACATCGACCAGGCCGTAGGCTTCGACGTCCTGCTGGGCATCCAGGTCGTAGTTCTGCTGGGTGCGGTAGTTGTAGGTCGGCGACTTCTGCTTGCCGAAATAGGTACCGGCGACCTGGAACGACAGCTTGTCGGTGGCACGCCAGTCCAGGGTGCTGTTGACCGTGTACTTGGGAATCACGCTCAGCGGCTCGCCGGTGTCGCGGTTGTCGTTGTTGAGCATCAGGGTGAGGTTGGTGTTCCAGTCCAGCGACGGGGTCAGCTCGACGAAGAAGTTGCCTTCCACCCCTTCCACCAATGCCTTGCCGGCGTTTTCCCAATGGGTCACGCGGCGACCGCTGTTGATGTCGTAGATCACGTCGGTGCCACCGATGATCTTGTTCTTGTAGTCGTTGCGAAAGTACGTCGCGCTGGTGCGCCAGGTGCCACGGTCGTAGAGCAGGCCGATTTCCTTGTTGACGCTGGTTTCGGGGTCGAGGTTGGGGTTGCCCTGCAGGTAGCAGCCACCGTTGTTGGTCTGCTGGGTGCTGCAACCGTTGCCCCGGCTGTAGAGCAGGTAGTTGGGGTTGGCCTGGTACAGGTTCGGGGTCTTGTAGGCCCGTGCGATACCGCCCTTGACGGTGAGGTCGTCGGTGAGCTTGTGCGCCACGTTCAGGCTCGGGCTGTAGTTGTCGCCGAACTCTTCGTGGTGGTCCAGGCGCAGGCCCGGGGTGATGGTGGTGTCGCCGATCACGATGTTGTCTTCGGCGAACAGGGCAAAGCTCTTGGCCGACATCTTCGAGTCGCTGCGATCGAAGCCTGCGATTTCATTGCCGGCACCACCGCTGGGGTCGAAGCTTTGCGGACGCAGCGAGCCCTTGTCGTTGAGCACTTCGTACAGGTACTCGCCACCCAGGGTCAGCACATGTTCGCTGCTGTCGAGGCTGAACGGCAGGTTCACTTCGCTGGACAGGCGCGTGTTGCGCAGGCGCGACATGTCGGCACCGGTGTCGTTGATCGAGCCTTCCGGGCCACCGGCCAGACCTTCGTTGAGGCGCCAGTTGCGCACGTATTCATACGACAGCGACGACTTGGTCGAGCCCCACTGGAAGTCGCCCAGGTGCGTGAGGTCGTAGGTGCTGCGTTGCATCACGTTGGTTTCGTGGCCGTACAGGCTGGAGATGCGCTCCACGTCACCGCCGCCGTTGCTGTTCATGGTGTCGCCGGCGTAGATATTGCCCTGGCGGCTGTAGCCGCTGCCCAGCTCCAGGCGGTGTTCATCGTTCAGGCGCCAGCTGAGCAGGCCGTTGATGTCCTTGTTGCGCACGCCTTCGCGGCCGGCCACCAGCGCGCTGTTGGCGCTCTTGGCGTTGATGTCCAGGTCATCGGCGTCGGTCTTGGCCAGGCCGCCATACACACGGAACGCCAGGTCGTCGGTGAGGCCGCCGCTGAGGCTGAAGTTGGTGCGCTTGCTGGCGCCTTCGGCGTGGTCTTCGGGCAGCGTGGTGAACAGGCTGACGTTGCCCTGCAGCTCCTGGGTGGGGCGCTTGGTGATGATGTTGACCACCCCGCCCATTGCGCCGGAGCCATAGCGTGCAGCAGCCGGGCCGCGCAGGATCTCGATGCGCTCCACCGCCTCGGCCGGTACCCAGTTGGTTTCGCCACGGGTGTCGCGGTCGCCGTTCCAGCCGTAGCGCACTGCGTTGCGGGCGCTGGAGGGCTTGCCGTCGATCAGGATCAGGGTGTTTTCCGGGCCCATGCCGCGCAGGTCGATCTGGCGGTTGTTGCCGCGTGCGCCGCTGGCGCTGTTGCCGGTGAGGTTGACCCCCGGTTCGCGACGGATGATGTCGGACAGGTCGTTGGCGGGCGGGTGACGCTTGATGTCCTCGGCGGTGATGATCGAAGAGCCCAGTGCCTGCTTGGCTTCCTGCTCGGCGGTGACCATGGTGTTCTGGATCACCAGGGTGTTCTCGCCGTTCTGCTCGTCATCGGCCTGGGCCGAGGTGGCAATCAGGGCCGGCGATGACAGCGCGACAAAGGCCCAGGCCAGGCTGTTGGGGGTACTTCTGGACTGCATTTCACGTCTCCGTCACATCAAGCACAAGGGCAGCCTGCACGGCAGGGCTGCCACAAAGAGACGCCAAATATAATGATTCTCAAATGGGTTTAAATCTTATTTACGAAATTTACATATGGTTCCGCATGGGCTGATAACCAATCTGTCTAATTTAATAAACAAACCATCAGTCATCACCCGCGAAAAAACGGAAAAATCGGCAATTTTGCGTTTTATCTGCGAGCACCCCGCCTCAAAGTGGAAATATTAATTGACACTTGTCTGTCAATTTTCTTATGGTCCTTGCCTCCTGTATGCCATCACTGCGCCACCCCTGCCGAGCACCGCCCAACGATGCCCACCCGCGATCCAGAGTGGGCCGTTGCTGCTCGACACCGTGAAATCAAGGACCTGATCATGTTGCTGCGTCGCCTGCGAATTCAATGGAAGATCACCTTGCTGGCGGGCCTGTGCCTGCTGGCCGTCGTGGTGGTGCTGATGGTGGCGACACGGGTGCAGTCCTCGCGCAGCGCCACGCTGGTGAGCAGCGCCAGCACCCAGATGCTCGACCAGAACGCGCGCCTGCGCCTGCACACCTACGCGCAGCTGCAGGCGGCGCAGATCCAGCGCTACTTCCAGAGCGCCTACCTGTACGGCAACGGTTTTGCAGACCTGGTGATGTACCTGCGCGCCCAGGGCAATGGCGACCTGCGCCAGGCCCTGACCCGCGAAACCGAACGGGCGCTGGGCAACAACCCCGAGCTGCTCGGGCTGTACCTGGTGTTCCTGCCCGATGCGCTGGACGGCAAGGACGCGGCCTTCGTCAACCAGGCCGGCGCTGGCAGCAACGAGGCCGGACGGTTCTCGTTGTACTGGTCGCAGCCCAGCCCCGGCACCCTGGAGCGCGAGGCGATGCCTGAATCGATGCTCGCCGACACCAGCGTGTCGGCCAATGGCTCGGTCTCCAACCGCTGGCTGACCTGCACCCTGGAGAGCGGTGACACCTGCATGGTGGAGCCCTACTTCGACACCGTGGGCGACCGCACCCCGCTGACCACCAGCATCTCCATCCCGCTCAAGCACAACGGCAAGCTGATCGGCGTGCTGGGTGTGGACATCAGCCTGGACAACCTGCAGCTGCTGAGCCTGGAGGGGCGCAAGGACCTGTTCGACGGCAACGGGCAGGTGAGCATCGTCAGCGCGACCGGCCTGCTGGCCGGGCACAGCGAGGACAGCGGCCAGTTGAGCAAGCACTTCGAGCAGGTGTTCGGCACCGACTCCAGGGCCCTGGCCGAACAGATGCGTGCCGGCAAGTCGGCCGAATTCAACGACAACGGCCTGCTGCAGGTGAGCCAGTCGTTCGCCCCGGTGCCCGGTGCCCAGCCGTGGAGCGTGCTGCTGGAGGTGCCCGAGCAGGTGCTGCGTGCGCCGGCCGTGGCACTCAACAATCGCCTGGACACCTACAATGCCAGCGCCAACCTCGGCAGCCTGTTGATGGCACTGGTGGCCGCGGTGGTGGGGTTGCTGGTGATCTGGCTGACCGCGCGCGGCGTGACCCGCCCGATACTGGACGTGGCGGCGATGCTCAAGGACATCGCCAGTGGCGAGGGCGACCTGACCCGGCGCCTGGAGTATGCGGGCAAGGACGAGCTGGGTGAGCTGGCGGGCTGGTTCAACCGGTTTCTCGACAAGCTGCAGCCGGTGATTGCCGACGTGAAGGCCTCGGTGCACGACGCACGCGGCACCGCCGACCAGTCGGCGGCACTGGCCAGCCAGACCAGCGCCGGCATGCATCAGCAGTACCGCGAGGTGGACCAGGTGGCGACGGCGTCGCACGAGATGAGCGCGACTGCGCAGGATGTGGCGCGCAACGCCGCGCAGGCCGCCGAGGCTGCGCGCGGCGCCGACCATGCCAGCCGCGAAGGCCTGGAGCTTATTGGCGACACCACCCGCGCCATCGAACAACTGGCCGGCGAGATGACCACCAGCATGCAGGAGGTGGAACACCTGGCCACGCGCAGCGAGCAGATCGGCTCGGTGCTGGACGTGATCCGTTCGATTGCCGGGCAGACCAACCTGCTGGCATTGAATGCCGCCATCGAGGCAGCGCGGGCGGGGGAAGCCGGGCGTGGCTTTGCGGTGGTGGCCGATGAAGTGCGCAACCTGGCCAAGCGCACCCAGGACTCGGTGGACGAGATTCGCGTCGATATAGAAGGGTTGCAGCAAGGCACCCGCGAGGTGGTGGAGGCCATGCACAACAGCCACCGCCAGGCGCAGGACAGCGCGGCGCGTGTGGAGCAGGCATTGCCGGCCCTGCAGCGCATTGGCGATGCGGTGGCGGTGATCACCGACATGAACCTGCAGATCGCTTCGGCGGCGGAGGAACAGAGTGCCGTGGCCGAGGAAGTGAACCGCAACGTGGCGAGCATTCGCGACGTGACCGAATCGTTGTCCGGGCAAGCCGAGGAATCGGCGCAGATCAGCCAGACACTCAACCGGCTGGCCAATCATCAGCAGGGGCTGATGGCGATGTTCAGGGTGTGATGCGGTTGGCGAGGCGCAACGGTTTAGGCATGAATACGGTCGGCGGCGCGCCATAACGAAAAAAATACTAACTCTTTGGATTCAAATAGAAGATTTTTTCTACAAACACCAAACAAACCGAACAACAGTCAAAAATTTTCTCCGTCATCGTCGGTAGGCTACCTACCTGCCCTTCACGTGCACAAAAAGACGATGACCATGCCAGAACTACCGCTGTACCTCGACTACGCCGCTACTACTCCGGTCGATGACCGGGTGATCGAAGCCATGCTGGCCTGCCTCGGCCGCCAGGGCAATTTCGGCAACCCCGCCTCCACTGGCCACGGCTATGGCCAGGCCGCCCGACAGGCCGTGGACCACGCGCGCCAGCAAGTGGCCGACCGGGTTGGCGCTACCGCAGACGCCCTTGTATGGACCTCGGGCGCCACCGAGTCCAACAACCTGGCCCTCAAAGGCATTGCCCAGGGCCAGCCTGGGCGCCGTCACCTGATCACCAGTTGCCTGGAGCACAAGGCGGTGATCGACACCGCCCATGAACTGGAGCGCCAGGGCCACACGGTCACCTGGCTCAAGCCCGATGCACAGGGGCTGATCCAGCCCGAGGCCGTGCAGGCGGCCTTGCGCGAGGACACCGCACTGGTGTCGTTGATGTGGGTGAACAACGAACTCGGCACCCTCACCGACATCGCCCGCATCGGCGACATCGTGCGCGAACACGGCGCACTGCTGCACGTGGACGCGGCGCAGGCGGTGGGCAAGGTGGCCATCGACCTGGGCACGCTGGCGGTCGACCTGATGTCGTTTTCGGCGCACAAGGTCTATGGGCCCAAAGGCATCGGTGCGCTCTACGTCGGCCCGCGTGCGCGCCCCGTGCTGCAGGCGCAGATGCATGGCGGCGGGCACGAGGGCGGTATGCGCTCGGGTACGCTGGCTACGCATCAGATTGTGGGCATGGGCGCGGCGTTCGAGCTGGCGGGCGTGCAAGGTGATGCGCAAAGCATGCGCATCGAGCAACTGAGCCAGCGCCTGCGTGAAGGCTTGCTGGCCCTGCCGGGCGTGACCCTGAATGGGTGCGCGCAGCAGCGTGTCCCGCACACCTTGAACCTGTGCATCAGCCGCAGCGGGTTCAACAGCACGCAGGTGGCCGGCAGCCTGGCGCTGTCGTCGACCTCCGCGTGCAGCTCGGCCACCCAGGCCCCTTCGCATGTGCTGCTGGCACTGGGGCTGGATGCCGGCCAGGCGCTGAGCAGTGTGCGGGTGAGCGTGGGGCGGTACACCGAGATGGCAGATGTGGAGCGGGCAATCGAGGTGTTCAGGGCTGCGCTGCAGGCGCCGGCAGGGTTCTGGTAAAGCGGCCTGCAGGAGCCGGCTTGCCGGCGATGGTGCGTACAGCACCCCTGGCCCGGCATGGCCGGGCATCGCCAGCAAGGCTGGCTCCTACACCCTTGCCACGGCTTACTCGGCTTGCACGTAAGCCGCCGGTTTGTCGGCCACCCGGTTGCGCTTCACGAAATAGGCCACCACCACCAGCACCGTGGTGGCCGCGATGAACCACAGTTGCAGGCGCGATGCCGGGTCGATGGCCTGGCTGCCGATCACGGCGAGCAGCGCAAGCAGTGCCACGACGTTGGCATAAGGGAAGAACCAGGCGCGGAAGGCCTTGGGGTCGACCGGTTCGTGACGGGTTTTCAGGCGCATGGCCAGGTGGGCAATGATGATGAAGATCCACACGATCATCACGAAGGTGCCGCTGCTCTTGGCCAGGGTCATGAACAGGTCGCCGCCGCTGAGAAAGTGCACGGTCAGAATCGTCAGGCAGATGCACAGGCTGAGCAGCAAGGCATTGAGCGGCACGCCCTTGGCCGTGGTGTGCGAGAACAGCTTGGGCGCATGCCCACGCTGGCTCAGGGAGAACAGCATGCGCGAGTTGGAGAACATGAACGAGTTCATCACCGACATGAACGAGACGAACAGCACGATCTTCATCGCCACCGCCGCGCCACCGAACCCGGCCAGGGTGAACAGCGACACATAGGGCGACGCCAGGTTGGCCTTGTCGGTCCACGGCAGGCACAGGATCAGGATCGACACCGAGCCCACGTAGAACAGCATCACGCGCAGGATCACGCTCTTGATCGCGCGGATCACGTTGCGGCGCGGGTTCTCGGACTCGCCAGCCGCCACGGCGGCGATTTCACTGCCGCCCAGCGAGAAGATCACCACGATCACCCCCGCCATCACCGGCGACAGGCCATTGGGCATGAAGCCGTCGTGCGCGGTCAGGTTCACCAGGCCAGGGGACGGGATGTCGCTGTGCAGGCCGAGCAGAATCGACACGCCCAGCAGCATGAAGATGAGGATGGTGGCGACCTTCAGCGCGGCCAGCCAGTACTCCACTTCGGCGAACGACTTCACCGAGTAGGCGTTGCTCGCCATCAGGGTCACCAGCATGATGAACGCGCCCGCCCAGATCGGCAGCCAGGGCAGAAAGTCATGCAGGATGGCGCCCAGCAGCACGGCCTCCAGGGTGATCGTCATCATCGACTTGAACCAGTACAGCCAGCCGACGGTAAAGCCGGCCCACTCGCCCAGGTACATGTTGGCGTAGGTGGAGAACGACCCCGCATCGGGGGTGCGGCAGGCCATCTCGCCAAGCATGAACATCACCAGGGTGACCACGATGCCGCCGATGAAATACGACAGGATCGCGGCGGGGCCGGCCGACGCGATCAGCGAGCCGGAGCCCATGAAAAGCCCGGCCCCGATCACGCCCCCCAGCGCGATCATGGTGATGTGACGTTGCTTCAGGCTCTGCTTGAGACTGTTGGATTGCATTTCCTTTACCTCTCTTATTATTGGGAGAAGACGGCAACGTTCTGCAGCGAGATGACGCGTCACGCTTGCAGAAGGCCGCTCCTCACGCAGGCATCGTCATGTGCCTGCGCCGCACGCTTCAGCCTTTTTCAGGCAATGGCTATCAGGGTGGCACCTTGGACGGCAAGGCCGGCTACCTCAAGCGATTTCTGCGCACAACATCCTGCATTTTTTTCCTGAGGGGCTGCAGCGGGTTTGTGGTAGGCGGCGAGCGAGTGGGCCCTGACGGTCATGTGCCGGCAGGGCTCGCAACTATCGGATAAATAAAACTTTATTCACCCGGTTATTACTTGATAACTTCACCTGCCGTGAAGCGGTTGATAACGTTTTAAGTCTCGCGCCCTAAGTAGTACGACTCTCGACCCGGCTCCCCTTCTTTGGTATTCCCCCACCGCGGCTTGCTTGACACACAAGTACCGCCCTCGCAATGCTTGCCCCCAGCAAAACCCCACGATGAATAACAACAATAACAATTGAACAAGGAGTTCGCCGATGCTTGGCTACTATGCGCAATACAGTAGTGTGTACATCACCACCCTGATGATCGTGACCACGCTGTTCTTCGCCCTGCCGATCTTCATTGCGCCACTCACCTGGGCGCGCCTGATGCAATGGACCATCCCGGAACATACCCACCTGGCCATCTATTTCGGCCGCTGCCTGGGCGCGTTCATTCTGGTGGTTGAAGTGGCCATGTTGCGCTCGGCCACCACCGGCACCAGTTTCAGTTATGCCTTCGACATACTCTTCGTGGTATTCACCCTGATGTTCGTGGTGCATGTCTATGGCGCGATAAAACGTATTCAGCCTATTACCGAAACACTGGAAATCGGCTTCTGGATGATTCTGTTCGTATTGAACATGCTGTTCTACCCCACCACCAGCATTACCCTTTAATACCTGACCCAGCCACTTGAAGGCTGACGCCACCGCGGCGTCGGCCTCTGTGTGCCTGCCCGTCGCCTGTCAACTTTTATTCAGGAATTGAAGATGCTCGATACCGAGGAAGCCCGTTCGCACGCCGCCTTGATGGATCTGGTGCGTCAACTGCTGGAGCAGGCGACCGGTGTCGAGGCCCACACCCTGTACAACGATGCGCCCTTCCACGAGATCGGCCTCACGTCGCTGGCCATCCTGAATTTCAACGAGCTGATCCAGCCCCTCTTCGCCGACCTGAACAAGACCCTGCTGTTCGACTGCCGCTGCATCCGCGACGTTGCCACGCACCTGCTGCGCGAGCATCCGCAGGCCAGCGCCAGCTACCTGCCTGTCCCTTATACCCATCTGACGCTGCCGACGAAGACCCCCATGCACTTAACTGTTGTCCCCCTAACGCTAAAAAAC
>NZ_MVOK01000031.1:0-67880 GCF_002018915.1 Pseudomonas sp. MF6396 | reverse complement strand
CGGTGGTGCGGGGTCGGTTGTGCGTGTTGTGTGTGTGGGTGGGGGGCTTGTTGGGAGGCGTTCGGGGTGGCGCGGGGGGGTGGGCGGGGGGGCAATTGGGGAGAGGGGCGGCGGGGCGGGGGGTGGGGGCTGTAGCCGGCCGCGCGTGGGAGGGCGGGGGTGGAGCAGGAGGCGCAGAGCAAGTGCAGCGTGCTGGAGAAGGCGGGGGGGCAGAGGGGGGGGGTGGGGCAAGGGCGGTGGCCGGAGAGAAGGCGGGGCCGCGGGGCGGCCCATCGCGGGTCAAGCCCGCTCCCACACAGACAGCGACGGTCCTTGTGGGAGCGGGCTTGACCCGCGATAAGAGCGACGCGGTGTCAGGGCCTCAGCCCTGCCATTTGCCGCCCTCGACGATCACGCTCTCCGGCTTGGTGTCGTCGCTAAGCTCCTTGCGCACGTACTGGTCATACAGCTTGAGCAGGTACTTCTGCTCGCCCAGGCGCGCCAGCTCGCTGTTGACCCAGTCACGCAGCTCGATGTTGCCCTTCTTCACCGCCGGCGCAATCGGCGCTTCCTCGCCCAGCTTCTCGTCCAGCACACGGTAGCCCGGGTTCTGCTTGGACCAGCTGAACAGGATCAGGTTGTCCTGCGCATACGCATCGCCACGGCCATTGGCCAACGCCTGCAACGACTCGGAGTTCTTCTCGAACTTGAGCAGTTTCCAGTCCGGGTGGTTCTTGGTCAGCCAGATGTCCGCCGTGGTGCCGGTGGTGACGATGGTGGTCTTGGCCGCCAGGTCGTCGAGCTTCTTCACCTCGCTGCCCTCGGGCACCAGCGCCTGTACCGCCACGCGCAGGTTGGGGTTGGTGAACTCCACCGCTTCCTTGCGCTCCGGGGTCACGGTCATGTTGGCCAGAATCAGGTCGACCTTGTCGCTCTGCAGGAAGGGAATGCGGCTGGCCGGCTCCACGGCCACGAACTCGACCTTGTTCTCGTCGCCCAGCAGCGACTTGGCCAGCTCGCGACCGATGTCGGTGTCAAAACCCACATAGCGCCCGCTTTCATCCACATAGCCGAATGGCGGCTTGTCGGTGAACACGCCGACGATCAGTTTGTCGCGGGCCTTGATGGTTTCCAGGTAGCTGGTGGCCGGCGCTGCGGCATTGGCGGCAGGCTTGCTCGGCGCTTCGGATTTGTTGCAACCGGCCAGTACGGCCAGGGTGAACAGCGACAGCAGCAGTTTTGAAGCGTGGGCAGTCTTCATGACAGTTCCTTGTGTGGTGTCTTGGGCAGGCTTTCGACAAAGGAGAATTTCTCCAGGAACTGCTGCGCGCGTGCGGTCTGCGGGTTCGTAAAGAAGCTCTCGGGGGCGCTCTGTTCAAGGATCCTGCCGGCCTCCATGAACACGATGCGGTCGGCCACCGCGCGAGCGAAGGCCATTTCATGGGTCACGATCAACAGGGTCATGCCGTCGCGGGCCAGGCCCTGGATCACCTGCAGCACTTCCTTGACCATCTCCGGGTCGAGGGCGGCGGTCACCTCGTCGAACAGCATCACCTGCGGGTTCATGCACAGCGAACGCACAATGGCGATACGCTGTTGCTGGCCACCGGAAAGCTGGCGCGGATAGGCGTCGCGCTTGTCCAGCAGGCCCACCCGCGCCAGCAGTGCTTCGGCCTGGGCCTGGGCCTCGAGGCGTTCGCGTTTCTGCACCTTGAGCGGCCCTAGCAGCAGGTTTTCCATCACGCTCATGTGGCCGAACAGGTGGTAGCTCTGGAACACCATGCCCACCTGCTGGCGCACCTGGCGCCAGTCGGTGGCCTTGCTCAGCAACTCTTTACCGGCCAGTGTCAGGCTGCCTCCGTGGGCCACTTCCAGGCCATTGAGGCAGCGCAGCAGGGTGCTCTTGCCGCAGCCGCTGGGGCCCAGGATCACCACCACTTCGCCGCTGCGCACCTGCAGGTCGATGCCCTTGAGCACCTGGTGCTCACCGAAGAACTTGTTGAAACCCTTGAACTCGATCAATGCGCTCATGCGTGTGTCCAGCGCCGCTCCAGCGCGCGCGAGGCGGCCGACAGCGGGTAGCAGATGAAAAAGAAGAACAGGAACAGCGCGCCGTAGATCAGCACCGACTCATAGGTGCGCTCGATGATCTGCTGGCCCACCTTGATCACGTCCACCACGCCGATCAGCACTGCCAGCGAACTGGTCTTGATGATGCGCGTGTAGATGTTGATGGTCGGCGGGGTCATGCGCTTGAGTGCCTGGGGCAGCAGCACGTAGCCATACAGCTGCCAGCCATCCAGGCCGATCGACAGCCCCGCCTCGCGTTGTCCGCGCGGCAGCGAATGCAGTGCACCGCGCACCACCTCGCCCACCTCGCTGGCACCCCACAGCGACAGCACCAGCACCGCGCACCAGAAGCTGGGAATGCTCACGGCAAAGAAGATCGGCAGGCCGAAGAACAGCAGGTACAGCCACACCAGTACCGGTATCGCCCGAAACAGCTCCAGGTACACCCGCAGCACCAGGTTCACGCTGCGCTTGCCGAGGGTGGCGAGCACGCCGTAGAGCACCCCGCCCAGGGTGCTGAAGGCGATGCCCAGGGCCGAGATCGACAGGGTTTGCGCGGCGCCCTGGGCCAGTTGCGGCAGCGACACCAGCAGCAGTTCAAGACCCGAACTGGCCATGTTGCAACCTCCTTTCCAGGCGGCTCAGCAGCAGCGACAACGGCAAGAACAGCAGCACGCAGATCAGCGTCAGCACCGCGAGCATTTCGTAGGTCTTGTAGTACAGGGCGATGTAGCTCTTGGTGGTGTAGAGAATCTCGGGCACCGCCACCGCCGACACCACGGTGGTTTCCTTGAGCAGGAAGATGAAGTTGGCGAACAGCGCCGGCAGGCTGAGGATGCCAGCCTGGGGCAGGATCACGTGGCGCAGCAGCTGGCCTTCGGACAACCCGATGGAGCGACCGGACTCCAGCTGTGCGGCAGGCACCGCCTCGACACCGGCGCGCAGCACCTCGGTCAGGTAGGCCCCGCCGAGAAACGTCATGGTGATGATCGCGGCGGCGAAGCCGGAAATCTTCAGGCCCAGGCTGGGCAGCGCGAAGTACACGAAAAACAGCTGGATCAGCAGCGGCGTGTTGCGTGCCAGCTCCACGTACAGGCCCACGGCACGCTGCAGGTAGGGCGTGCGGTAGACCAGGATCGCGGTGTTGATCACGGCCACCACCAGCGAGGTGGCGATGGCGATCAGGCCGACCTGCAGGGTGACCCCGACGGCCTTGAGAAACGCGGGCAATGTGCTGAGGATGAATGCGACGTCGAAGCTCATCGGCGTGGCCTCGGCGTCCGAAACAGGGTGCTCTGCATGGGGGTGGTCTCGAACCGGCCCGAGGGTAGACGGGCGGTGGCGGCTAGGGTTGGGCGTGCCGGTAAGCACTTTGGTAATACTCTAAAGCTATAAAAATATTTATTTAAATATCTTTATTGCATATTGATATCACGCAAAAAACTAACCGCAAATTTCCTCGTGGCAGGCGGGATCTTTCCCGCGCGCGCGCCATCAAACAGCTGTCGTGCGCGGCCCCGTGGGCCGTTCAACCCACAAGGAAAACAACACCATGAACAGCGACCAGCCGACCCTCGACCCCAGCGAACTGATCAAATGGCTGACGGCCCTGCGCCGCGCGGTCAACACACCACGCTGAAACCCCATTCAAAAAAAACGCCGACCCGGTAACCGGAGTCGGCGTTTTGCATCGTGCGGTCTACAGCGGGCGAATCAGAACGCCGGCAGTACCGCGCCTTTGTATTTCTGCTCGATGAAGGCTTTCACTTCAGGGCTGGTCAGGGCCTTGGCCAGCTTCTGGATGGCGTCGCTGTCCTTGTTGTCGGGGCGCGCCACCAGGAAGTTCACGTAAGGCGAGTCGGAGCCCTCGATCACCAGGGCATCCTTGGCCGGGTTCAGGCCGGCTTCCAGCGCATAGTTGGTGTTGATCATGTCCAGGTCGACCTGGTCCAGCACGCGTGGCAGCAGGGCCGACTCAAGCTCCTTGAACTTGAAGTTGTGCGGGTTCTTGGCGATGTCCTTAGGCGTGGCCAGGGCGTTTTTCGGATCTTTGAGTTCGATCAGCCCGGCCTTCTGCAGCAGGATCAGCGCACGGCCACTGTTGGAGCCTTCGTTGGGGATGGCGATGGTGGCGCCGTCCTTGAGCTCGGCCAGGCTCTTGACCTTCTTCGAGTAGCCACCGAACGGTTCAACGTGTACGCCGATCACGGTTTCCAGGTGGGTGCCTTTACCTTCGTTGAAGCTCTTGAGGTAGGGCAGGGTCTGGAAGTAGTTGGCGTCCAGACGCTTCTGATCGACCTGCACGTTGGGCTGCACGTAGTCGGTGAACACCTTGATTTCCAGGTCCACGCCTTCCTTGGCCAGGGTTGGCTTGATCAGCTCGAGGATCTCGGCGTGGGGCACCGGGGTGGCGGCAACCACCAGCTTCTGGCCGGCGTGGGCGAAACCTGCAACCGACAGAGCGGCTGCCAATGCAGTCAACAACAAAGCCTTTTTCATGCGCAGTCCTTATTCGAATCACAGCCATCGTCGACGGCGGAAGAGAGGGTGCCAGTATTGTGCTAGCTGGCGTGGAGGCGACAATACCGAGATTTTTTATTCCTTAACAATATCTTTTACGCAGACGCTTATATCTTTTTGACTGATAAAGAAGAGAGCACCGGCTGGCCTGCCAGGTGCATCCGGCGCCGCAACAGACAATGCTCGCGGTCTATCGATTAGCGGTCTCGATGGCAACCTCGGTGATGACAGTGGCCAGTTCCTTCTCGAGTGCACCATCACCCTGCACATTGGCGTAGATGTCATACCTGATCTCATGCGTGGAATTCATCCAGCGCAATCCTGTCCTCCTGACCCCACCCATTACTTTTTCCGACGTTTTCACCAGGGGCTTGCCGGGGTCCTGAGGCTTGGCGTAATCATCGTCGTAAACCACCACGCGCTGTGTCAGCTCGCGCTCATAGTGGGTCTCGTAGGTCACCACATAATCATCGCCGCACGAATAAAGCGACATGACGCCGTTCAAGCCGCCCTCCTTCATCTCGACCCCGGAGGGGAGTTCTTTGGACAGCCGACATTGCAACTTCTCGATCGCTGCTCGGGATTGCGATTTGAATCGGACGGCTTGAGCCAGCCTTCTGTCGCTCGCCTGGGCGAGTGTGATCATCGAACTGAATTGCTCGAAACCAGGAAAGGTTGAGTTCTTCTCTGGCTCGGCCGTGGGCGAGACCGCCCTTTTCTCAATGACCTTCTGGATATGGGTATTGCCACTGAGCGGTAGAATCTCCAGCTCGGCGCTTGCCGAAAAGGAAGCGAGCAGCGTGCTCATGCACAGCATCGACAGGCGCATCAGCGGCTGGCCTGGGCAAGGAAGACACGTACCGCGCAAGGTAGGTTTTTCATGAATATCCTTTCAATGCTTCAAGCGATCCAAGGCTTGCGAAGCAAGAAGGTAATCCACCTCATTCGCATCTGCAACGGTTGCTCCGCAGACAACCGCCTGTGCGTTACGCCTACACACCCAACCGCAGCGCCACCTTCTCCAGCAAGGCCTTCAGGCCACTGCGCTCACTTGCACCTGAGCGCAGCAACACCTCGATCTGCCGCTCCAACGCGGCCAGCGGCGTCAAGGTTTCCGGCAGGTTCAGATGCTCGGGCAGTATTTCCTCCCCGCTGCTGACCAGCAGGGCGAAGTGAATGACGTTTTCCAGTTCGCGGGTGTTGCCCGGCCAGCTGTGCAGTTCCAGCACCCGCTGCGCGGCCTCGCTGAGCAGCGGCGGCACGGCCAGGTTCAGGCGCGGGCTGTAGATGCCCACGAAGTACTCGGCCAGCGGCAGGATATCGCCCACCCGCTCGCGCAACGCGGGCAGCTCGAGGCGGCCTTCGTGCAGGTAGTGGTAGAGACGGTCGTGGAACTTGCCGGCGGCCACCGCCTGGGCCAGGTCGATGCTGGAGGCGGCCACCAGGCGCACGTCCACCGGGTTGGGTTGCTGGGCGCCAACGCGGGTGACTTCGCGGTTTTCCAGGGCAGCCAGCAGCTTGACCTGGATCGGCAGCGGCAGGTCGGCGATTTCATCCAGGTACAGCGTGCCGCCGTTGGCCGAGCCGAACCAGCCGGCGCGGCTGCTGGCGGTACCACTGTGGGCGCCGGCGCTGTAGCCGAACAGTTCGGCGTCGGCGTAGGTGGGGCTGATGGCGCCGCAGTTGACCGAGACGAACAGCCCGCCGCGGTCGCTGGCGCGGTGGATCTGCCGGGCCAGCAGCTCCTTGCCGGTGCCGCTTTCGCCGCGGATCAGCACGGGCAAGGCCAGCGGCGCCAGCAGCTCCAGCTCTTCGCGCAGCTGGCGCGAGCGAGGGTCGACGAACACCAGCGCCTTGGCGCGGATGCTCAACGGGCTCTTGTCGCTCTCGGGGAAGGTCAGCAGTGGCTGGCCGTAGGTGTCGTGAAGGCTCATGGCAAACTCCCGCCCGAGCGACTCACGGCGCGGACGTCTTGATGAAAAAGAGGGTAGCGCCCGGGGTCAGGCGCGACGCAGTGCGTGCTGTTCCAGGCGGCTCTGCAGGCGATAGAGGTAGGCAAAGCCCTGCTCCCAGCGCCGGTGTCCGGACTTGACGTTGATATGCCCGGCGCCGCCGAGCACACCGGCTTCTGCGCCCCAGGCGCGGGCCAGTTGCATCGCCCGTGGCGCACTGACCGCCGGATCGTTGTCGGAGGTGACCACCTGGCTGGGAAACGGCAGCAGGTTCTGCGGAATCGGCGCGAAGTTGCGCAGGGCCGGTGCACAGGCCGGGCGTTCGACGTCGGCCGGGGCCACCAGCAGTGCGCCACGTACCTGCTGCAGCAGGGTTTCGCTGGCGTGGGCGGCCCAATGCGCGACGGTGATGCAGCCCAGGCTGTGGGCGATCAGGATCACCGGCGAGGTGTCGGCGGCGATGGCATGTTCGAGCGCGGCAACCCAGTCTTCACGACGCGGGGTGATCCAGTCGGCCTGTTCGACGCGGGCACTGTTGGGCAGGCTGTTCTGCCAGTGGGTTTGCCAGTGATCGTCTGGCGATCCTTGCCAGCCCGGCACAATCAGGTAACGAATCGACTCATTGCGCATGAGATGCCTCCTGCTGGGTTTGCATTGCATGAGGGCAAGTATAG
The DNA here is from genome assembly GCF_002018915.1 of Pseudomonas sp. MF6396. Taxonomy (NCBI): domain Bacteria; kingdom Pseudomonadati; phylum Pseudomonadota; class Gammaproteobacteria; order Pseudomonadales; family Pseudomonadaceae; genus Pseudomonas; species Pseudomonas sp. MF6396. The sequence goes on along the minus strand of NZ_MVOK01000031.1, from coordinate 60,685 downwards.
GGCGGGGGTTATATTCGTAAAGGAATAAGAAGCTATTTATTAATAACCAAAACTGCTTTCCGAATACTATGTGCAACCCTGTGGGCGCTGGTATCGGCGCCTTCGGAACGGGCATAAAAAAAGGGGCCGTCCCCTGCCAGGATACGGCCCCCGAATGCGTTGCCCTTACCGTTGCATCGTGCTCAACGCGCGGTGATCACCGAAAGCTTGGTGATCCCCGCCCGCTCGATCGAGGCCATGGCGCGCGCCACTTCCCCATAATTCACACCGTCGTCCGCCTGCAGTTGCACGCGTACCTCCGGGTCCTTGGCCTTGGCCGCCTGCAAGCTGGTCTCCAGCAAGTCCGGCTGGATCTCGTCCTTGTTGATGAACAACTTGCCGCCCCCATCGATGCTCACCACCAGCGGGTCCTTCTGCTCCACCGGGGCCACGGCCTCGGTCTTGGGCAGGCTGATCGGGATCGCGTTGGTCAACAACGGCGCGGTCACGATGAACACCACCAGCAGCACCAGCATCACGTCCACTAGCGGCGTCACGTTGATCTCGCTGAGTACCTCGTCACTGTCCTGGGTAGAAAAGGCCATGTCAGGACGCCTCTTTCACAGGTTGGCCGCTCACTGTTGCAGCTTTGTGAAGCGCAGGGTGCACCAGCACGCGGAAGGCACTCTTCTGCGCCAGGCTGTAGAAGTCGTGGGCAAAGTCGTCGAGGTCGGCCGCCGTGAGTTTCAGGCGACGCAGGAAGTAGTTGTAAACCAGCACCGCCGGCACCGCGACCGCGATCCCCACACCCGTGGCCACCAGCGCCGCACCAATCGGCCCGGCCACGGTTTCCAGGCTCGCCGAGCCCGCCGCACTGATGCCCTTGAGCGCTTCCATGATGCCCCACACGGTACCGAACAGGCCGATGAACGGCGACGTGCTGCCGATACTGGCCACCACCGCCAGGCCGGTTTCCAGCGAGCGGCGCTCACGCACGATCTGCTGGCGCAGGGCGCGTTCGAGGCGGTCCTGGTGGTTGATCGCCTGGCTCAGGTCATTGGCCTGGCCGGGCTCGCCCACCGCGATGGCGGCGTAGCCGGCCTGGGCCACGCGGGCGGCGGCGCCGGGCTGGGTCTGGGTGAGTTCGGCGGCCGAATCAAGGCTTGAGGCCGCCCAGAACTGCTTGTGGAAGCGCTTGTCCTGGTTCTTCAGGCGGGCGAACTGCAAGCCCTTGACCAGGGCCAGGCCCCAGGTCGCGACGGAAAACACCACCAGCAGCCAGATCACCGCGCTTTCGATGGATTCAAGGGGGGATGCCAATACACTCATGATGGTTTCTCTCTGTTAGCGCGAAATTTTTAGCGAATCTTGAAATCGATCGGCACGCTGACCCAGCCCGCCTGGGCCACGTCGCCCTGCTTGGCCGGCACGAAGCTCCAGCGCTTTACCGCCGCCAGCGCGGCGTCGTCGAGCTGCTGGCGACCACTGCTCTTCTGCAACTGGATCTCGCCAGGCTTGCCGCTGGGCAACACATGCACCCGCAGCAGCACGGTGCCTTCCCAGCCGCGACGCTGGGCCAGCGACGGGTATTCCGGCGCCGGGTTCTTCAGGTACGCCGCGCTGGCCGAAGCCGGGGTCACCGGCGCCGGGGCAGGTGGCGCAGGCGGGGCGGCAGGTTGTGGCGGTGCCGGCGGCGGCTCGACCGGTTTGGGCGCAGGCTTGGGCTCGGGCTTGGGCACCGGCTTTGGCTTGGGCTTGGGTACCGGCTTGGGCGGTGGCGGCGGCTTGACGGCCAACTCGTCGACCACCGGCGGTGGCGGCTCCACCACAGGCTCGGCCGGCGCCGGGGGCGGCGGCTCGACAACCGGTGGCGCCGGCTGGGAAAACTCGATGGTCATCGGCGGGATTTCCGGTGGAACCACCGGCAACACCGGGGCCGGTGCCTGGCTGACCCAGTAGGCCACGGCACCATGCAGCACCAGCGCGAAAACCCCGAGCAGCACCTTCTCGCGGCCCTTCAAGGCACTACGCGGGGTGCGCTGCAAGCGCTGTTGCGCCAGCGGCAACCGGTGCGGCCGACCGAGGTCGACCAGCTCGCCGCCCGGCGCCTGGCGCCAAAGCACATCGAGAGCACTGGCGGCGGTCTGGACATTACCCATTGATCAACTCCTGGGAGGTTCGGTGCATGTGCATCGAAGGCCGCCCGGTCTGGCCGGCCTTCGCTGAGGTGGATGATCGACGCGCGCTGCTTATCTCTTAAAGTAATCTTTGAAGTTATGGATAGAACCTGATCGCATATACAAAACCGCTGAACCGCTCTAGCCCGCGCCAATCAAGGGCTGGAGGGCATTGCTGATCTGGCAATGCCTTTGCGGCATCGAAAATATTCGCCAAAGGCATCGAAAAACCCCTCAGAAGTCATAGCGACCGGTCACGCCCAGGGTCCGCGGGGTGCCGAGCAGCCCTTCGTAGCCGCCGTTGGCGGCGCTCCACAGGGTGGTGTAGTAGGTCTTGTCGAAGGCGTTCTTCAGCCATAGCGACACGTCCCACTGCCCGCCCCCGGCATCGCCGCGCAGGCCGGTACTGAGGTTGACCACGGCGTAGCTGGGGATCTGCGCGAAGTCCGAGTCCTCGACCGTGCCCACCGCCCTGGAACGGAACGCATAGCTGGCGGTGACATAGGGCTGCAGGCCGTTGTCCAGGTCCCACTGGTACTGCCCGTTGGCGTTGGCGATCCATTTGGAGGCGCCGACCACCTGATGCCCGCTGAGGTCGCAGGCGGCCGGGGCACCCGGTTGCAGAGCCACCTCCGGCGCGCACGGGGCGTCCTTGTAGGCGAGGTAGCGCACGTCGTTGAACGAGCCGTTGAGGTTCAGCGTAAGGCCGCGCAGCGGCACCAGGGTGCTGTCGAACTCGACCCCGCGTGAGCGCACCGAGCCTGCGTTGGTCAGGTACTGCACGCGGTCGTCGTAGGCGTTGGTCTGGTAGCCGTTGACCTGGGTCCAGAACAGGTTGGCGTTCAGTTGCAGGCGGCGGTCCCACAGGGTGCTCTTGAAGCCCAGTTCGGCGTTGTTGGCGCGCTCGGTGCCGATCAGCAACGAGTCGGCGCCAGCCACCGGTGCGGTGCCCACCGCCAGATTGACCCCGCCGGACTTCTCGCCGTGGGACAGCGTGGCGTAGCCCAGCAGGTCGTCGGTGAAGCGGTAACTGAGGTTGAGCAGGCCCGAGGGGCTGGTGCTGTACTGGTTGAGGTCGCCCGAGTCATACGCACCGGCCCGTCCCTGGCGTACCGCTGCCGCCGCCCCGCTGACCGCAGCGCCGCCCACCGGGGCGCTGCGGTTGACCCAGGCGCTTTTCTCTTCGTAGGTGCCGCGTATCCCGGCGGTGAAGTCCAGGCGCGGGGTGAGGTGCCATGTGCCCTGGCCGAACAGGGCGAAGCTGTCGGTCTTGATGTGCCCCTTGCCCACCGAGCTGACGTTGGCCAGCGCACCGGTCGGCGTGCCGTTCCACACGTCGGCCTGGGGGCCGTAGAAGGCGAAGGACTTGTTGTCCAGGTTGGAGCCGAAGTAGTACGCGCCCAGTACGTAGTCGAAGAAGCCGCCCGTGGGCGAGGCCAGGCGAAATTCCTGGGAGTACTGCTTGTCTTGCACCGACACCCCGGCGTTGTAGGTTGCCGGCACATCCAGGCCGTCGTCGTTGCGCGGGGTGAAGTCCCACCAGCGGTAGCTGCTGATGGAGGTCAGGGTGAAGTCGTTGTCCAGGGTCCAGTTGGCCTCCAGCGAGGTGCCGCCCTGGAACACCGTTACCTTCTGGTCGTCGTCCAGGTTGACCTTGCGGTGGCGGCCGTCGACCAGCGTGGCGCCGGCCGCCGCCGCACGGTTTTCATAGCGGTTGACGCCGTTGATGGTCGGCCCGGTGCTGTACAGCACGCGGGTGCCGGCGCTGGAGTCTTCCTCGTTGTAGTCGCCGATCCAGCGCAGGTTGAACTGCTCGCTGGGCTTGTACAGCAGTTGCCCGCGAAAGCCCTGGCGCGCGCCACCGTTGAGGGTGTGGCCGTCGTGCTCGTTGCTGATGTCGCCGTCGCTGCGCGTGCGGTAGGCCGAGAAGCGGCCGGCCAGGGTCTCGGTGAGCGGGCCGGAAAGCGTGCCCTTGGTCTGGAAGTAGCCGTCCTCGCCCACCGAGGCCTCGATGCTGCGCTCGGGGGTGAAGCTGGGCGCACGGGTGCTGATGTTGATGACCCCCGCAGTGGTGTTCTTGCCGAACAGGGTGCCCTGGGGGCCGCGCAGCACTTCGAGCTGCTCGATGTCCATGAGGTCGAACACCGCCATGCCGGGGCGGCCGAGGTAGACGTTGTCCAGGTACAGCCCCACGCTGCCTTCCAGGCCGTCGCTGGCCGGGTTGTTGCCCAGGCCGCGGATCGACACGCTGGACTGGCGCGCATGCATGTAGGCCACGTTGACGCTGGGCACCAACTGCTGAAGGTCCTGGATGCGGTACACGCGCTGGCTTTCCAGGGCCTGGCCGTCGAGCACGCTCATCGGCGTGGGCACGTCCTGGGCGCTCTCTTCACGTCGGCGCGCAGTCACGGTGACGGCCTTGAGCTGGCTGTCGGGCTTGACCTCGGGCGTCGCGTCGGTGGCCGCCTGGGCCGGCAGCCAATGCGCGCTGCCGGCCAGCAGCAAGGCCAGCGGCAGGCGCTTGAGCCGTCGGGAAGACAAGGGTGCGGCGGGGGAAGACGGGCGCATGGGCGGCTCCTGGGCAAGGAATTGATATTCCTTAAAGTTATTTATTTATGATTTCACATATGTTTACTGCATAAGAGATTGCCTTTATAAGGAGTGCAGCCGAGGCAGAGCAAATGCATTTGCCCGATACTTTTCATGTGAAAAATGCATATCGACCTACGCCAGCTTCGCCACCTGATCGCGCTTGCCGAGCACCGCAGCTTCGTGGCGGCGGCGAACGCGGTGAGCCTTTCGCAATCGGCCTTCAGCCGTAGCATCCAGGCCCTGGAACACAGCGCCGGGTGCCTGCTGGTGGACCGGTCGAGCAAGGAGCTGGCGCCGACCAAGCAGGGCCTGGTGGTGCTCGAACATGCACGCCGGCTGGTCAGCGGCGCGCATCAGTTGAGCAACGAGATCAGCCAGTTCAACGGCCTGGAGGCCGGCGAGCTGCGCTTTGGCTGCGGCCCGGCGCCGGCCGCCGGGCTGGTGCCGCGTGCCATCGGCACGTTCATCGGGCGCTACCCCAGGGCACGGGTGCGCTTTCAGGTGGATGACTGGCAGAACCTGGACAAGCGCCTGCTGGCCGAGGAGTTCGAGTTCTTCGTGGCCGACACCCGCCGCTTCGAGGCCGACCCGGCCTACCACACCGTGCGCCTGCGCCCGCGCCGCTGGCACTTCTGCTGCCGCGCCGCGCACCCGCTGGCGCAACTGCCGAACGTCAGCGCCGAGCAACTGCTGGCCTACCCCCGGGCGGTGACCCTGCGCCCGCCCAACCTGCGCAAGGTGATCAGCGACCTGAGCGGGCGCCCGGACTTCACCGCCAGCGTCGAGTGCGAGAACGGCTACAGCCTGCTGGGGGTGGTGCTGAACTCCGACGCGATCGGCATCTGCAGCGCCAACAGCGATGCGCTGCACAGCGCAGCCCAGCAACTGGTGCGCCTGAACATCGACGGCCTGCACGACGACTGCGAGGAGCTGTACACCCGCTACGGCATCGTCAGCCGTGCGCGCCAGCGCCTGTCGCCGCTGGCCGAGGCAATGATCGCGCAGATCGTCGCCACCGATCAGGCCGACCAGGACCTGTGCAACCTGGAGCGCCTGGCCATCTGAGGTGTTGCGCCGGGCGCATCGAAGGTATTCGGCAAATGCGCTTGTGGTCGCGTGGCGTGCAGGGCGAAATCACTCACCAGACTTTCAACCGGTGAGCGCCATGACCCAACCTGCCCCCGTGCGCAACGTGCTGTACATCATGTGCGACCAGCTGCGTCGCGATTACCTGTCGTGCTACGGCCACCCGCACCTGCACACGCCCAACATCGACCGCCTGGCCGCCGCCGGGGTGCGCTTCAGCCGCGCCTATACCCAAGGCACCATCTGCGGGCCGTCGCGCATGTCGGCATACACCGGGCGCTATGTGAGCAGCCACCAGGTGGCCTGGAACAGCGTGCCGCTGCCGCTGGAGGAGCTGACCCTGGGCGACTACCTGCGCCCGGCCGGCATCCGCACCGCGCTGGTGGGCAAGACCCACGCCACGCCGAACCTTCAGGCGCAGCAGCAGCTGGGCATCGACGCCGACATGGCCAGGCAGCTCGATGAAGTGGGTTTCGAAGCCTATGTGCGCCATGACGGTATCTACCCCGACGACCCGCAGTTCGCCGACAAGCGCGAGAGCGCGCCATACACCCGTTACCTGCGCGAACACGGCTATGGCGGCGACAACCCCTGGCACGACTGGGCCAATGCGGCGCAGGGCGAAGATGGCGAGGTGCTCAGCGGCTGGCACATGCGCCACGCCGACCGCCCCACGCGCCTGCCCGAGCAGCATTCGGAGACGGTGTACACCACCGACCGCGCCATCGACTTCATCACCGAACAGGGCGAGCAGCCGTGGTGCCTGCACCTGTCGTACATCAAGCCGCACTGGCCGTACATCGCGCCGGCGCCGTACCACGCGCTGTATGGCGCGGCGCAGGTGCTGCCGGCGGTGCCTGGCGGGCGCAGCGATCACCCGGTGTATGGCGCGTTCCGCCAGCATCAGGAGAGCGTGAACTTCTCCCGCGAGGAGGTGCGCCTGAAGGTGATCCCCACCTACATGGGGCTTATCAGGCAGGTGGACGACCAGCTCGGACGGCTGTTCGAAGTGCTTCGACGCACCGGGCGCTGGGACGACACGCTGATCGTGTTCACCAGCGACCACGGTGATTTTCTGGGCGACCACGGGCTGGGGGAGAAGGAGTTTCTGCTGGAGCAGGCGGTGGGAGTGCCGTTGATCGTGCGCGACCCGCGTGGGGCGGCAGATGCCACCCGCGGCACGGTGGATGCTCGGCTGGTGGAGACCATCGATGCGCTGCCGACGTTTCTGGACGCACTGGGATTGCCGGGGGCCGAGCATCGGCTGGAGGGGCGGTCACTGGTACCGTTGCTGCACGGTACGGCGCAGGGATGGCGCGAATACGCGATTGCCGAGTACGACTATGCGTTCCAGACCCCGGCGCGGGAGCGGCTGGGGCAGCCGATCGACCGTTGCCGCATGACCATGGTGCGCAGCGAGCGCTTCAAGTACATCGCGTATGACGGCTTCAGGGCGCAGCTGTTCGACCTGCAGGAAGACCCGCAGGAGCGGCATGACCTGGGCGATGATCCGGCGCATGCCGGCGTGCGCGAGGTGCATCAGGGGTACCTGTTGCAGTGGCTGCGCGGGCTCAAGCGCCGCACCACGATCAGCCATGCGGAGATCGAGCGGCGGGGGGAGCGGTTCCGCTACGGGGAGCCGCAGGCGGACAGCGTGGTGAAGATCGGGGTGTGGTGAGGCCCATTCGCCGGCAAGGCCGGCTCCTACAGGAGCAGGCCTTGCCGGCGAATGGGCGGTCAGGGCCTCAGAGGTTGCCGACCTTCTGCCACACCTTCGGCTTGAAGAACAACGTCTCGCCACGGGCCAACCCGGTCAGGCTGTCGTGGTCCTTGACCACCTCGGCCTCGATCAGTTCGCTCTGCCCTTCCACCTTCAGCGTCACCCGCGTGGTCGCGCCCAACGGGCGGATGTCACGCACTTCAGCTGCGTGGTGGCCTTCCACCTCCTGTCGCGACAGCGACACTTCGTGCGGACGGAACAGCACGTGGTGGTCCTCGCTCAGGTGCAGGCGGTTGGAGTCGCCCAGAAAGTGGTAGACGAAGTCGCTGGCCGGGTTCTCGTATACCTCGCCCGGCGAGCCGATCTGCTCGATCACGCCCTTGTTCATCACCACGATACGGTCGGCCACTTCCATGGCTTCTTCCTGGTCGTGGGTCACGAACACCGAGGTCAGGTTGATGTCTTCGTGCAACCGCGCCAGCCAGCGACGCAGCTCCTTGCGCACCTTGGCGTCCAGCGCACCGAACGGCTCGTCCAGCAGCAGCACCTTGGGCTCTACCGCCAGTGCCCGCGCCAGGGCGATACGCTGGCGCTGGCCACCGGACAGTTGCTCGGGGTAGCGGTCGCTGAGCCAGTCCAGCTGCACCATGTTCAGCAGCTCGTGGACCTTCTCGGCAATGCGCGTCTCGTTCGGGCGCTCGCCCTTGGGCTTCATGCGCAGGCCGAAGGCGACGTTGTCGAACACGCTCATGTGGCGAAACAGCGCGTAGTGCTGGAACACGAAGCCGACGTTGCGATCACGCACGTCGTGCCCCGACACGTCCTCGCCATGGAACACGATGCTGCCCTGGTCCGGCGTCTCGAGCCCGGCGATGATGCGCAGCAGGGTGGTCTTGCCGCAGCCGGACGGGCCCAGCAGCGCTACCAGCTCGCCGCTGTGGATATCCAGGTTGATGCTGTCCAGGGCCTGGAAAGCGTTGAAGCGCTTGCTGACGTTACGAACTTCGATCGACATGAATTATTCCTCCGCGGCGCTGTGGCGCAGGCGGTTAATGCGGGACTCGCTCCACTGCTTGAGCAGCAGGATGAAGAGCGCCAGGATCAGCAGCAGGCTGGCCACGCTGAAGGCCGCGACATGGTTGTATTCGTTGTAGAGGATCTCGACATGCAGCGGCAAGGTGTTGGTCACCCCGCGAATATGCCCGGACACCACCGACACCGCACCGAACTCGCCCATCGCGCGCGCCGTGCACAGCACCACGCCATAGATCAGGCCCCATTTGATGTTGGGTACGGTGACGTGCCAGAACATCTGCCAGCCGTTGGCCCCGAGCAGGCGTGCGGCCTCCTCTTCCTGGGTGCCCTGCTCCTGCATCAGCGGGATCAGCTCGCGCGCCACGAACGGCACGGTGACGAAGATGGTCGCCAGCACGATGCCGGGCAGGGCGAACACGATTTGGATGTCATGGTCCTGCAGCCACGGGCCGAAGAAGCCCTGGGCACCGAACATCAGCACGTAGACAAGACCGGCGATCACCGGCGACACCGAGAACGGCAGGTCGATCAGGGTCACCAGGATGCTCTTGCCGGGGAAGCTGTACTTGCTCACGCACCACGCCGCGCTGACCCCGAACACCAGGTTCAGCGGCACCGAGATGGCCACCGCGATCAGGGTGAGCTTGAGCGCCGACAGCGCGTCGGGCTCGAAGATCGCCTCGAAGAAGGTGCCCAGGCCCATCTTCAGGCCCTGGGACACCACGATGAACAGCGGCAGCAGCAGAAACAGCGCGAAGATCAGCCAGCCGAGGCCGATCAGCACGCGCCGTGAAATCGCGCTGCCACGGCGGGCAGCGTTGGCCGAAGCGGCCACACCAACAGATGATGCAGACATGGGTCAGGCCTCCTTCACGGGGTTTCGATGCGCCGCTGCAACAGGTTGATCAGCAGCAGCAGGATGAAGGAAACCACCAGCATCATCACGCCGATGGCAGTGGCGCCGGTGTAGTCGTACTGGTCGAGCTTGACCATGATCAGCAACGGCAGGATCTCGGTCTTCATCGGCATGTTGCCGGCGATGAAGATCACCGAACCGTACTCGCCCACACCCCGTGCGAAGGCCAGCGCGAAGCCGGTCAGCCAGGCCGGCAGCAGCGCCGGCGCCAGCACGTAGCGGAACACCTGCAGCGGCTTGGCCCCCAGGCACGCGGCGGCCTCTTCGACCTCGCGCGGGATGTCGGCCAGCACCGGCTGCACCGTGCGCACCACGAACGGCAGGGTCACGAAGGTCAGCGCCAGGGTGATGCCCAGCGGCGTGTAGGCGATCTTGAAGCCCAGGTCGGTGGCGAACTGGCCCACCAGACCGGACGGCGCATACAGCGCGGTCAGGGCGATGCCGGCCACCGCGGTGGGCAGGGCGAACGGCAGGTCGATCATCGCATCGATGACCTTGCGCCCTGGGAAGGTGTAGCGCACCAGCACCCAGGCCAGCAGCGTGCCGATCACGCCGTTGATCAGCGCCGCATAGAACGCGGTGCTGAAGCTGAGCTTGAGCGCGGCCAGCACCCGGGGTGCGGTGACGATGGTCCAGAACTGGTCCCAGGTGAGCTGGGCGGCATGGATGAACATGGCCGCCAGCGGTATGAGCACTATCAGGCTGAGGTACACCAAGGTGTAGCCCAGCGTCAGCCCGAAGCCGGGTATGACGGGGGAGATACGACGCGACATAGAAGTCCCTGGTTTAACGCACGAAGCCCGAGACGAATCCCGGGCCCATGCTGGCTACTGAATGGCGATTATCCTAACGGCCACGCATCACTGCGCCGTGTAGATCTGGTCGAACACACCACCATCGTTGAAGAACTTGGGCTGCGCAGTTTTCCAGCCACCGAAGTCTTTGTCGATAGTCACCAGTTCGAGTTTAGGGAACTGCTTGGCGTATTCGGCAGCGACCTTCTCGTCACGCGGGCGGTAGAAGTTCTCGGCGGCGATCTTCTGGCCGGCCGGGCTGTACAGGTACTTGAGGTATTCGGTGGCGATCGCGGTATTGCCCTTTTTCTCGGCGTTCTTGTCCACCACCGCCACCGGCGGCTCGGCCAGGATCGACAGCGACGGCACGACGATGTCGAACTTGTCGGCGCCACCGTCTTCCTTAAGGGCCAGGAAGGCTTCGTTTTCCCAGGCCAGCAGCACGTCGCCCTGACCGTTGTTGACGAAGGTGATGGTCGAGCCGCGGGCGCCGGTGTCCAGTACCGGCACGTGCTTGAACAGCTCCTGCACGTATTCCTGGGCCTTGGCTTCGCTGCCGCCGGCCTTCAGGCCGTAGGCCCAGGCGGCGAGGAAGTTCCAGCGCGCGCCACCGGAGGTTTTCGGGTTGGGCGTGATCACCGACACGTCCTTCTTGATCAGGTCGCCCCAGTCCTTGATGCCCTTGGGGTTGCCCTTGCGCACCAGGAACACGATGGTCGAGGTGTACGGGGTGCTGGCGTCGGGCAGGCGGGTCTGCCAGTTCTCCGGCAGGGTCTTGCCGAGCTTGGCGATTTCGTCGATGTCGCCGGCCAGGGCCAGGGTCACCACGTCGGCGCGCAGGCCGTCGATCACCGCACGGCCCTGCTTGCCCGAGCCACCGTGGGACTGCTGGATCTTGACCTTGTCGTCCGGGTGCGCCTGCTGCCAGTGCTTGATGAATTCGGCGTTGTACTGCTGATACAGCTCGCGGGTGGGGTCATAGGACACGTTCAACAGCTCGTAGTCCTTGGCGATGGCGGAACCGGCAAACACGGCACTGGCCAGTGCGGCCAGGGCATAACGGCGGATGGACATGGTGAAGCTCCCGATTGGCGTATTTTTTTCTAATTAGAGGGCTGAATCAGCTGGGCTTGTTGCCTGGATTCTGCAGGCGGAATTTTTCCTTGCGTTCGATCTGCACGACCTGGGCGTTGTGCACGGTGATTTCCACCGCGCCGAAACGCAGGTCGCGCAATGCGCTCTGGATCTCGCGCAGAATGGTGGCTTCGTCCTGTCCGTCAACGCTACGCAGAGATGCGCTCATGCTCGTGCTCCTGGAAATAAGGGGTGCCGTGCAGCTGCATCTGAAGGGGACGACTGCGCCTGGCTTGAGGGCAATCTTAGAGAGGGTGGAATATTCTTAAAAATACTATTTAAGAATTTTTATATAACTAAAAAGTGTAGAGGCGGGCTGCTTTGCAGCCCATCGCGGGTCAAGCCCGCTCCCACAAGGTTCTCCACCGGCCCCTGTGGGAGCGGGCTTGCCCCGCGAAAGGGCCCTCAGGACCAGCGCAGTTGCTGCGCAGGCACCGGTCGACCGTACCAGTAGCCCTGGCCCATGTCGCACTGCTGCTCCAGCAGGAAGCGCGCCTGCTCGGCCTCTTCGATGCCCTCGGCCTGGATCTGCATGCCCATGCTGCGCGCCAGGGCGATGATCACCCGCACGATGGCGACGTCATCATCGTCATGGGGCAGGCCCGCCACGAAGCCCTGGTCGATTTTGAGCTTCTGCACCGGCAGGCGCTTGAGCCGCAGCAGCGAGGAGTAACCGGTACCGAAATCGTCGATGGCCAGTTGCAGGCCCAGCTCGCGCAGGCGGTGCAACTGCTCCAGCGCCACCTCGGGGTCTTCCATCACCGCGCTTTCGGTCACCTCGACCTCCAGCCGCGCCGGGTCCAGCCCGGTGTCGTGCAGCACCTGGGCCACCAGCTGGTACAGGCTGCGCTTGCCGAACAGGCGGCTGGACACGTTGACCGCGACAAACCTCAGGGCCTTGCCCTCGGCCTGCCACTGCACCATCTGCTGGCAGGCCTGGCGCATCACCCAGGTGTCGATCTCGGCAATCAGCCCGGTGCGTTCGGCAATCGGAATGAACTCGCCCGGCGGCACCAGCCCGCGCTCGGGGTGCTGCCAGCGCACCAGTGCCTCGACGCCGATCATGGCGCCGGTGAGCAGGTCGTGCACCGGCTGGTAGTACACCCGCAGCTCCTGCTGCTCCAGGGCACGGCGCAACTCGCCGGCCGTCTCGACCCGCTGCTGGGCATGGGCGGTCAGCTCCTCGGTGTACAGGGCGTACCCCGAGCGGCCATTGCCCTTGGCCTTGAACAGCGCCGAGTCGGCGTTGCGCAGCAATTGCTCGGCGCTCAGCGCATCGCTGGGGAACAGGCTGATGCCGATGCTGACGCTGGTGAACAGGCGATGGTGGTCGAGCTCGAACGGCTCCTTGAGGCAATCGATGATGCCTTGCGCCAGGGCAGCGGCCTGGCCGACCTGGGCGCAGTTCTCGGACAGCACGGCAAACTCGTCGCCGCCCAGCCGCGCCAGGGTCATGCCGGTGCCCAGCTGGGCCAGCAGGCGTTCGCTCACGGCCTTGAGCAACTGGTCGCCGGTGTTGTGGCCGAGGCTGTCGTTGATGCTCTGGAAGTGGTCCAGGTCCAGCAGCAACAGGGCACAGCCGCGCTTGTTGGCCTGGGCCGCAGCCAGGGTCTGCTTGACCCGGTCGTTGAACAGCAGGCGGTTGGGCAGGTCGGTGAGCGGGTCGTGGTGCACCAGGTGCGCCAGCTCGCGCTCGGTGTGCTTGATCGCGCTGATGTCGCTGAACACCGCCACGTAGTGGGTCAGCTGGCCGCTGTCGTCGTGAATGGCGCAGATGGTCTGCCACTGCGGGTAGATCTCGCCGTTCTTGCGCCGGTTCCAGATTTCGCCGCTCCATTCGCCCTTCTCGGCCAGGGTGGCGAATATCTGCTGGTAGAACGCGGTGTCGTGGCGGCCCGACTTGAACTTGCTCGGGCGCTGGCCCAGCACCTCGTCCTTCTGGTAGCCGGTGATCTGCATGAACGCCCGGTTGACGTGCACGATCAGGCCGTCGCGGTCGCTCACCAGCACCCCTTCGAGGGTGCTGTCGAACACCGCTGCGGCCATGCGCAGGCGCTCGCGGTCCTCGCGGCGCAGGCGCGCGCCCACGCCGATGAAATTGAGCAGGCGCCAGCGCGACACAAAGATCAGCGCAGCGCTGCAGCCCATCCACGCGTAGGCGTTGATCAGCTCCCAGCGTGCCAGCTGGGCGGGATCATCGAAAAGATTGCTCAGTATTTGATCAGACAGCACCAACCACATGACCGACAGCACCAGATACAGCGCGGACATACGCAGGGCGTCTCGAACGGATACAGACATAGAGTCGCTGGAACCCAGGGCAAAATGATGGCCATTATAGGGGTAGAAATATCCCGTGACCTCCTATCTAAAACGCCGACTGGTTTTATTTAGTAGGGTAGGGATAATACTTTGCGCTGTTTCTTTCGCTTTACGAGGGCCCACCCGCCTATGTGGTACAACGGTTTTCTCGACCTGTCAGCCTGGCAACTGCTGGCCGTCACCCTGCTGATGACCCACGTGACGATCGTCGCGGTCACGGTTTATCTGCACCGCTATTCCGCGCACCGCTCCCTGGAGCTCAATGCCGGGCTCAAGCACTTCTTCCGCTTCTGGCTGTGGCTGACCACGGCGCAGAACACCCGCGAATGGACCGCCATCCACCGCAAGCACCACGCCAAGTGCGAAACCGTCGACGACCCGCACAGCCCGGTCATCAAGGGCCTGTCCACGGTGCTGCGCAAGGGTGCCGAGCTGTACCGCGAAGAGGCGCAGAACCCCGAGACCCTGCGCATCTACGGCAAGAACTGCCCCGAGGACTGGATCGAACGCAACCTGTACTCGCGCTACAAGCTGGGCGGCATCGCGCTGATGGCGCTGATCGACGTGCTGCTGTTCGGCACCATCGGCATCACCATCTGGGCAGTGCAGATGATGTGGATTCCGTTCTGGGCCGCCGGCGTGGTCAACGGCCTGGGCCACGCGGTGGGCTACCGCAACTTCGAATGCCGCGATGCCGCCACCAACCTGGTGCCGTGGGGCATCATCATCGGCGGCGAAGAGCTGCACAACAACCACCACACCTACCCCAACTCGGCCAAGCTTTCGGTCAGGCGCTGGGAGTTCGACATGGGCTGGGCGTGGATCAAGCTGTTCACCTGGCTGCGCCTGGCCAAGGTGCAGCGCGTGGCACCCATCGCGCACCGCGTCGAGGGCAAGGGCCAGCTCGACATGGACACCGCCATGGCGATCCTCAACAACCGCTTCCAGATCATGGCGCAGTACCGCAAGCTGGTGATCGCGCCGCTGGTCAAGCAGGAGCTGATGCGCGTGGACGACTCGGTGCGCCACCAGTTCCGCCGCGCCAAGCGCCTGCTTTCGCGTGAGCCGAGCCTGCTCGAAGACCGCCACCACCAGCGCATCGAGTCGATGCTGGCGCACAGCCAGGCACTCAAGACCATCTACGAGAAGCGCCTGGCCCTGCAGCAGATCTGGGCACGCACCAGCGCCAACGGCCACGACATGCTGGCCGCGATGAAGGACTGGGTGCACGAGGCCGAGGCCAGCGGTATCCAGTCGCTGCGCGACTTCGCCGCACAGCTCAAGACCTACTCGCTGCGCCCTGCCCTGGCCTGACGCCGTTGATCGGTGCGCCCCGTCCTGGGGCGCGCCTGAGGAACTCTCCCTTCGATTTTCACTCTGACTGGCATATCGCCCGCGTGGCGGGCCGTGTCAGGCCGCACGCCCTTCGCCTTTCGATTCCGCTTTTCGAGACGCTTCGTGCACATGGTCAACAAGAACCCGCCGTCCCCGTCGTTCAGCCCACCGTCGCATCCCGCGCACACCTTGCTGGCCCTGCTGCATGCCCAGGGTGAAGTCGCGCGCCTGAGCGAGCGCGAGCAGCTGTTCAGCTCGCTGCTGGACAGTGTCAACGCGGTGCTCTGGGCCATGGACTGGGAAACCCGGCGCGTGCTGTACGTGAGCCCGGCCTACGAGCGGATTTTCGGGCGCTCGGCCGGTCTGCTGCTGGCCGATCACAACGAGTGGCGCGACAGCATCTACCCCGACGACCTGGAGTACGCCGAACGCAGCCTGGCCGAGGTGCTGGTCAAGGGCGCGGTGGAAGACCGCGAGTACCGCATCATCGCCGCCGACGGGCAGGTGCGCTGGCTCAGCGACAAGTGCTTCATCAACCAGCAGGCCGACAGCGCACAGGGCGTGATCGTGGTCGGCATGGCCGAGGACATCACCGAAAAGAAGCAGCTCGAAGGCGAGTTGCAGCGCCTGGCTACCACCGACGTGCTGACCCAGAGCAGCAACCGCCGGCACTTTTTCGAATGCGCGCACCACACCTTCGAAAAGGCACGCCAGGAGCAGGCGCCGATGGCGTTCCTGCTGCTGGACATCGATGACTTCAAGCAGGTCAACGACACCTACGGGCACCAGACGGGTGATCAGGTGCTGCAACGCATCGCCGACAGCGGCAAGGCGGTGCTGCGCCGTGGCGACCTGTTCGGGCGCATTGGCGGCGAAGAGTTCGCGGCGGTGTTTCCCGGGTGCACGCCGGAGCTGGCGCTGCAGGTGGCGCAGCGTCTGCAGCGCGAGATCCAGCGCCTTAGCTTCAGCCAGGACGAACAGGTGTTCGGGGTGACGGTGAGCCAGGGGCTGACCGGCATCGATGAGGAGGATGAAGTGCTCGACAGCCTGTTCGCACGGGCGGATGCGGCGATGTATCAGGCCAAGCGGCAGGGCAAGAACCAGATTGTCAGGGGCTGAGAGCTTGGTTGCCCGGGCGGGCCGCTTCGCCGGCAAGGCCGGCTCCTACGAGCGGCGGTGGCGTCTGTAGGAGCCGGCCTTGCCGGCGAAGCGGTCTCAGGCCTTGCGCAGCAGCTCCAGTTGCGCCAATCCCACCCTCAGCAAGCGCGCCGTCTTGCTCTCGGCCAACTGCTCCAGGCCCTGCTCGGCCGGCAGCCGCGCCAGCTGCCCGGCCAGGTTCAAGATCAGGTTCTCCCGCGAGTACACCCCGCCCCCCAACTGATACACCGAGGCAATCAGTTCGCGCAGCTCCAGCGGCAAGCGCCAGCGGGTACGCAGCGCCGAGCCGTACGCAGCGCCATACTCGTTCAACGACAACTGCACCGCATCCTCGTCCAGCTCGCCCCCGGCCAGGCTCCACTCCTGCAGGCAGCGCAGCAACGCCAGGTCGCCCAGGCAATGCAGCAAGCCGGCACAGTAGCAACGCTCCTGGTCCAGCTCCATCGACCGCGCCAGGCTGGCGGCATACTCGGCCGTGTGCAGCGACAGGCCCCAGAAATGCTCGGCATGGCGTGACAGCAACGGGTCGCTGAGCCTGGCGCTGCGCTTGAGTGCCAGGCCCATGATCAGGTTCATGCTCTGGGTGGTGCCCAGCTTGTTCAACGCCTGCAGCAGGGTCTGCACCGCACCGTCACGATGCAGCGCCGCGCTGTTGGCCGCAGCGATCAGCACCGCGGTGATCTGTGGGTCGTTGCGGATCTCTTCTTCCAGTGCCTTGAGGTTGAGCCCCTCGGGGTTGAGCGCGTGCTTGATCGCCTGCTTCACATCAGCCAGCAACGGCCCGCCATCGGCGGTGCTGCGGTGGTCTTCGAGAAACCGCGACAAGGTGATGCCCGGGCGCAATGCCGGCACCGGGCAGGCCACCGCCTCGCCGGCACCAAGCAGTTGCTCCTCCAGGCGCTGGCGCAGCAGCTCGGCATTGAGCGGCTTGCTCAGGTACGCCGTGGGCGCCAGCGGCAGCGCCTCGCGCACGCTGGCCACATCGCTGCGGCTGCTGATCAGGATGAACGGCAAGCTGCGGCGCTTGGCACGCACGCTGCGCAGCAGGTCCAGGCCGTCGATGCCGGGCAGCTCGCGGGCGGCGATGATCAGATCGGGTTGGCTGGCCAGCGCGGACAGCGCCTCGTGGCCATTGGCACAGACGTGCAGGCGGGCATCGCAGCGCACGCTGAGCAGCATGTCCTTGAGCATGTCACGCACCCACGGGTCGCCTTCGGCAATCAGCACACAGGGTGCGGTGGGTGGGTTTGAAACGGTCATCGGGCTTCTCCTGACATCTCGATGCACGCCATCCAGGGCGTCTTCCAAGGTAGCTCCTGTGCAAACCTTAGCGCCCTTGTCGGGCTTTGGGCGAAAAAAAACCCGCCGAGGCGGGTTTTTTCCTATCGCGTCACACTTACGCCAGTTCGGCGAAGCACTCTTCGATGATGGCCAGGCCCTTGTCCAGCTGCTCGTCAGGCGAGGTCAGCGGAACCAGGATGCGCAGCACGTTGCCGTAGGTACCGCACGACAGCAGGATAAGGCCCTTGTCACGCGCCTTGGCCACGACGGCTGCAACGGCAGTCGGGTTAGGGGTGTGGGAACCGGCCTTGTCGAACACCTCGACCGCGATCATCGAGCCCAGGGCACGCACGTCACCGATGATCGGGTGCTTGTCCTGGATCTTGCGCAGGCCAGTAACCAGACGCTCGCCGACTGCCTTGCTGCGGTCCAGCAGTTTTTCTTCTTCGAACACTTCCATCACGGCCAGGGCCGCGGCGCAGGCGATCGGGCTACCGGCGTAGGTGCCGCCCAGGCCGCCTGGAGCGATGGCGTCCATGTACTCGGCCTTGCCGCACACACCGGCCAGCGGGAAGCCGCCAGCGATGGATTTGGCGAAGGTGGTCAGGTCAGGCGCGACGCCCATCTGTTCCATGGCGAAGAAGGTACCGGTACGGCCAGCGCCGGTCTGTACTTCGTCGGCGATCAGCAGGATGCCGTGCTGGTCGCACAGGGCGCGCAGACGCTTCATGAACTCTTTAGGCGCGACGTAGAAACCGCCTTCGCCCTGGACCGGCTCAAGGATGATCGCAGCGATATCCTTGGCTTCGGCGTCGTTCTTGAAGATGCGTTCGATCGAAGCGATCGAGTCGTCGATGCTCACACCGTGCAGTTCGTTCGGGTAGATGGCGCGGAAGATGCCGCCTGGCATCAGGCCCATGCCGGCCGAGTACGGTACGACCTTGCCGGTCAGGCCCAGGGTCATCATGGTGCGACCGTGGTAGGCGCCGGTGAAGGCGATCACGCCGGCACGGCCGGTGGCGGCACGGGCGATCTTGATGGCGTTTTCAACGGCTTCGGAACCGGTGGTGACCAGCAGGGTTTTCTTGGCGAAATCACCCGGGATCAGCGCGTTGATCTTTTCGCACACTTCGACATACGGCTCGTAGGCCAGTACCTGGAAGCAGGTGTGGGTCAGCTTGTGCAGTTGAGCTTCAACGGCAGCGATGATTTTCGGATGCACGTGACCGGTGTTGAGTACCGCGATACCGCCGGCGAAGTCGATGAACTCGCGGCCTTCGACGTCAGTCACGGTGGCGTTCCTGGCCGACTCGGCGAAGATCGGGTGGATCTGGCCGACGCCACGTGGGACGGCGGCTACACGGCGTTGCATCAGGGATTCGTTGGTCTTGCTCATAATGTCCTCATTTCGCCACACGCAGGTGGCGCGATTCGATCGGGGCGGCCGGTATTCGACTGCAGCAGCATGCGTTGATCGACTGCTGCAGGGGCCCAGGCGGCCGGATGTCACGGTGTAAAAAAGGCCAGCGGGACGGCGCTCTCGCGCCCCGCTGGCAGAGGTAAAGCCTTACGCTGCGATCAGACGCTGATGCACAGGTATTTGATTTCGAGGTAGTCCTCGATGCCGTACTTGGAGCCTTCGCGGCCCAGGCCCGAGGCCTTGATACCACCGAACGGCGCGACCTCGTTGGAGATCAGGCCGGTGTTGATGCCGACCATGCCGTATTCCAGGGCTTCGGCGACACGGAACACACGGCTCATGTCGCGGGCATAGAAGTACGAGGCCAGGCCGAATTCGGTGTCGTTGGACATGGCGATGACTTCGGCCTCGTCCTTGAAACGGAACAGCGGAGCCAGTGGGCCGAAGGTTTCTTCCTTGGCCACGGCAGCGCTTTTCGGCACGTCGACGAGGATGGTCGGCTCGAAGAAGTTGCCTTCGATCAGCTTGCCGCCGCTCAGTACCTTGGCGCCCTTGCTCACCGCGTCAGCGATGTGCTCCTGCACCTTGGCCACGGCCTTGCCGTCGATCAGCGGGCCGGTGGTGGTGCCGTCTTCCAGGCCGTTGCCGATCTTGAGCTTGGCGACTGCCGCCTTGAGCTTCTCGGCGAACACGTCGTAGACGCCGTCCTGCACGTAGATACGGTTGGCGCAGACGCAGGTCTGGCCGTTATTGCGGTACTTGGAGATGATCGCGCCCTCGACGGCCTTGTCCAGGTCGGCGTCGTCGAACACGATGAACGGAGCGTTGCCACCCAGCTCCAGGGAAACCTTCTTGATGTCCTTGGCGCATTCGGCCATCAGCTGGCGACCGATTTCGGTCGAGCCGGTGAAGGACAGCTTGCGTACGATCGGGTTGCCGGTCAGTTCGCTGCCGATGTCGCCGGCGCTGCCGGTGACCACGCTCAGCACGCCAGCCGGGATGCCGGCACGGGTGGCCAGCTCGACCAGGGCCAGGGCCGAGTACGGGGTCTGCGAAGCGGGCTTGAGCACCATGGTGCAGCCAGCGGCCAGGGCCGGGCCGGCCTTGCGGGTGATCATCGCAGCCGGGAAGTTCCACGGGGTGATGGCCGCGGTAACGCCGATCGGCTGCTTGATCACGATCAGGCGCTTGTCGGGCTGGTGGCCCGGGATGGTGTCGCCATAGACACGCTTGGCTTCTTCGGCGAACCACTCGATGAACGAGGCGGCATAGGCGATTTCGCCCTTGGCTTCGGCCAGTGGCTTGCCCTGTTCGGAGGTCATCAGGCGGGCCAGGTCGTCCTGGTGCTCGATCATCAGTTCGAACCAGCGGCGCAGCTTGCCAGCACGCTCCTTGGCGGTCAGTGCGCGCCAGGCCGGCAGAGCCTTGTCGGCGGCCTCGATGGCGCGACGGGTTTCGGCGGCGCCCATTTTAGGCACGGTGCCGAGCACTTCACCGGTGGCCGGGTTGGTCACCTGGATCGTCTGACCGTTGTCCGCGTCCAGCCACTCTCCGTTGACGAAGGCTTGCTGGCGGAACAACTGGGCGTCTTTGAGCTGCATGTCGGGCTTCCTTAACTGCACCGTGCGAACACAGGGCGAATTATTGATTTGTAGAAAAAGGAGAGCGTTTGAAATCTCAAACGAATCCTAGGATCAACGGGAACAAAGGACAATAGGGTGTTCGAAAAAAAGAACAAAAAGCCTAGCAGACCCTGAAATTTCAGATCAACGTCACTTTTGCGCCAGCGAGTGTTCGGAATCGAACACAACATTACTGGCGATGGACGGCAAGGGTGCAGATGGGTATCATGGCGCCCGCGTTGCACTCGTAGCTCAGCTGGATAGAGTACTGCCCTCCGAAGGCAGGGGTCGTGGGTTCGAATCCCGCCGAGTGCGCCATCTACGACAAAAGGCCCAGGTGAAAACCCGGGCCTTTTTTCATGGGCGCGCAAAAGGGGCAGGCCGGGCTCAGACCGTGCGCTCGCCCTCTATCAGCTGCCCCTGGCTGTTGCCATGCAATGCCGAATACCTGGCCAACTGCCCCAGCCGCCGATCCAGCTCCTGCAGCAGGCGGTTGCGCCGGGTGGTCACCTCATTGCCGTTGAACAGCCCGGGCTCGACGGTATACAGGTTGAATATCTGGTTGATCGCGGCCGGCCCGGCGATCACATGGTTTTCCTGCGAGCTGTGGTTGTACAGCGCCACCATCTGCCCGGTCTGGGTGTCGGCAGGGCGCGCGAACAGCATGCTCACTGTCTGCCCGGTGCGGATGCGCACGGCGCTGTCGGCGAACTGGAAACACGCTTCCCTGCCATCGCGCAGCTTCACCCAGAACTCATGCTCCTGGATGTTGTGGCTGCTCACGTGCATCGACGACGAACTGCCGCCGATGGAGCCGTAGCCGTCGATCATGTAGCCGCCGCCGGAATGGTGCGAGTGGCTGGCGCTGAGGTGGGTCTGGTTGCGCTTCTGAGTGTCGAGAATCTCGCCGGTGACCACGAAGAAATGCAACTGGCGATCGTAGTGGTTGAACGGCTCGTCGATGAAGTTGGGGTCGTCGGGCGACAGGCTGATGTCATACATGGTGCGCACCATTTCCTCGCGCGCGGCCTTGTCGTGCCTGGCGCGCTCCTTGAGCTCGACGCGGCGCACCTTGGCGTCGTCGATGGCCTTGAGCGCCTGGGCCTTGAGGATCGGGGTTTTCTCCTGGGCGTAGGCGGCGGCCTTTTCGCTGGCCTCCTTGAGCACCGGCGCGGCCTTCTGGCCGGCCTCCACGGCCAGCTCCCTGGCCTTGGTCAGCGCCTGGGCCGCCTTGGCGGCAAGTTCGGGGTTGGCGTCGACGGCTTTCTTTTTCAGGTCATCCCAGAGACTCATTCTCTATCCTCTCAACGCTTGATCGATCAACCGCACAGGTGCGGGGCGCTGGAGAGTCTACAGGCAGTGCCGGAGGTTTTGGCAGGCGGTGCGGGCCTGTTCGCCGTCGATGCCGGCTCTGCTGATACCTGTCAACCGGCCACCAACAGCCGGTCCTGCAGCACCACGCTC
This sequence comes from Pseudomonas sp. MF6396, assembly GCF_002018915.1. Lineage (NCBI taxonomy): Bacteria > Pseudomonadati > Pseudomonadota > Gammaproteobacteria > Pseudomonadales > Pseudomonadaceae > Pseudomonas > Pseudomonas sp. MF6396. The sequence continues at coordinate 38,650 of NZ_MVOK01000031.1, read as the reverse complement.
ATGCCCCCCAGCCGCCACAGCTCGAAATAACGCGCAAAATCCACCTCCAGCGCCAGCAGCGGCGCCGCGATGTACCACGCCAGGTAATAGTCAGCGGCAATCCCGTACAACGCTTCGAGCAGCGCGTACATCGGCAGTTGGCTGTCACGCACGTCCTCGATGACCGTGTCGGCGAAATGCTCGAACACCCAGGCATTCGGCGCATCGCTCTGCAACGCCTTCAACGCCACCTCGCGGCTTACCACCTCGACCACAGGCTGCCAGTGGGCCTGCTCCGGCCACGGCCCCTGGGTGGACAGGCAGTACCGTGCCTGTTCGTTCCACCAGGCCAGCGCCGCGGCCTTGAGCCGGCCTTCATCGCAGCCGCGCTGCGGCAACAGGTACAGGCTGCTGTCCAGCGAACCTGCCGCCAGCACCTGCTGCGCCCGCGCCTGCAAGGCATCGGCCTGGGCAAAGCCGGCAAAGATCTGCGCCAGCTCCGCGTCGCTGCCATGCTCCTTGAACAAGCCGAGAAAGTGCGAGCTGTCGAGCACGACGCGACCTTCGCGGCACGCTATCCAGTCATCGAGCAGGGTCATGCGCTCAGCGACCGAACTGGCGAAGAATCGTCAGGTGCACATCCAGCTGCAGCTTACGCAGGTTGCCCAGCACCGCCTTGCCGCCCATCACCAGCGCGGGCTCGAAGCCGTACAGCTCCTGCTCGCCCAGCGGGCCCAGGGCCTGCAGCGCACGCTCGAACAGGAACTCGCCATCGGCGTCCTCCATGTCGAAGTCCTCGCGCTCGACCATCGACAGGAACGACTGCAGCTCCAGGTCCGGGTTGCTGCAGGGCACGTTCTTTTCGCTGCTCATGGCGTACACGCGGTTGTACGCACACAGCACGATCAGCTTGCGGCCATAGGTTTCGCCCCATGCATAGAGGTCGCCAAAGGCCGTGCGGCCGATCACATGGTAGGTGTCCAGCTTTTCGAACTCGGTGCCTTGCAGCCACATGTCCAGCAGGTGCTGGTAGTCGTGCGGGTTGACCAGCCAGAACAGGCCGTCGGCATAGCTGCCCCACCCCTGCTCCTGCCAATACTCCAGCAGTTTGTCCGGCAGGCGGCCACGGTACTGCGCGATGCTTTCGGCCGGCACGGGCCGCTGATGGGCAGGCTCGCCCATGGCCTCGATAAACATCTCGAGAAATGCGTCCTTCATCACTGACTGGCTCCCCTGGCTAGCTCTAACCTGATGTTCAATTTGGCACTGCCGTTGCCCGCCTCCACCGCCTTGCGCACGGTTTCGTCCAGCAGCGGCAACCGGCTCGACCAGCTGGCGCCGATCGACGAGTTGACGTTCGAATTGCCCATTCTAACAGGGTCGGGTTTTACCCACCCGCCAGCTACCATGTCGGGCTCGTGCAGTGCGGCCAGGTTCGACTTGATTTCCTTGGCCCGTGCCTTGGCCATCTGCGCCGCGACCTTGGGGTCGACGCCGTTGTTGACCAGGCCCTTCTGGATGTTCTCGGCCACGCTGCGCTCGAATTCGCGGCCGAACTTGCGCTGCAGCGCCACCGCGTCGGGGTTGCGCCCGGTGCTGTCGAACGCCTCGCGGGCGAACTTGAACTCGTCGGCCGTCATGTTGTTGATGGCGTCCTGCTGGGCCTGCAACTGCTTGTTGTATTCCTTGAGGTACGCCTGCTGCTCGGTGGGCGTCATCTCCTTGTAGCGCGGGTTGTCATAGGGGTTGAACTGCTTCACGGGCAGTTCGTCCAGGCGCTCGACGGTGGCCACGGTGCCCGCACCCGCCGCCGGCTTGCCGGCAGGGGGCAGCTCGACCTTGGCCACCGGCGCTTCCTTGACCAGCACTTCGGCCTTGGCGGCCATTTTTTCCAGACCCGCCCGGCCCATCTTGATGCCGGTCTTGGCCAGCGTCACGCCGGCCTTGGCCGCGCCGCCTACGCCGGTGGCAATGCTGCCGGCCTGCCACACGATCTCGCCCAGGTCACGCCCCAGTTGCATGGCGTGCTCGTCACCGCCTACCTCCAGCGCCAGGGTCACGCGGTCGATCTTGGCGTTGAGTTCATCCACCACATCGGCGCCCAGCTTGTCGCGCGCCTCCTGGTTGGAAATCAGTTCCTTGATGCCCTTGAGGCCATCGATAGGGTGCGCGATGAACTGCGCCAGCCCCTCGATATCGTTGATGCCGGCCTCGACCAGGCCACGCCCCACGCCAACCTGGGTCAGCAGGTCCTGCTTCTTGCTGATGAAGCCCCACTTGGCAATGACCTTGAGCTCGTCCGCCAGGCCCTCGGCTTCCTTGAGCTCCTTCTTGGCCTGCACCAGTTGCTGGGTGGCCAGCCAGTTGTTGTCGGTGGCGGCGCCAGCGGCGGTGTTGGCGGTGGCGGCATCCAGGCCGGTGCTGGCGGCCAGCCCGGTGACCAGGCTGGTGATCAGGTTGCGCTTGGCTTCACGTTGCGCCTCGGACTCGTTGGGGCTGGCTTCGGAGAACAACCCGGTGAGCACGCTCGATGCCGCCGCCCCGGCCGCACCGCTGCCACAACTCTGGCTGCTGGCCGCCGCGCCCGCGCAGGCGAGGATGCCGTGCAGCGCCGCGTGTACCGGCGAGCCTTCGATAAGGCTGCCGTTGGCCACCAGCTCGCCGATATAGCCCGCGCCCTGCTGCTGCACGTAGTTGACCACCAGGCCCTGCATGAACGCCGTGTTGCCGGCGCTGATGTTGCCGCTGGCCGCACCCACCAGCGCGGTGGTGATCTGCCGGTAGGTGCCGCCGGCGCCCCAGTTTTCGGCAATGCCGTCGGCCTGATGGCGCAGGTCGCTGGCCGCCAGCAGCAAGGCAGTACGCTCGCCGTCGCCCAGTTCCGGGTTGGCGGCCTTGGCTTCGGCCTCCTTGGCCTGGTTGCGCTTGGCGTCGACTTCCTTGGCCTTGTTGTTGAGCAGGGTGCCCGCCTCGTTGGCGAACGCGCCGACGATCTCGAACCCGGCGCGAATCTGCTCCTCGTTGAAGATCGGCTTCAGCGCATTGCTGCCATCGCGGTCGCTGGACACGTCGCGGTTGAGGCTGGCTATGGCCTCGTCCACGCTCTTGCCGGTGCGTTTGTGCTGCTCGGCCGCATCGGTGATGACGATACTGCCACCACTGATACCGCTGCGGGTCACGCGGCTGGCGCTATCGCTGGCACTGATGGCGATCGGCATGCTCACACCGATGTCGTTCTCGTTTTTGGCAAGGTCGGTGCCAGGGGTTTGCGTGGCGCCGCTGGTGGCGTTGCCCTGCTGGTCCTTGCCGACCTCGCGGTAACCGCCGCCAAGGCTCAGGCTGCTGCCCTTGTACTCGGCCTCGTTCCTGATGTCGCGGCTGGTCAGGCTGGCGGTGACCAGGCGGTTGCTGCCGTCCTGCACGGCCTTGTCGCTGCTGGCGATCACTGCGCCCACCAGGTCGGTGTTGCCGGCCACGTAGATATCGAAGCCGCCGTCGCCGGCCTTGATCCCCGACTGCTCGGTGACGCTGGCGTACTTGGAGTCGATGTCGGTGGCGCCGAAGCTGCCGCTGGCACCACTGACCGAGCTCATGCCATAGCAGAACGGCGGAATGCACAGGCTGATACCCACGCCCAGGCTCTTCTCGTCCACGGTGTAGGTGCTGGTGTCCTGCAGGCTCTCGATGTTGAGGTTGCCGCCCACGTCCATCACCACCTGCTTGCCGCTGACCACCGCGCCCTTGAGGTTGGTGTCGCCGCCCGAAACCATGACCAGCTGGTTGCCGGCATCGATATGGGTGTTGGTGTGGGTGAGGTCCTCGCCATCGGCTTCGCCGCGATTGCCCGACACCCCGAGGTCGAGGGTGAAGCCGTTGCGTGTGCCGCCCAGCGACAGGCCGATACCGACGCTGGCACTGCTGCCGGTGCTGTCGGTCTGCTGGGTGCTGGTGTTGGTGGCGGCCAGCAGGTTGATGTCGCCGTCGGCCAGCAGGCTGGCATTGTTGCCGGCCTTGATCTGGCTGCCGCGCACGGTGAGGGTGCTGTCCTCGTCGGCGCCGGTGGCGATCAGGCGCACGTCGTTGCCAGCGACGATGGTCGAGCCGGCAGCGGTATCGCTGTGCTGCTCGGTGGTGCTCTGGTTCTTCTTGGTGCCCAGCGACAGGCTCAGGTTGATCCCCCCCGCCGAACCCGGATCGGTGGCCACCGCGGTGGCCGCGTTGTTGGCCGCCAGTGCCGCGGTGGCCGCGGCCAGCGCCTTCATGCGCCCGTCTTCGGTCTTGTCCGAGGCCTGCTTCATCTGCTGGGTGGTCTGGATGGCGCTGATCACCGGGTTGGTCAGGGTCAGCGACACGCCGGTCTGCTTGAACAGGGTCTGGCGCTCACGCTCGCTGGTGTTGCGCGCCTCGACGATGGCGATCTTCTCGGCACGGATATCCACGTCGCCCTTGGGCGCCATGACCTGGCTGCCGACCTGGCGATAGCTTTTGCCGGCCTCGATCAGCACGTCGCCTTCGGTGGAGCCGACGGTGCTGGCCACCGCGGTGGTGCTGGTGGTCATGTCCTTGACCCGCTGCTCCTGGGTGCCGACGGTCACGGCGATGCCACCACCGCTGAACAGGCCGCTGGTCTTCTCGGTCTTGTCGTGGCGCTCGCTGCGGCTATCGCTGGCCGCCGCGATGTTGACGTCGTTGCCCGCCACCAGGATGGTCTGCTGGCTGGACACCACGTTGGCGCCCTGCAGGTTGATGTCGCGCCCGCCCTGCACGTAGGTGTGCTCGCCGCTGAGGGTCGAGCCCTGGGCGGTGGTTTCGCTGAGCGTGTCACGGGTGGTTCTGGTGGTCTTGGAGAACATGCCGTTGCCGCCGGTGACCTTGTGCGCCTCGTCGGCGAACTGGTAGTTCTGCCCGGCCATCAGGTTCACGTCGCGGCCGGCGTCGGCCATCACCATGCCCTGCTCGCTGCTGGCCTGGCTGGCGCGCAGGTTGATGTCCTGACCGGCCTTGAGGCTGACGTCGCCGGTGCCCTGCACATTGCTGCCCACCTCGGTGCGGCTGGCGTCCTTGCGCCAGTTGCTGCTGTTCCAGGTGATCGACTGCTGGTGCGACTCGGTGACGGTGGTCAGGTTCAGGTTGTTGCCGGCCACCAGTTGCGTGCTGCCGTTGGCACCGGCGTTGACCACCTGGGCGCCGGCCAGGTTGATGTCGTTGCCGGCCGAGGCCGTGAGCGTGCCGCCGGCGCCGCTGACGAACAGCCCGGCCACCCGCGACAGGTTGCTGCGCGTGCCCTGCTCGCTGCTGCTGTCATGGGTGCTGGAGATGACGTTGAGGTCGTTGCCGGCGCTGATCGCCAGGCTGTCCACGGCGCCGATCAGGCCGCCGAGGTTGTCGAGGTTCTCGCGTGCCTGCACCGACACCTTGTCGGCCTGGATACGCCCGCCGAGGTTCTCCACATTCTGCGCGGTGAGCGTCAGGATGCTGCGCCCGCCGAGGCTGCCGCTGTTGCTCAGGGTGTCGTTCACGTCGAGCTTGAGCTGCTGGCCGGCCATCAACGCACCCGCGCCGTTGAGGTCGCCCTGCTGCACCCGCACGTACACCTGCGGCACCAGCACCCTGCGGGTTTCGCCGCCGGCCACGGTCACCTGTTTTTCCACCAGCCACACGATGTCGCTGGTCAGCTGGGCCATCTGCTCGGCGCTCAGCGCCACACCCGGCACCAGTTGCCAGGTGTTGGCCACGGTGACCGCGTTGTCGAGCAGCGCGCGGTACTGTTCCTCGTCGTTGGCATAGCCGTCGATGAAGCGCCGGCCAGTGAGCTGGGCGACCTGTTCGCGAATCAGCTTCTGTTCGTAGAAGCCGTCGCCCAGGCGTTGCAGGGTCTGCCCCGGGTCCAGGTGCAACTGTTGCAGCATGTAGTCGGACGACAGCCAGTTGCGGTAGCCGGCAAAGCGCGGGTCGGTCTCCACCAGATAATTGCGCACCGCCTGCGGGTTGCTGTCGAACAGGCTGTTGCTCGGCAGGGTCAGCACCGGGCCGCCGGTGCGGATCTGCTCGCCGACGCCTTCGGCATCGAGCCCGGCCTGCGCCGCCACCTCGATGATCGGCGCCACCTGGTAGGCATTGGCGGTGGCGCTGTCCACCGCGCCGGCGCCGGCGGCCTGCTGGTCGCTCAGCTGGCTGGCATGGCCGCCGAGCTGGGTGCCGCTGCCGGTGACGGCGGCCAGCTCCTGCCATACGGTGGGCTGCAGCGAGATTTCCTGGATCAGCGGCGCGGGCACATAACCGGCCACGCGGGCGCCCTGGCGGTCGCGGCCCTTGCGCTGGATACGGTAGAAGTTGGTCACCGTGCCGCTGTCGGTGGTGACCTGCTGGCCCTTGAACTCGGTGTTCACCAGGCTGCCGATGGCGCCCTGCAGCAGGCCGCCGGCGATGATCCGGCTCTTGTCGTTGAGCACTTCGCCGGCGTTGATGACCAGGTTGCCGCCGGCCAGGATCTGCCCCGGCGCCGAGGTGGCGATCTGGGTTTCGCGCACCACGCGGGTCACGTCGTAGCGGTTCCAGTTGTCCTTCTGGCCCTCGGGGGTGATCAGGTACTGCACTTCGTTGTGGCGGAACGTGACCTGGTCGGCCTGGTAGCGGTTGGGCGAGCCGGCCAGCTGGAATTCCTGGAAGCTCTGGCGGCTGATTTCCACGTCGCGGGTGCTGAAGTGGTTGTTGAGGTTGCGCAGGGTCTGCACGTCCAGCGCCATGTGCCCCAGCGACTCGATGGTGGCGCTGGCGTTGGTCAGCAGCGCGGCGCGGCCGCTGGCGTGGTCGGCGTCATCCAGCGTGGCGCCGATGGCCATGTCGCCGGCACTGAAGATCAGCGCCGCTTCGCTGTTGTCGATCTGCGTGGCGCCGATGTCCAGGCGCGCACGGGCGGCGATGGCACCGGAGCGGTCGCCCTCGTTGGCGTTGACCAGGGTGCCGGCAGCGATGCCCAACTGGTCGCCGTAGATGCGACCGGTGCCCAGGTTGTACAGCACGCCGGTTTGCAGGCGTACCTTCTGGCCGTCGATCAGGCCACGGTTGGTCAGGCTCTGGTGGGCAGTGATGCGCACCTGGTCGGCACTGATTTCACCCTCGGCGCGGTTGTCCAGGGTACTGGCGTCGAGCAGCATGGAGCGGCCGGCCAGCAGCTTGCCGCTGTTGTTCAGCGCACCGCCGGTCTGCACGTCGAGGGTGCCGTTGGCCTGCAGCAGGCCACTGAGTTCAAGGCCTGCGAGCAGGCGCAGGGTCAGGTCGCCCAGGCTCACGGCCTGACCGTTGCCACTGTAGTAGGCGGCGTTCAGGCTCAGCGACTGGCCGGCCAGCAGGCGCCCGTCGAGGTTGCTGATGCTCTGGCGGCGCGCAGCGGGGTCACGGTCGGTAATGTTCAGGTGCTGGCTGGAGCTGATCAGCCCGCCCGCGTTGTCCAGCAGTTGGCTGACGCCGATGTCCAGCGTGGTGTCGGCGCGAATCACACCGGCCTGGTTGCCCAGCACGTCGGACTCAAGGCGCAGGGCGTGCCCTTGCAGGCCCTGGTTGTCGGCCTGGGTGGCGTTGTTGGCGAGGGTGCCGGTCGACACATGCAGCAAACCGGCGGAGCGGATCAGGCCGCCCTGGTTGTCCACCCGTTCGGCCGAGGCCACGTCGATGGCGCCCAGCGCCTGGATCTGCCCGGCCTGGTTGTTCAGCCGCAGGCCCTGCACCTGCACACTGTCGGCGCCGACGATGCGCCCGCCGGCGTTGGTCACGTCGGCGGCCAGCAGTTGCATCGCGCCCTTGGCCGAAATGTAACCGCCGGCGTTGCTCAGGTGCGCGCTGTGAATCTCCAGCGCACCCTGGCTGATGATGCCCTTGCCGCTGCCATCGTCGAGGTTGACCAGTGCCTGTTCGCCGGTATCGATGTACAGCCTGCCCTGGGACTGGATCAGCCCGCCGGCGTTTTCCAGGCGCCCGCTGCGCACGTCCAGGGTGCTGCGCGCATCCAGGGTGCCCTGGGCGTTCTGCAGCAGTTGGCCATTGCTGTTCAGGTTGAGTGCCAGGCCGCTGATCACGCCGCCACTGTTGTCGATACCCTGAGCGTTCACCACGATGTCGCCCGCCGCTTCCAGGCGCCCGCCCACGTTGCCCAGCTGGCTGTCGCGTGCAGTCAGCAGCAGGGCGCCCTGTACCGAGCCGACCGTACCGCCGCTGTTGTTCAGGTGCGCCGCAGTCAGCGTCATCTGGCGGATCGCGGCGAAGGTGCCGGCGGTGTTGAACAGCTCGCCAGCGCCCGCAAGCAGTGTGCCGCCGGCGCTCACGGTGCCGCTGCGGTTGTCCAGCGTGCCGGCGTTGAACACGCCGTTGCCGCTGGCCGCAAGGGTGCCGCCGGTGTTATCGAGCAGGCCCTGGGTGGTGACCGCAAGGCTGCCTCCCTGGGTGGCCAGGACCTTGCCGCCGCGGTTGGACAGGGTGTCGGCCTCGATCGATACGTCCTTGCCCTGAGCCACGCCGGCGTCGAGCTGTACCTGGCCGGCCTTGAGCTGCAGGGTGCCGGTGCTGACCAGCGTGCCCTGCGCGCTGTCGAGCGTCGTGGCAGACAACTGCAGGGTGCCGGCGCCGGCATGCTCGACGCGGCCCTGGGTGTTGACCACGGTGGCGGCGCTGAGCGTGGCATGGGTCGCGTTGCTGGCGATGCGGCCACTGCGGTTGTCGAGGGTGCCGTCGACCTTGATCGAGGTGCTGCCCTTGCCGCTCTGGGTCAGCTCGCCGCCCACGTTCGACAGCTCGCCGGCGCGTACTTGCAGGTTGCCCGCCACCACCTTGGCGGCGTCGCTGCGCAGGGTCTGGCGGGCGGTGGCACTGAGGGTCTTGCTGGCATCGACGCTGGCGTTGGCGAGGTTGATGTCGCCGCCGGTGAGGGTGATGTTGCCGGCCACGTTACGGCTGGCGCTCAGGTCGACGTCGCCTGCACTGACCTGCAGGTCGCCGCCGGCCAGGTGTTCGCCGTGGGCCTGCACGCGCTGCGCGGTGAGGGTCAGGTTGCCAGCCTTGCCCAGCTTGCCGCTCTCGTCCAGCCCGGCAGCCAGTGCCGAGCCCTTGCTGCTGGTGATGGTCGACTGCGCGCCGGTCGCCTTGAGTTCGACATTGGCCTGGCTGGCCAGGGTGCCGCTGTTGTTCAGGTCGCCGGCGCTGCTCAGCTGCAGGTCGCCCTTGGCATAGACCGTGCCGCTGTTGTCGACCCCGCCCTCGGCGGCGACGCGGGTGGCGCCGGCACTGCTGAGGGTGCCGCTATTGAGCAGCTTGCCGTCGGCGCTGATCACCACTTCGCCGGCGCCGGCACCGATCGTGCCGGCGTTGCGCACGCCCACACCGCCCTCGGTGCCCACCAGCATGATCTTGCCGGCGTACATGCCGCCGAGCTTGGCCACGTCGATGGCGACTGCGGGGGCCTCCTCGTCGCTGCCTGCCAGCCGGGTTGCGCGGGTGTTGTCGGCGTTGACCTGGTTGCGCCCGGCGGTGACTTTCAGGTCCTTGGCCCAGATGCCGGCGTTGACCTGCACGCTCTGCGCGATCAGGTCGGTGTAGTCGGCGTCGGCGCTGTCCAGGCCCTTGCCCTGGATGCTGAGGGTACCGCCCTTGACCTGGTAGCCGGTGATGCGGCCGTTCTCAAGCTGCGCCTGGCCGGTGGTCAGGGTGGCACGGTTGGCGTTGATGAAGCCGCAGCCGTCGCAGGTGACGCCGGCCGGGTTGGCGATCACCACCTGGGCGCGTTGCCCGGCCACTTCCACATAGCCGCGCAACTGGCTGGGGTTGCTCGCGTTGACCTCGTTGAGGATCACCCGCGCACTGCCCTTGCTCAGGTTGCCGTTGCCCTGGATCCAGCCACCCAGCTGGGTCTGGCTGGCCTTGACGCCGTTGTTGAGGATGACCCCGCGCTTGTCCACGTCGAACTGGCTGTAGGTATTGCGCGACACGCCGGCGGCGCTGGGGGCGGTGATGTTCACCTGCGGCGTGCCGTTGGCACTCTGGCCCACGTTCGGGCGCTGGGCTGCTGGCGCACGCCCATCGGCGACCACCCCGGCAGCCCAGGAAGGTGCAGCGTCCAGCGCCACCAGGCCGAGGGCGAGCATCATTGCGAAACGCAGGCGGCCCAGTTCGGCCAGTGTGCCGGCCGAGCCGGCCACGGGCCCGGTGGTGGTGCCCGGCGCCTTGCCCTGGCTGGCGACGTTCTCGGCAACCACCATCAGCAGCCCGCGAGCCTTGTTGAAAACGATACGGTAGAGATGCTTGTTCATTGCAATTCCATTTGCGGTGCCAGACCGCCAGAAGTCAGGGTTACGCTGTGAGTTCCAGCGGGTGAGCGGCAAACCAGGCCTTGGCCTGTTCGGGAATCACGCCGATCCCCAGGTGCGTCTTGACCCGCAGGCCGCGCACTTCGCCCTGGTGGTCGAGGGCGCGCATGCAGCGGTTGGGGAACAGCTGGCGCTGCACCAGGCGCGCCAGCGTTGCCGCATGCCCGAACGGGGCGACGAAGTCGTTTATCCACAGGCGTTCGCCGCTGTTCCAGTCGGCATCGGCCATCTCGACAGGCGAGCGCTGGATGTAGCGCTGCTCGGCGGCGTCGTCGAGGTTGAGCCAGGACAGGTAGAACACCGGCTTGCCGGCCTCGCTGCCGAGCACGAACTGGCGGTGCTTGAGCGCCGGCAGCAACAGGGTGGCCAGGCTGTGCAGCGGTGCGTCGCGGTGAGCTGTGGAGTGCATCCACAGCCAGGTGGCCGAGCCCAGCACGGTGGCCTCGTTCCAGGGCTCGTCGAAGAGCCCGGGGGCGATGATGTCGAAGCGATCGATACGCATGGCGGGCCTCAGAACGACAAAGAGACAGTGAAGGCACTGGTGATGTTGGCCGTTTCGAAACCGTCGGGCTTCTTCAGCGGCGTACCCCAGGACCAGTCATACGACAGCGCCTTGTAGCCGCCGCGCACCCCCACCACGGCACCGGCCAGGCGCTTGCCCACCAGGTACTCGCTGGAGTGGCCGCTGACTTCGCCGTAGTCGACGCCGGTGTACAGCTCCTGGCCGGTATCGCCCAGGGCCAGGCCGATCTCGTTGCGCAGGGTCCAGCCGCGTTCGGCCGAGAGGATGTTCTCGCCGTCGAAGCCGCGCACGGTGTAGCGCCCGCCGATGGAGAAGCGGTCCTGCGGCACCAGCGCCGAGCGGTTCCACTGCGCGCGCCAGCCACCGATGTAGCGCATACGCTGGTTGTAGGCGATGAAGGGCACCTGCAGCTGGGCATCGGCACTGATGATCTTGGAGCGCGAGGTGCCTTCGCCGGTGAGTTCTTCTGGCGCCTGCAGTGCGCCATGGGCACCGGTGCCGCGGCGGTAGCCCGCGCTCAGGTCGAGGGTGGAGGCGCCGATGAATTCGCGGTGGCTCAGGCCCGCTTCCCAGCCGGCCATGCGCCGGCGCTGCAGCTGGATTTCAGTGTCGTCGATGAAGTTTTCCGAGGTACGCGTCCACAGGCTGCCCCAGGCCGTGGTCTTGCGCACCGCATCGCGGTACAGCAGGCGCGACAGGCGCAGCTCGTTGTTGCGAGTTTCGCCGCGGTACTGGTAGGTCTCGTTCTCGCCGGCCACCTGCTGGTGGTAGTCGTACTCGCTGGTGGTGAAGCCCAGCAGCCAGTAGCCGAACGGCAGCGAGTAGTGCAGCGTGTTGCCCTTGGAGCCGCGATTGCCCGACTCGCCGCCGCCCAGGTCGTGGGTGGCGCTGGCGTAGAACAGGTCGTTGAGCGAGAGGATGTTGTCCAGCGACAACGCCAGGTTGCCCTGGTACTTGCCGGTGGTCTTGCTACCGGAGTTATCCACAGACAGGCTGAGCCGCGCCGGGAAGGCCTGGCGCCAGGCGATCACGATGTCGCTCTCGCCGGGGCCGGCGTCGCGGGCCTGGGCCGGGGCGATCTGGATGTCGGCTTCGGCGGTGGGTACGCGCTTGAAGTTCTCCAGGGCCTGTTCGATGTCGCGCAGGTTGAGCAGGTCGCCCGAGTGCGCCGGCAGCGCGTTCCAGGCATTGGCGCGCGAGCTGGTGCCTTCGGCGAAGCGGATGTCGCGGATACGCCCGGGAATCAGGGTCAGGGTCAGTTCGCCGCTGTTGAGGTCCTGGGCCTGGGCCAGCACGCGGGTGGTGACGTAGCCTTTTTCGATGATCGCGTTCTGGATGCGCTTCATGGTCAGGTTGATGCCCGCGCTGCCCAGGCAGCGCCCGGTGGCCGGGTCATCCTTGGGGTTGGCGGCGCGCAGCGCCCACTGGAAGCGCTCGGCCGCATCGCCCACCAGGCGCAGTTGGCGGATAGGGAAGCACGGGGTTTCGTTGGCGGGCAGGCGGCCGTCGCCTTCATCGGCCAGCGGTGCTTCGAGGCGCACGTCGGGGCGTGCTTCGAGCTGCTCGCGCTGCACCCGCTCGCGGTCGCGCTGGCGCAGCAGCTCGGCATTCGGGTCGGCGGCGTGTGCGGCGGTGCCGGCACCGGCGGCCCAGGCAGCGAGGGCCAGCAGCAGTGCGGCAGCGGGAGTGGGGCGCGAGGTGCTGACGAAGCAGTGGGCAACACGTGTCGTCAACGCCCGGCAATGGGCGATCGGCAGCATGGCACATCCTTGTGGGCCGGAATTCTTGGGGGAGTGTTATCGGGGGGCGGAGCGTTGTGCGCGGCTGAATGTTCAAGCCTGCTGGGAGGGACGGTGATTTGTCCTACAACCTCTTCCGCACCGCTCTGACGGGGATATCGCGAGAAAGTTGCAACGGGGTGTGGGAAACGTGATGGGGTTCAAGATTTTGCAGGGCTGGCAACGATGTGACCTCACAAGGTGCCAGCCGCTGCTTCTGCGGCGATCACCAGATCGAGCGCCGCCCGCGCGGCGCTTCGCCGGCAAGGCCGGCTCCTGCATCGATTGCAACGCGCCATGGCCTGCAGGATCGGCGGTGCCAGCCTTGTTCGCTCGGCGTCAGGCCTTCAGAAGCTCGCGCGGATGCCCGCGTACAAGGTCCGACCTGGGCCCGGCTCGTAGTAACGGGCGCCTGTGTCGTTGATGCGCAGGTTGTCGTAGTAACGCCGGTCAGTCAGGTTATCCACACCCACGTACGGTTCCAGCTCCTGGCCCTGAAGCTTGAGTACCGTGCCCACGCGCAGGTTGAACAAGGCATTGCCCGCCACCCGCGCCTCATTGGCGTTGTCCGCATACTGCGGGCCATAGGCGTTCATGTTGACCCGTGCATAGAACGCATCCGACTCGTAGCCCACCTCGGTGAACAAGGTCTGCCGGGGAATGCCCGGCAGACGGTTGTCGTCATAGCCCTCGAAACGGGTGTAGTGGTAGTCGTTGTAGCTGTAGGCCATCGACAGGCGCCAGTTATCCACAGGCCGGTATTCGCCACTCAACTCGAAGCCGTCACGCCGCGATTTGCCGGCGTTGCTGTAGGTGTTGCCGCGGTCGGTGCTCTGCGCCACCAGTTCGTCCTTGAGCAGGATGCTGTACACCACCGCCTCCAGGCGCAGGTCGTCCCACTCGCCCTTCACACCCAGCTCGCGGGTCAGCGCCCGCGCCGGTTGCAGCCCGGTGTTGAAGCCGCCTGCGGTCGGGTTGCTCAGTTCGTTGAGGGTGGGGGTCTCGAACGAGGTGGCCACCCGCGCATACGCCATGGTGTGCTCGGTAAGGCGGTAGCTCAGGCCGGCACTGTAGTTGAAGTCTTCGAAACGCTGCGCATCGGAGGCGTCGCCGTCGCTCGGGAAGCGGTCGTCGACCGACTGGCGCGTGGCGTCATAGCGTCCGCCCAGGGTCAGTTGCAGACGCTCGGTGAGGTCGATGCTGTCCTGCACGTACAGCCCATAGCCACCGGCCTTTTCGCGTTGGCGCAGGGTGAGGTTGCCGGTGTGACCACCGACTTCGTTGTTGTGCCGCTCGCGGTCGTCGCGCTGCTGCTCGATGTCGATGCCGGTGGTGAGCTGATGACCCAGGCCGAACCAGTTGGCCAGGTGCGTGTACTGCCCGCCGACACCGGCAAACAGGCGTTCGTAGGTGGTCTGCCCGCCCGCGCGCAGCGGCAGGCGGTTGCCGAAGTCACGCCGGCCCAGCCAGGTACGCAGCTGGTAGCTGTCGGTGTCGCTCAGCTGGCTGGTCCAGTTGACCGCCAGGCGTTGCTGGTTCATCTGTTCGTCGGAGTCGAACAGCAGGCTCTGCGGGCGCGCCTGGCTGCGCTTGTCGCGCACCTGCGCGAGGGTCAGGGCGCCAGGGTCTTCGGAGCGGTTGTCGAGGGCCTGGAAGGTTACCCCCAGCACGCCGGCATCGGCCTGCCAGCGCAGCTTGCCGGTGAGGTTGCGCGCTTCGGAGGCGGCGTGATCGCGGTAGCCGTCCATGTTGGTGACGTTGAGCGCCAGCAACCCGCCAAGGTTGCCGGAGGTGCCACTGGTTTCGGCACGCACGCGGCGATAGCCGTCGGCACCGCCACCCACGTCCACGAGGGTGCGCGGCTCCAGCGAGGGCTCGCGGGTGGTGATCGCCAGTACGCCGCCGGCACCGTTGCCGTACAGGGTGGAAGCCGAGCCGCGGATCACTTCGATGTTTTCCACCAGGCTCAGGTCGACACCGTCCATCTCGGTCTGGCCGTCGGGCATGGTCAACGGCACGCCGTCGACCAGTACGCGGATGCCGCGCATGCCGAAGCTGGAGCGGGCACCAAAGCCGCGAATCGACAGGCGCATGCCCTGGGCCATGTTGTAGCGGCTTTGCGGCACCGCACCGGGCACCGCCATCAGCAGGCTGTCGAGGGTCAGCATCTGTTCGCCGGGCTTGTCGGCGACGCTCACCGAGCTGACGGCGGCCGGGGTCTGCAACCATTCGGAGGTCACGCGGGTGGAGGTGACTTCCAGCGGCGCCAGGTCGACACTGTCGGCGCTCGCGGAGCCCGCGCCAAGCAACAGGAAGGTGAGGACGGTGGGCCGCCTTGGCAACATGGTGACTCCTTGAAGGTGGCCGCCGGCTACACACTGTGCCGACGTTTTTGGGGGTTCGTTATAACGCAGATGCCGGGTCGGCAAAACTGTCCAATAGTACCGCCAGCTCCGACCATAGCTGCGGGTCGTCGCTGCAGGCGACGTTGAAGCGCATGCACTGCAACAGGCCGGGCTCGGGGCCGAACAGGCTGCCCGGCCCCAACAGCACATCCCGCGCCAGGCCTGCACGGGCCAGGGCCTGGGCGTCGCAACCGAGGGGCAGCCGCACCCAGATAAACAGACCGCCGGCATAACCCTGCAGCGGCTCGCAGCCCAGCGCCCGCAGACGCTGCTCGACGCGCCCGGCCGCCTCCTGCAGGCGCAGTTGCAGGCGCTTGCGGTGCTTGTCGTAACTGCCATCGGTGAGCAGCTGGTCGACCACCTGCTCCAGCAGTTCGGAGGTAATGCCGCCGCTCATCAGCTTCATGTGGGTGAGGCTGGCGGCCAGTTGCGGCGCGGCCACCACATAGCTGACCCGGGCGTTGGCGCTGAGGGTCTTGGAGAACCCGGACAGGTACGTCACCTGCTCCAGGCCCGCCAGCGCCGCCAGGCGGGCCGGCGCCTGCGGGTGCAGGTCGGCGTAGAGGTCATCCTCGATGACATGGCAGTCGTACTGGCGCGCCAGCTGCAACAGCGCGAACGCCTGGCCCGCAGTGAACGAGTGCCCGGTGGGGTTGTGCAGCACGCTGGTGGTCAGGTACAGCCTGGGCCGGTGCTGCGCCAGCAGCTGTTCGAAACGCGCCAGGTCGAGGCCCTCGGCGGTGCGCTGCACGGTGACGATGCGCGCGCCGTGCAGGGCCAGGTTGGCGTGGAAGTTGAAATAGCACGGGCTGTCGAGCACCACGCAATCGCCCGGGCGCAGCATCACCCGCAGCAGCATGTCCAGCGCCTGCACGGTGTTGCTGGTGGTGACGATCTGCTCCAGCGGCGCGGCGATGCCCTGGCCGAGCAAGCGCGTCTGCAGGGTCTGGCGCAGCGCCAGGTAACCGGCCGGCGTACCGTAGCCGCCAATGCGCAGGCGCGTGGAGCGGGCCACGGTGCGCAATGCCTGGCGCAGGTTGCCGGGCTCCAGCCAGTCGGGCGGCAGGTGCCCGCTGCCGGGGCGCAGGCTGTTGTCATCGGCCAGCAGCGAGCGGCGCAGCACGCTGGCCAGGTCCTGCGGCAGCCAGTCCGTGTCGCCCCCCGGCACCCTCGGCGCGTGACGGCTGGCAACAAAGTGCCCGCGGCCCTGGCTGGAGGTGATCAGGTTGCGGGCACGCAGGCGGTCCAGCGCTTCGATCACGGTGAACTTGCTCACGCCCAGTTGCGCGGTCAGTTCGCGCACCGGCGGCAGGCGACTGCCCGCCGGCAGCTCGCCGGCCTCGATGGCACGCGCCCAGGCTTCGGCGATCTGCTGGACCTTGGGTGTTCCGGGGCAGAACTCGATGACGGGCAGCATGCAGGTCTCCACAGGTTTACCGGTAATCCTACCAGTAAAGTCGGGCGCGATTGCCCGCTGCTTGGCCTGCCCGCAGCGTGGCCCGCGCTCTAGACTGCGGCCTTTGCACTGTGAGCACTGCCCCATGAGCCTCGGCCTGACGCCCTCCTCTTTCGGTTACTTCGTGGTGTTCTGCGCCAGCATGACCTTCAGCCCAGGGCCGATGACCCTGCTGTTGCTGAGCCTGGGCCTCAAGGCCGGCCTGCGCCAGTCGCTGCCGGCGCAACTGGGCGCCAGCGTGGCCTACCTGCTGTCGATTCTGGTGTTTGCACTGGGCTTTTCGGCGCTGATCCAGGGCTACCCGCTGGTGCGCCAGCTGATCCAGGCCCTGGGGGTCGCGTATGTGCTGTACCTGGCCTGGCGGCAGTGGACCAGTACCGGGCTGGCGCTGGGCGATAGCGGCGGGCCGGCGCTGGAGGGTTTCCGGGCGCTGTTCGCAAGGGGCCTGCTGACCGGGCTGTCCAACCCCAAGAGCATCCTGATGTTCAGCGCGGTGTTCCCGCAGTTTGCCAGCCACACCCGCGACATCGCCGTGCTCGGCCTGACCTTCCTGCTGCTGCAGTTTGCCAGCGGCTGCCTGTACTGCTATTTCGGCCAGCGCATCCGTCATGTGCTGCAGCAGCCGGCGCGTCGGCGCCTGCTGCAACGGGCCACGGCGGTGCTGCTGACAGGCGTGGCGTTGATGCTGATGCGCGGTTTCGACGGAGCATGACGTTTTTCAATCGGCCCCATGGCGTTTTCAACCTTGCCGAGTGGGCATCCGTGCACGATTCTTAGGGGATAGGCATCGCCGCTTATCCACCGCCGAGGCTGCACATGAAAACCGTGAAAGAGCTGCTCAATACCAAAGAAGAAAAACACCATGCGGTACACACCATCAGGTCGCACCAGACGGTGCTCGAGGCACTGATGGTGATGGGCGAGAAGAACGTCGGCGCCTTGCCGGTGGTCGATGACGGCCAGGTGGTCGGGATCATCAGCGAGCGTGACTACGCCCGCAAGATGGTGCTCAAGGGACGTTCGTCGGTGGGCACGCCGGTACGCGACATCATGAGCGCACCGGTGGTCACGGTAGACCCGCACCAGAGCGTGGAGGTGTGCATGAACCTGATGACCAACAGCCACCTGCGCCATCTGCCGGTGGTGGAGAACGGCCAGCTGATCGGTCTGCTGTCGATTGGCGACCTGGTCAAGGCGGCGATTGCCGAACAGGCCAACCTGATCCTGCAGCTGGAGCAGTACATCCGCGGCGAATGAACCTCAGCGGTATTCGCCCTCCAGCTCGTCGAGCTGGTGGTCGAAGCTGCGCAGGCGCGCCGACCAGGTGTACACCAGCACTTCGAGGTCGCGGTTGAGCACGGCGCTGCCGCGCCCGGCACTCTGCTGCGAGTCGCACAGGTCGAGCTGGTAGCGTTCGCGGGCCATGGCCGTGGCCACGCTGGAAAGTTCGCGGGCGTTGTTCAGCCAGTAGCGGTGGCGCCCGCGGGTCTGCTGGTCGAGCTGCTGGCACTGGCGTTTGAGGGCTTCGAGGCTCTGTTCGAGCGGGGTGCCTTCAAGCTCGCCCATCACTTCCTGAAAAGTGCGCCCCGGCTGCCAGTAGCTGCCCCAGAAGTAGCGGTCGAATACGGTTTCGACCCGGCGCAGGGCAACCTTGGTGTTCCAGATGGCCACCAGGGTGCGGCCCTGCTCGAGCTGGCGCTTGCGCACCTTGAGCTGCTGCCAGCTGCTCCAGGCCAGGGCCGTGAGGGCCAGCGCCGCAATCACGGCGGCGGCCGCGTACATGAAGTGCATGGCCTCCACCAGCTGGTAGAGCTGGCGAACGCCGTAGAAGTAGCCGGTGCTCAGCAGGCCCAGGGCGGTCACGGCCGCCCAGAAGCCGGGTGCGTAGGGATCTTTCATTGGCGCCATCCCCTTATTGTTTTTCTGAGCATAGCAACGCCAACTGCAGGTACAGGTGCCGCTCAGCGCTTATTTGCGGGGATTGCGCAGCGCCTCGTTGAGCTGGTCGAACTGAACGGCCCAGTCGGCATCCTCCATAATCGCCTCCTTGAGGAATTCGCGCTGTGCCGGCGTCCAGAACGGCGCATCCACCAGCTTGATGTCGCCCTTGAGCGGCGAGTGGCTGGTGATGAACTGGTCGATGCCTTTGGGATCATCGGGCAGGCCAAGCTGCTTGAACAGGGCGCTAAAGCTGTGGGTAGGTGCTTCCATGGGTCACTCCTTCTGGGCGTCAGGCCGGGTTGAATGGGGTAGACAGCGCACAGGTCGTTCGAGGTCAGTCGGGTTGGCGTTTAATTTCACCGCCGGTCCCGACCGCTGGAGTTTAGTCGCTGCAGTTGCGGTACATGCAGACGTTCCGATGCCGATGGCGTCGCTCGAGGGTGGGTGGGGGCCGCTTTGCGGCCCAATCGCGGGTCAAGCCCGCTCCCACAAGGATCACCGCTGCCCATGTGGGAGCGGGCCAGAATGGCCCTGCAAGATAGCGGTTGCTACCAGCCGCCGCCCAGCGCCAGGAACAAGCCGATCTGCCCCATCGCGACCTGGGTATTGGCCGCCGCCAGCTGCGCACGCATGTCGGTGTAGGTGCGCGTGGCCTGCAGGTCGGCCAGGAACGATTCACGCCCGGCCTTGAAGAACCGGTGGGTCTGGTCGGCCGCCAGTTGCGCCGAGCGCTCGGCCTCGGCCAGCGCGTCGCGCCGGTCAAGCAGCGCGCTGTACTGCGCCAGGCTGGTCTGGGTCTCGCGGATGGCGTTGAGCACCACCCCGTCGAAATGCGCCAGCGCCGCCTGGGTCGAGGCCTCGGCCTGGCGAATGCGTGCCCGCGAACCATTGGTGGGCACGGTCCAGGTCAGCAGCGGACCAAAGCCCCAGCGGTTGGTCGCCGGCTTGCCCAGGTTCTCGAGGATGCCGATGGTGCCCACCTGCGCGCCGATGCTGATGTCCGGGTACAGCTGCCCGGTGGCCACGCCGATGCCGGCAGTGGCCGCCGCCAGGCTGCGTTCGGCCTGGCGGATGTCGGGGCGGCGCTTGAGCAGCGCGGCGCCATCGCCCACCGGAACACGTTGCGCGATGTGCGGCAGCTCGGCGCAGTGCGCGGTACCCGCCGGCAGTTGCTCGACCGGCTTGGCCAGCAGCATCGACAAGGTGTACAGGCCCGCCTCGCGCATGGCCTGGTAACGCGGCAGTTCGGCGCGCAGCGACTTGAACTGGGTCTCGGTGCGCGTCACCTGGGTTTCGTCACCGCGCCCGGCATCGCGCAGGCGCTGGGTGAGGGTCACGCTCTGCTCCTGCAGGTCCAGCGAGGCCCGTGCGATGTGGTATTCCTCGTTGGCCGCGCACACCTGGGTGTAGGCCCGCACCACATCCGCCACCAGGGTGATGCGGGCGGTGTCGGCGGCAGCCTGGGTGGCGTCGGCGTGGGCCTGAGCGGCCTCGACGCCGCGCTTGAGCGTGCCCCACAGGTCGAACTGGTACGAGGCGCTGAGGATCGCCTCGCCGATGTTGGCCACCGGCACCTTGTCGGGTTGCAGAAAGGCTTCGCCGGACTCCTGCAGGCGCTGCGCACCCAGCTTGACCCCGCCATTGAACCCGCCCTGGGCCTCGGCCTCCTCGACCTGTGCCCGCGCCCGCGCGATGTTCGCCGCGGCCACGCGCAGTTCGGTGTTGGCGGCCAGCGCCTGGTTGACCAGCGCGTCGAGGCGCGGGTCCTGGTAGAGGTGCCACCAGTTGGCGGGCACCGGCGCCGAGACCACGCTGTCGGCGTCGCTGCGCAGCGCGCCCTGCAGGTCGCCGCGATTGACCGCCGCCTCCTTGGGCACGCTGTAGTCGGGCCCGACCATCTGGCAGGCCGACAGCAGCAACCCTGCGCCCAGCAGCGCAAAGCGTTTCATCGGGCGGCATCCTCGATGATCGACACCGTGGCAGTACGCCCGGCGATCATGCGAAAGTTTTCCGGCACCTCGTCGAATGCGATGCGCACCGGTATGCGCTGCGCCAGGCGCACCCAGCTGAAGGCCGGGTTGACGTTGGGCAGCAGGTTGGCGCCACTGCTGCGGTCACGGTCCTCGATGCCTGCGGCGATGCTCTGCACGCGACCGCGCAGGCGCGCGTCGTCGCCCATCACGCGGATATCCACGGCCTGGCCGATATGGATGCCGCCCAGCTTGGTCTCTTCGAAATAGCCATCGACGTGGTAGGAGTTGCTGTCGACCACCGACAGCACCGGGCGCCCGGCGCTGACGAACTCGTGGGCGCGCGGGGCGCGGTCGTTGAGGTAGCCGTCGACCGGGCTGCGTACCACCGAACGGTCGAGGTTCAGCTGCGCCGCGTCCACCGCCACCTGCGCCTCGGCCAGGGCCGATTGCGCGCGGGCCTGGCGCGACTGGCTTTCTTCGAGCTGCTCCTGCGCCACCAGGTTGCCCAGGCCACGGTTGCGGCGCGCCTCGCGCTGCGCCTGGGCCAGGGTTTCACGGCGTTCGGCCAGGGTCGCCTGGGCCTGGCGCAGGGCCAGGTGGAAGCGGTCCTGGTCGATGCTGAACAGCACGTCGCCGCGCTTGACCACCTGGTTGTCGCGTACCGACACCTGCTGGATCAGCCCGGACACATCGGGGGCGATCTGGATCACGTCGGCGCGGATGTGGCCGTCGCGGGTCCAGGGGGCGAACATGTAGTACAGCACCATCTGCCACACCAGCACGGTTGCCAGCGATACCACCAGCAGGGTCAGGACCACGCGGCCCAGGGTCAGTAAGGGTTTTTTCATGGCAGCATCAGGCTTCGGCAAAAGTGGTCGACCGTGCCCAGCAGCACGGCGTAGAGAGCAACGTTGAACAGCGCCCGGTGCCAGACCAGGCGGTAGAAGTGCAGGCGCGTGAGTACCGCGTGCACCCCCAGGAACAGCACATAGGTGAACACCATCATCACCAGCAGCGTGGGCAGAAATACCCCGCTGATATCCAGTTCACCGATCACAGGGGGGCTCCATCGATGCCGTAGGGCAGTTGCGGTTGATCGTCGGACGGTTCCAGCACCACCTCCACCCCCGGCAGCAGCGCCAGGCGCAGGCCGCTCAGGGCATGCAGCAGGTGCACGCGGGTTTCCCCGCAGTCGGCCATGGCCTCAAGGTTCAGGGCATGCCGCGCACGCTCCATGCTGCGCAGCAGGTCGGCCGGCGCATGCAGGCGGCGGCGGGCCTTGAGGCACGCCTGAAAGTGCGCACCCACCTCAGCGATCACCTGCGCCAGCGCCGCCTGTGCCGGCGGCGTGGCCCGTGGCATGTAGGCCAGCAGGTCGAGCAGGTTGAGCCCCACGCGCAGGTCGCGCAGCGCGCTGTTGGTGTCCTGGCCGGTCTGGGTCAGGCGCGGCAGGTGCTGCATCAGGCGGTCAAGCATCTGCACGCCGAGGCGCCGGTGTTCGGCCAGGCTGGCCGGGCGGGTCATGCCGACGATGTCGTGCCAGCTGAAGCGGGTCAGGCGCTTGGCCGCCAGCTCCACGCCGAACGGGCGCACCACCAGGGTCCAGACGAAGGCGAACAGCAGCCCCACCGGGCCGGCCAGGTTGGCGTTGGCAAAGGTCAGGAAGTCCGCGTCGTAGGCGCCCTGGATGCTGATGAACGAGGCGGTGTTGACGATGGTGAGCAAGGTGCCCAGGTAGAAGCGCGGCTGCACCGTGAGGGTGCCGACGCAGATGAACGGCACGGCGAACGCCAGTACCAGCATCGGGAAGTCATGCAGGTTGGGCAGCACCAGGAACAGGTAGAGGCTGGCGAACACCACCGACAGGGTGGTCCAGAAGAAGAACCGGTAGATCTGCGGCGCGGGATCGTCCATGGCCGCGAAGAAACTGCACGCCACCGCCGCGAGGATCACGGCGCTGGCGCCGTCGGGCCAGCCGAGCAGTATCCACAGCGCGGTGGCGGCGAGGATCGCGGTGAAGGTGGAGAACACCGAGTAGAGCATCAGCCCACGGTCGAAGAACGGCGTCAGGCGGCCCAGGCGCCAGTGCCGGTACACCGCGCGCCAGGGCGACAGGTCTTCGTCGCGGATGGCGTGCTGCAGGCTGCAGCAGTCCTGCCACAGGTCGATCCATTCGCCCAGCCGGTAGAGGGCATTGGACAGCAGCAGGCCGGGGCGCTCGTCGAGGGCGGCGACACTCGGTTGCAGGCGTTCGAGCTGCTCGCGCAGCGCCGTCCAGCGCGCCACCGAGGCGTCTTCGGCGCTGGCCTGCAACCAGCTGCGGGCCTGCTCCAGCAAGCCTTGCACTTGCGCCGCCTGGGCCGGGGCGCGGCCTTCGAGGGCCAGCAGCGCGTCGTCGAGGGCGTCGATCACCGGGAACAGGTGGATCATGCGCCCGCGCAGCTCGCGGGCATTCTTGACCGTCTGCGGCCGCGCGCCCTCGTGGGACAGCTGGCCGATCATCATCTCCAGCGAGTTGAAGGTGGTGACCATCGAGGCGCGCAGCCCGCCCACGGTTTCGGGCGTGGCCTGGCGGGCAAGAAAGGTGTCGCAGTAGCGGATCGCCTCGGCGAACCAGTTGCCGGTGGCGCCGACCACCACCGGGGTGAGCCGGCGCGGCCAGAAGATCGCCCCGACCACCGCCGCGCAGACGATGCCCAGGCAGATTTCCTGGGCCCGCGAGGAGGCGATGTCGAACACCGCCAGCGGGTTGTCCACCACCGGCAGGGCGATCATCGGCAGGGTGTAGCCGGCCAGCATCAGCGCGTAGCTGTTGGCGGTGCGCAGGTGCAGCGAGAGAAACAGCAGGGTGCCGGTCCACAGGGCGATGGCGCAGGTGAGCAGCACCGGGGTCTGTACCAGCAGCGGTACCAGGAACACCGCCCCCGCCGCGCCCAGCAGTGTACCCAGGGCGCGGTACAGGGCCTTGGAACTGGTGGGCCCGACGAACGGGCTGGAGACGATGTAGACCGTGGCCATCGCCCAGTAGGGGCGCGGCAGTTGCATGAGCAGGGCGATGTACAGGGCGATCATCGACGCGGCGAAGGTGCGCACGCCGTAGAACCAGTCCCGCGCCGGCGGCATGGAGCTGAAGAAGTCCTTCATGAAGGCACGCCCGGCGAGCGCTGCGCGGCGTCTTCGAAGGCGCGCACCACACGCAGCGCCGCTTCGAGGTCGGCGGGCGGGATGTCGTGCAGCACCTGGCGGCGCAGGCGCACCAGCTCGGCCTCGATCGCCTCGGCCAGCTCGCGCCCGCGCGGGGTCAGGCTAAGGGCCTTGGCGCGGCGGTCACCGGGGGCTTCGCTGCGGCATACGAAACCGGCGCTGCACAGCTGGTCGAGCAGGCGTACCAGCGACGGGCTTTCAAGCCCTGCGGCCTGGGCTACCGCCACCTGGTGCACGCCATCGCCCAGGCGCACGATCATCAGCAGTGGTACCGCGCAGGCTTCGGAGATGCCGTAGCCGACCAGCGTGGCCTGGCAGATGCGCCGCCAGTGACGGCTGGCCGCGACCATGCCGCTGCTGATGTTCAGTTGCAGTGCATCAAGATTCATGGGCAAGGTGTCGAGATTCATAGTTTGCTAACTATCAATGTTCTTCGATCAACGCCCCGGGCGTCAATAGCGGCAATGCGGCATCCGTCGGCCGAGGTCAGCGCCGGTACTGGTCTTCGTGTTTCAGGGTCAGCGCCCGCGGGCTGCCCAGGCTGATCGCCCGGTCACGCCAGAACAGATAGCGCATGGGGTTGCCGGCCACACTGAAATGCATGGCCAGTTCCTCGGCCGCCGGCATCACCCCCGCTGCGGCCGCCAGCTCCAGCCAGTACACGGCGAGCCTGGCATCGGCCCGCACCTGCTGGCCATGCAGGAGGCGGTAGCCGATCTCGAACCGGCAGCGCCCATCGCCGCGCTGGGCGCCCTGCATGAACCAGTCGTAGGCGCGCTGCGGATCGACCTGCCAGGTTTGCAGGTGGGTATCGCAGATCTCTTCTTCGTAGAGGTCGCCCAGCGCCGCGGCGGCTTCGTCCAGGCCGCGCTCGAAGGCCTGCCGGTAGCACTCGGCGGCGCTGGCGTAGGCGATGGTCACGCCCTTGCCGAAATAGTGCTGCTGGCCCAGGTTGTACCAGGCCACCGCACTGCCCTGCAGCGCCGCCATGCGCAGCAGGCGCCCGGCCAGGGCCGGTTCGGCACGCCAGTACTTGCCGTTGAGCCATACCCAGCCGAGGTCGTTGAGCGCCACCACGCTGCCATCCAGCGCCTGCTGGCGCAGGTCGGCATACACCGCCTGCAGGTCGACGGCTTCGTCCAGGCGGTTGACCAGGCAGAAGCCCCTGCCGAGCACCGCACGCTGGGCCGGCATGCCGATGCCGGCCGTGTGGCGCTGGGTCTGCCCGCCCGGATCGGGGGCGATCGCCCTGGGCAACAGCCGCGCGAGCAGTGGGTAGATGGTGCTGGCAGCAGACAACGGTTCATCCCTGACTGACCGGTGGGTGGCCCATGCCACCCTGTGAGGCAAGCCTAGACAAGGACACGCACTTTTGTCGCCCCGATGCGCTCAGCGCTGCATGCCCCAGCGCCGTACTGTGACGCGCTCGAGGGTATTGAACACCAGGCTCTCGACCAGCAGGCCGATGAGGATCACCACGGCCAGGCCGGCGAACACCTTGTCGGTGTACAGCTCGTTGCGGTTCTGGAAGATGTACCAGCCCAGCCCGCCCTTGCCGCTGGTGGCACCGAACACCAGTTCGGCGGCGATCAGGGTGCGCCAGGCGAACGCCCAGCCGATCTTGAGCCCCGACAGGATCGACGGCAGCGCCGCCGGAATCAGGATGTGCACCACCAGACGCAAGCCGCGCAGCCCGTAGTTGCGCCCGGCCATGCGCAGGGTTTCGGACACACCCATGAAGCCGGCATAGGTGTTGAGCGCCAGCGCCCACAGCACCGAGTGCACCAGCACGAAGATCAGGCTGTTGTCGCCCAGGCCGAACCACAGCAGCGCCAGCGGCAGCAGGGCAATGGCCGGCAGCGGGTTGAACATCGAGGTCAGGCTGCTGAGCAGGTCGCGGCCGATCTGGGTCGACACGGCCAGGCTGGTGAGCCCGAAGGCCAGCACGATGCCCAGCAGGTAGCCCTTGAGCAGCACCACCAGCGACACCCCGACCTTGGCCGGCAGTTCGCCGCTGAGCAGGCCGTCGTACAGCGCCGCGGCGGTTTGCAGGAAGCTGGGCAGCAACAGGTCGTTGCCCTGATAGCGCGCCACGGCTTCCCAGGCCAGCGCCAGCAGGATCAGGATCAGGCTCTTGCGCAGCCAGCCCTGTTGCCACAGGCGCTGGCCCAGGGGCAGCTCGCGTTCCAGCGGTACGCTGAGCAGGGGTTCAAGGGTGACTTCGTACTCCTGACGCGGAGCCGGTGCAGAGGTGGTCATCGGTGGGGCTCCCGGTCAGTAGGCGATGCGGATGTCGGTGAAATCCAGGGCGGCGTCCTGCTCGGCGGCGGCATCATCGTCGAACAGCAGACGATGGATGCGCCGCGCGCTGGCCTGGAAGTCGGCAGCGCCCAGGCTGTGCAGGTCGTACTGGTGACTGTGGATCTCGGCGCGCACGCGCCCCGGGTGCGGCGACAACAGCAGGATGCGGTTGCCCACCACCAGCGCCTCCTCGATGGAGTGGGTGACGAACAGCAGAGTGAAGCGCACCTCCTCCCACAACAGCAGCAGTTCTTCCTGCATCTTGCGCCGGGTCAACGCGTCGAGGGCGGCAAAGGGTTCGTCCATGAGCAGGATCTTGGGCTGCATGGCCAGCGCCCGGGCGATGGCCACGCGCGCCTTCATGCCGCCGGAGAGGGTGTGCGGGTACGCATCGGCAAATGCCGCCAGGCCGACCTTGTCCAGGTAATGCAGGGCGCGCTGTTCGGCCTCGGCGCGCTTGAGCGTGCCGGAGGCCAGCAGCGGGAACATCACGTTCTGCCTGACGGTTTTCCACGGCGGCAGCTGGTCGAACTCCTGGAACACCACGATGCGGTCCGGGCCCGGCCCGTGCACCGGCTGGCCCTGCAGGCGGATCGCGCCCTCACGGGGCTCGATGAAGCCGGCCACGGCCTTGAGCAAGGTCGACTTGCCGCAACCTGAGGGGCCGAGCAGGACGAAACGGTCGGCCTTGTCCACTTCGAAGCTGACCTGGTGGGTGGCCCGCACCACGCGCTGGGCGGTGCGGTACTCGAGGCTGAGGTTGTCCACCTGCAGCAGCGCCGGTGCGCTCACGGGGCTCAGGTTGCTGGCCGTGTGGCCTGGCAAGCGGGCGGTCATGCGCTCAGCTCCCCTGCAGTGGCTTGGCGTCCTGGAAGAAGTAGTCCTTCCACGATTCGGGTTTGTGCTTGATCGCGCCGATGCGGTACATGAAGTCGGCCAGCTTGTAGGTGTTCTTCGGCGTGACGCTGAATTCGTATTGCGGGTTGTCGATGATCTTGAGCAGCGCCTCGCGGTCGATCTTGGCCTTGGTCACGCGAATGTAGGTATCGGCCGCCGCGCCCTTGTCGTGCTGGGCGAAGTCGGCCGCCTCGGCCAGGGCGTCGACGAAGGCCTGGTAGGTTTTGGGGTTGTCGTTGCGGAATTTTTCGGTGGCGAACAGCACGGTGGGCGAGTTGGGGCCGAGCAGGTCGTAGGTGTCGAGCACCACGTGCACATTCTTGTTGGCCAGCGCCTGGTC
Source organism: Pseudomonas sp. MF6396 (assembly GCF_002018915.1). Taxonomy (NCBI): domain Bacteria; kingdom Pseudomonadati; phylum Pseudomonadota; class Gammaproteobacteria; order Pseudomonadales; family Pseudomonadaceae; genus Pseudomonas; species Pseudomonas sp. MF6396. The sequence goes on along the minus strand of NZ_MVOK01000031.1, from coordinate 11,498 downwards.
CTGGAACGGCGGGTTGGAGAAGTGCGCATTGAGCTCGGTGCCGCCGGCCAGCAGCGCGGCGGTGGCGTCGGGGTGCGGGACCGCCAGGGTGTACTTGTCCAGGCGCGCGTAGTCCTTGTCGCCCCACTGCTGGGCGGCGGCGTACTGCAGGAAGCGCGACTGCACCGAGACGCCAACCGCCGGCAGGGCGATGCGGTCCTTTTCGGTGAAGTCGGCGATGGTCTTGACGTTGGGGTTGCTGCTGACCAGGTAGTACGGGAAGTTGCCCAGCGAGGCCACGGCCTTGACGTTCTGGCGGCCGTAGGTGCGGTCCCAGATGGTCAGCAGCGGGCCGACGCCGGCACCGGCGATGTCCACCGAGCCGGACAGCAGCGCGTCGTTGATCGCGGCGCCGCCCGAGAGCTGGGTCCAGTCGACCTTGATGTCGATGCCCTGGGCCTTGCCGTGCTTCTCGATCAGGTGCTGGTCGCGCACCACGTTGAGCAGCAGGTAGACGATGCCGAACTGTTCGGCGATGCGGATTTCACCTTCGGCCTGGGCCGTGGCGGGGGCGACGAGGCTGCCGGCGAGCAGGCTGACGCCCAGGCCGATGCTGGCCGCCAGGCGGCTGATTGAGTTGCGCATGCGGTACTCCTGAAGACGGGTCAGAACGGGGCGTCGCCCTGGATGGTGGTGCGGTACAGCTTGCGACGCAGGTGCGCGGGGCAGCCGGCGGCCAGGTGGATCAGCGAGCGGTTGTCCCAGAACACCAGGTCGTGGGGTTGCCACTGGTGGCGGTAGATGTTGTGTTCGAGCACGCTGTGGGCGTACAGCTCGGCCAGGATATGGCGGCTTTCGTCCTCGGGCAGGCCGACGATGCGGGTGGTGAAGCCCTCGCTGACGAACAGCGCCTTGCGCCCGTTTTCCGGGTGGGTACGCACCACCGGGTGGATCACTTCCTGCACCTGGGCCAGTTGTTCGGCGGTGAGCGTGGGGCGCCAGTTGCCTTCGAATTTGGTTTCGCTGTAGCGCGCGGTGTAGGAGTGCGCGGCGCTGCGGCCTTCGACGGCGGCACGCAGGTGGGCGGGCAACTGGTCCCATGCCTTGTGCATGTCGGCGAACAGGGTATCGCCGCCCTCGCTGGGCAGCTCCTGGGCATGCAGCATCGAGCCCAGGCTGGGCAGTTCCTTGTAGGAGAGGTCCGAGTGCCAGAACTTGCCGGCATCGCCCAGGCCGATGTTCTGGCCGTTCTCGATGATGTTGGAGACGATCAGGATCTCGGGGTGGCCGCCGAGCAGGAACTGCTTGAGCACGTGGATCTGCAACACGCCGAAGCGGCGGCTGAAGTCGATCTGCTGCTGGGGGGTGATGCGCTGGTCGCGGAACACCACCACGTGGTGGTCCAGGTGCGCGCGGTGGATGCGCGCAAAATCGCCAGCGTTGACCGGACGGCTCAGGTCCAGGCCGATGATCTCGGCGCCCACGGCACCGGCAAACGGACGAATATCGAAGGCTTGGGGTTGGGCGCTGTCGGTGTACGACAAGGCGCCAGGGGCCGCTGACATATCTTTTCACTCCCACGTGTCGGGTCGGTAACTGCGCGTGGAAATAAATATAAATGCATAAGAAAAATAATTTAAATACCTTTAGAGAATAAGCATAGAGAGGGTTGTCCGCCTCGCGTGGCCTATGCTGCTGAGGCCATCAAGCAGATGTCATCAGGGGGAAAGGCCATGTTCTATGTGCAACGCGACACCCGTGGGCAGATCGTGCGGTTGGAGTCGACGCCCTTTGCCGAGGAGAACGAAGCGCTGCCCAACGATTCGCCGGAGGCCCAGGCCTGGTTTGCCAAGAAGCTGCAGCAGAGCGACCTGGACATGATCCGGGTGCTGGAGGACTTGATCGAGGTACTGACCAGCAAGGGCGTGATCAGCATCACCGACCTGCCGGCGAGCGCACAGGCCAAGCTGCTCAGCCGTTCGAGCGCGCGCCAGACCATGGGGGGTTTGAACAAGCTGATCGATGAGGAGCGGCCGTTGATCTAGCAGCTTCGCCCGCCAGGCCGGCGCCTGCGGGGTTCACCGCCGCCTGCAGGCGCCGGCGTGGCCGGCGAAGAAGCCACTACGGCGCCCAGGGCCGGGGCTCGCCGATCAAGCGCCCCTGCACCCCGAAAATCCCCATTTCGCGCAGCACCTCCAGTTCACCTTCGGTTTCCACCCGCTCGGCAATCAATGGCAGGTCGATGCTGTGCGCTGCTCGCTGGATCGCCTCGATGAACAGGCGCTTGGGCGGCTCCTGATCGATGGCGCGGATGAAGCTGCCGTCGACCTTGAGGTACGCCAGGCCCAGGGGCGCCAGGTTGCCGATCATGCTGAAGCGCCCGCCAAAGTGCTGCAGGCTCAGCTTGAAGCCCAGCGCGCCCAGTTGCCGTGCCAGCTGCTCGAGCGCGGCCTGGTCGGGCAACTGCTCTTCGCCGATCTCCAGGGTCAGGCGCGGGCCCAGCGCCGCATGACGCCCCAGCAGCCCGTACACCGCCTGCAACGCCTGGGGGTCGGCCAGAGTGGCCGCCGACAGGTTCAGCGCCAGCGCCTGGTCATGGCGCTGCAGGTGGGCCAGCACCTGTTCGAGCATCAGCAGGTCATGCCGGATCGACCAGCCGAAACGCTCGAGCCAGGGCAGGAAGCGCCCGGCGGGGAGGGTTTGCCCATGCCCGTCGGGCAGGCGCGACAGCACCTTGTACTGCAATACGCGGCCCAGCTCGTGCGTCGCCACCACCGGCTGGAAGAACAGCTCGAAGCGGCGCTGGTCGAGGGCGTGCTGCAGCAGGGCATGCCAGTCGTGGTCCAGCAGCGCCGGGGCGTGCGCGGGCAGGCAGACCCACGTCGGCAGCTGCTGGCTCTGCGCCTGGGCCAGGGCTTCGTCGCAGCGCTCGAGCAGGGCCTGCGGGGCGTCGCCCGGGCTGTAGGGGGCCAGGCCGATCCAGGCCACCGGGTTACGGTCGGAAGCGCCGGTGTCGTACAGGCTGTGCAGGGTCTGCTCCAGTTCCTGGGCCAGGTGCACGGCCTCGTCATGCACCAGCCCCGGTGCCAGCACGGCGAACTCGCCGCCACGGCTACGGGCGATCAGGTCGAGGGTTTTGGGATAGTGCGCGCACACCCGCTGCACCTGCTGCGCAAGAGCCTGCAGCAGGGCATCGGTGCGCTGGCCGCCCAGGCGCAGGTTGAGCCCGGCCAGGTCCTGCACGTGCACCAGCATCAGGTAGCCGGGGCTTTCGTCCTGGGCGCTGAGCCGGGCAGACAGCTGCATCTCGAAGAAGCGCCGGTTGCCCAGGCCGGTCAGGCTGTCCTGCCAGGCCTCGGCGCGCAGGGCTTCACTGCGCTGGGCCTCCTCGAGAAACAGCGCCTTGAGTTTCTCGACCATCTGGTTCATGGCCTGCACCACCCGGCGCAGCTCCGGGGTGCGCGGCAGGCGCGGCGCACTGAGGAACTCGCGACGCGCAATGGCCTGGGACTGCGCCACCCGGTAGTCCAGCGGTCGCAGCTGACGGCGCAGCAGCAGCGCCCCCAGCAGTGCACTGACCACCCCGCAGGCCAGCAGCCAGGCCAGGCTGCCGAGCGCGCTGCGCCACAGCTTGGCCAGGGCGAACATCGGGTGGCTGACCACCTCGACCCGCGCCGCCTGCTGCCAGCCGCGGCTGACGATGGCATCGCCGCCGGCCGGCTCCAGGTTGATCAGGCGGATGAACCAGGCCGGCACACCGCTGCTGTCCGGCTCGGCGTGACGCTCCACCAGCAGGGCATTGGGGCCCAGGTCGATCACGCGGATGCTGGCGTAGTAGCCGCTGTCGAAGATGGAGCTGACCATCAGCTCGACCATTGCCGGGTCGTCGATGTTCGGCGTGAGCGACAGCGCCAGCGCGGTGGCGGCGTCCTGCGCATGCGCGCGCAGCTGATTGACGTACTGGCTGCGCGAGCTTTCCAGGCCGACCATGAAGCTGCCGCTGAAGGCGACCACCAGAAACAGGCAGATGGCGAGCAACAATTGCTTGAACAGTGACATCCGCAATCCTCAGTAAGCCGGCTCGGTGGGAAACCCCTCGGCCTGCATCTTCTTCAACAGATCCTGCCAGCGCGACAGGCGCTTGCTGTCGCCGACCTTGCGATTGCCACCCGCCCCGGTCAGCCACAGGCCCTCGCCATTGAAGGCATACACCGGCAGCAGGTCGGTGCGCTGGCTGGCCGGCTCGATGGTGTCGATCAGGCTGTCGAGCACCAGCGGCATCGCCTCTGGAGTGGAATAGTAGGTCAGGACCATGTGCGCGCGATTCTGGCGCAGCGCCTTGACGTAGGTAATGCGCAGTTTCTCGCTGGGGATACCCAGGCGGCGCAGGCTGAAATACTTGGCGATGGCGTAGTCTTCGCAGTCGCCGGCGCCCTTGATCAGTGACTGGATCGGGGTGGACCAGTAGTCGGCCTGCTGCCACAGTTCGGGGTCTTCGACGTAGCGCAACTGGCGATTGAAGAACTGGTTGACCACCTGCAGGCGCTCGGCTTCGCTGCCCTGGCGCTGGGTGGCAAGCAACTGCTGCCAGGCATCGATACGCTGCTGGCCGGCACCAAGGGGGCCGTACAGGGCCTGGGCCTTGCGGCTGATCTGGGAAAAGTCCCAGTCCGCGCGCAGGTTGCCCAGCAATACGCAGCCGAGCAACAGCGCCAGGCCAGCCCGGCGCGGGGTCAGAGGCAAAGCCCAACGTATCGCCAAGGCCGGCGGTCCATGCAGATCGTGGAATCGCGATGGTGCAGGCTGGGCGGGCAAAAGACAATGGCGCACGGCGGCAAGCTTCCAAAGCGCTGCGACTTCATTCAGGATAGCCGCCGCGAACGCCCGCAGGCCCGCGCCGGCCTGAATTTGACAGGCGCAACCGTCATCACTAGGGTCATTGGATCCAATCTTTGCTAGCAGGGCAGTCAGCGTGGCCGAAAAAATCAAACTCCTGAGCATTCTGGGTGACGAGCAGGTGCCTGCTCACCTGGCGCGCAGCGTGATCGAAGAGCGCCTGCGCAGCGCCATCCTCGACGGGCGCCTGGCACCCGGCATGGCGTTGCGCCAACAGGAGCTGGCGACGCTGTTCGGGGTCAGCCGCATGCCGGTGCGCGAGGCCCTGCGTCAGCTGGAGGCGCAGTCGCTGCTGCAGGTGGTGGCGCACAAGGGCGCGGTGGTGGCCCCGCTGATCAGCGAAGATGCAATGGACTCCTACGGGCTACGGGTGATCCTGGAGAGCGAGGCGCTGCGCCAGTCGATCCCGCTGCTGGACGCCGAGGACATCGCCCTGGCCCGGGGCTACATCGAGCAACTGCAGAACGAGACCCGGCACGCCGAGATGGGCCAGCTCAACCGCCTGTTGCACATGGCCCTGTACCGCAAGGCGCCCAATCAGAAGTTGCTGCGCCTGATCGACAACGAGTTGAGCGAAGAGGCGCGCTTCCTGCGGTTTCATCTGTCGTCGATGGGGCTGGGCAAGCTGACCCAGGACGATCACATCGCGCTGGTGGACGCAGCCCAGGCCGGCCAGGTGGACGAAGCTGTACAGCTTCTGACCCAGCACCTGGACAAGGGCATGCAGGCCATCAGGCAGTACCTGGCCAGCCAGCCGCAGGGCTGAACGCGCCGCCGGGTCGGTCAGTGGTTGCAAATTGCGCAAGGCCCCATAACAATGAGACTAATTATCATTTATGACCTTGGTTGCAGCGCGCCTTCATGTCCTCCCACGACTCTGTGCACAGGCTCTATCAGCAACACCACAGCTGGCTGAACACCTGGCTGCGCTGCCGCCTGGGCAATGCGGCCGATGCCGCGGACCTGGCCCAGGACACCTTCGTGCGCCTGCTGCAGCGGCGCGAACAACTGGAGCTGAATGCACCACGCGCATTCCTGCGTACCATCGCACGGGGCCTGGTGATCGATCACTGGCGCCGCGAAGAGCTGCAGCGTGCCTACCTCGAAGCCCTGGCGCAGCTGCCCGAGGCCGAGGTGCCATCAGCGGAAACCCGCGAGCTGCTGCTGGAGCTGCTGGAACGCATTGCGTGCCTGCTCGACGGCCTCAGGCCCAAGGTGCGCACCGCGTTCCTGCTGGCCCAGTGCGAAGGGTTGAGCCACAAGCAGATCGCCGAGCAGATGGGTATCTCGCTGCGCTCGGTGGAGCGGTATGTGGCCGACGCCCTCTATCACTGCTACCTGCTGCGCTATGAACCCTAGCCCGCGCGTGGTCAAGCAGGCCATTCACTGGATGCTGCGGGTGCGCGAGAACGGCGCCAGCCCGCAGTTGCAGGCCCAGTGCGAGCAGTGGCGAAGCGCCAGCCACGAGCACGAACTGGCCTGGCAGCGGGTGCACAGCCTGCAGCAGGAAATGAACCTGCGTGCGGTGCCGGGCGCCGGTGTCGTCGCCCTGCAGACCCTGGAGAACAGCCAGCAGCGGCTGCACCGGCGCCAGGCCCTGAAGCTGCTGGGCGGCGTGGTGATGCTTGGCTCAGCGGTCTGGGTCAGCAAGGACATTGGCCTGCTCGACCCGTGGACCTCGGATTTCGCCACGGCCACCGGCGAGCGGCGCAGCGTCCGCCTGCCCGATGGCAGCCTGCTCAATCTCAATACCCATACCGCGGCGGACCTGGCCTTCGACAGCCGCCAACGCCTGGTGCGCCTCAAGCACGGGGAGTTGATGCTGACCTGCGCCGAACACCCGCTCGGCCCGGCTGGGCGGCCGTTGCTGGTGCAGAGCCGCGATGCGCTGCTCGAAGGCTTCGATGGGCGCTTCGTGGTGCGCCAGGAGCGCGACTGCACCCGCGTCACGGTCAGCCAGGGCAAGGTGGCGATCCATCACCCCGGCCCCGCCGGGCTGCAATGGGTGGCTGCTGGCGAAGCCTTTCTGGTGAATGCCCAGGGCGCCACACCCGTGGCGCAGCAGAACATGGACCCCGGTGCCTGGGCCGATGGCCTGATCGTCACGCGCAACATGCGCCTGGGGGACTTCATCGACGAGGTGGCGCGCTACCGCCACGGCTACCTGAGCTGCTCCGACGATATCGCCAACCTGCGCCTGTCCGGGGTGTTCCGCCTGGAAGACACCGACAAGCTGCTGCACCTGCTGCCGCAGACCCTGCCGGTGCATGTCAGCTATCGCACGCGCTGGTGGGTACGCCTGGAACGCCAGGCGTGATGCGCTGATTTTTTTGGCGGGTTTTGTCGGCACGTCCGGCTAGGACAGTAAGCGACTCCCTTCTGCCCTTACCGACCCTACGGATGCTCTTCATGCGCGATACCCTGGCCCAGCCGCGGCTCACTGACAGTAATGAGTTTCAACCTCTCTTAGATTCACGCCTGGGCAAGGCGGTGCGCGCCGCACTGTTCGGTACCGCGCTGGGCCTGGCCAGCGTGCCGATGGTAGTGATAGCCGAACCTGCGGGCAGCGCCAGCCAGCAGTACAACATCCCCGCCGGCTCGCTGGACGAGGTGCTGAACCAGTTCGCACGCCAGGCCGGCATCACGCTGTCGAGCACCCCGCAGATGACCCAGGGCGCGCAATCGCCCGGCCTGCAGGGCAGCTACGCCACCGACCAGGCGCTGCGCCAGTTGCTCAATGGCACGGGGCTGGAGGCGGTGAGCCAGGATGGCACCAGTTATGTGCTGCATGCGGCCCCGCAGGACGCCGCAATGGCATTGCCTACCACCGACGTGCGTGGCTTTGCCCTGGGCAACGCGCTGGGCAGCATGGAGGGCTACAACGCCACCCACAGCCAGATCGCGACCAAGACCAGTACCGCGCTGCTGGAGACCTCGCAGTCGGTGTCTGTGGTAACCCGCCAGCAGATGGACGACCAGGGCGCGCAGACGGTCTCGCAGACCATGCGCTACACCCCGGGCGTGCTGACCAACCCGTATGGCGCGACCCACCGCTATGACTATGTGGCCATGCGCGGCTTCAACGATGGCTCGGTGGACAACATCTACATCGACGGCCTGAAGTCGATGGGTGACAGCGGCACCTTCAGCACCATGCAGATCGACCCGTACTTCCTCGAGCGCGTGGATATTCTCAAAGGTCCGTCGTCGGTGCTGTATGGCCGCAGTTCGCCAGGTGGCCTGGTGGCACTGACCACCAAAAAGCCACTGTACGAGACCTTCCGCCAGGTGCAGGCTACCGTCGGCACCCAGGGCCAGCGTGGGGTGGGCTTCGACTTCAGCGGCCCGCTGGACGACGACAAGCGTATCGCCTACCGCCTGACCGGCCTGACGCATCAGTCCGACACCCAGTTCGATCACAACGAAGAAAAGCGCTATGCGCTGGCGCCGACCCTGAGCATCGACTTCACCGAGGACACCTCGCTGACCTTGCAGGCCTACCTGCAGAACGATCCGGAAGGCGGCTACCACGCCGGCGTGCCCGCCGATGGCGCGCTGCACAAACGCAACGGCCAGCGTATCTCGGAACACTTCTTCGAGGGCGAGCCGGGCATCGACAGCTACGAGCGCAATCAGCAGTCGTTCGGCTACCAGTTCGAGCATCGCTTCAACGACGTGTTCACCGCACGCCAGAACTTCCGCTACCTGGACTCGACGGTGAAGATGGACCAGGTGTACGCCTGGGGCTACGAGTCGCCCACCAGCAACAAGCTGAACCGCTACTACACCGGTGCCGACGAGAAACTGCACTCCTACATCATCGACAACATGCTGCAGGCCGAGTACTTCACCGGCGCGGCCAAGCACACCACGCTGGTGGGCCTGGACTACCAGCGACGCAAGACCGTGGTGGACTGGAACAGCGGCGGCCTGGCGTCGATCGATGCGTTCAACCCGCAGTACGGCAATTCGCAGATCACCTATTACGCACCGACCAGCTACACCCGGCGCCTGCAGCAGACCGGCATCTACGCCCAGGACCTGATCGAGCTGGACAAGTGGCGCTTCTCGCTGGGGCTGCGGCAGGACTGGGTGAAGACCTCGGATGAGAATCGTATCGCCGAGCCTACCCGCCCACTGGGCACCAAGATCAGCGATGACCGCACCAAGCTCACCGGCCGCGCGGGCGTGCTGTACCTGTTCGACAACGGTATTGCGCCTTACCTGAGCTATTCGGAGTCGTTCAACCCCAACTCCTACGCCGATGCCGCCGGCAACCCGCTGGCACCGACCGAAGGCACCCAGTGGGAGGCCGGTATCAAGTACCAGCCGCCGGGCACCGACAACCTGTTCACCGCCTCGGTGTTCCGCATCGAGCAGGAGAACCTGGCCACCAAACAGCCGCAGGACGACTTCTACTACCCGGTCGGGCAGGTACGCTCCCAAGGCCTGGAGCTGGAAGCGCACATGCAGTTGAGCGAAAACCTCAAGGTGCTGGGCAGCTACACCTTCACCGACATCGAGTACAGCAAGACGATGCCGAGCACCCTGGCTGGCAGCACACTCGACAACAAGGGCAACTCGCCAACCCAGGCGCCAAAGCACATGGCCTCGCTGTGGGCGGACTACAACTTCCGCCAGGGGGTGCTGGACGGTGTGCGCGTAGGCGGTGGCGTGCGTTACGTGGGCTACAGCTGGGTGGATGCGGAAAACACCATGAAGGTACCGTCGTACACCCTGTTCGATGCGTCGGTGGGCTACGACCTGGGCAAGGTCGGGCTCAAGGGCGTGGATGTGCGGCTCAATGCCAACAACCTCACCAACGAGAGCTACATCGCCTCGTGCGCGAGCCTGAACTACTGCTACATGGGTGAAGAGCGCAATGTCAGCGCCACGGTCAGCTATCAGTTCTGACCACACCCCCGTGAGCCGCAAAGCCAGTGCCTGATTCCAGGCGCTGGCTTTGTCGCATCTGGCGACCTGATCTGGAATCCCTTTGTATGCGCCACCTCTACGTATTGCTGCACCGCTATATCGGCCTGGCCACCGCGCTGTTCCTTGCCCTGGCAGGGCTCACCGGGAGCGTGCTGGCGTTCAACCACGAGATCGACGAATGGCTGAACCCTTCGTTCTATGAAGCCCCGGCGCAAGGCCCCCGCCAGGACCCCGGCAACCTGGTGGACAAGGTGCAGGCCGAACACCCGCGCCTGCAGGTGTGGTACATGGAATACCCCGACGAGCCCGGGCACTCGGCGTTGCTGGCGATGGTGCCGCGCAACGACCCGGCCACCGACAAGCCGTATGCCGAGAAGAACACGGTGTTCTACCTCGACCCGGTCAGCGGCCAGACGCTGGGCCAGCGTTACTGGGGCGAGTGCTGTTTCTCGCGGGAGAACTTCATGCCGTTCGTCCTCGAGCTGCACTACAACCTGACCCTGCCGGGCAACTGGGGGCTGTGGCTGATGGGCGTGGTGGCGATCCTGTGGGTGCTCGACTGCTTCATCGCCCTGCTGCTGACCCTGCCCCGTGGTCGTCCGTTCTGGCGCAAATGGAGCACGGCCTGGAAGATCAAGGGCGGGCATGCGTATCGACTGAACATGGATATCCACAGGGCTGGGGGCTTGTGGCTGTGGCTGCTGCTGTTGCCGGTGGCCGTCAGCAGTGTGGCGATGAACCTGCCCAGCCAGGTGTTCAAGCCTGCGGTGTCGCTGTTCTCGCCGGTGGAACCAAGCGTCTATGAGGCCCGTGGCAGGCTGCCCAGAGAAGAACTGGGGCAGACCCAGCTGACATGGCATCAAGCCCATCAGCTGGCGCAGCAGGAGGGCCAGCGGCTGGGGCTGACGGCGCCGATCGGCGAGTTGTACTACAGCTTCGAGTACAACTTCTATGGCGCCGGTTTCGGACAGCACGACACCGATGCCCAGGGCAAGTCGTGGTTGTTCTTCCATGGCACCGACGGGCGCCTGCTGGGGCAGGAGATCGCTGGCCAGGGCACCCTGGGGGAACGCTTCTACCGGCTGCAACTACCCATACATGGCGGCAGGATCCTCGGCACTACAGGCCAGGTGATGATCGCGGTGCTGGGGGTAGTGATTGCGGTGCTGTCGGTGACAGGGGTGTATATCTGGTGGCGCAAGTTGCTGGCGCGGCGCAGTAGCCGGGCTCGGCGCACTGCATAGACTGAAGGTCGGCTCCTGCAGCCCATTGTGTGCAGGGGCCGGCCTGGCCGGTGCAGAGGGTGGCAGGAACAACCCGCTACCCTAGCCCCTGAAAAGACAAAACCCCTGTCTGCAACGCAGACAGGGGTTCTGGAATTGAATCTTGACGATGACCTACTCTCACATGGGGAAACCCCACACTACCATCGGCGATGCATCGTTTCACTGCTGAGTTCGGGATGGGATCAGGTGGTTCCAATGCTCTATGGTCGTCAAGAAATTCTGTGTGCTGGCCCGTACATTGCGACGTGCCGGCGAATTCTTGATGCTTCTACTCTAAAGACAAAACCCCTACCTGCAGATGCAGATAGGGGTTTCGGAATTTAATCTTGACGATGACCTACTCTCACATGGGGAAACCCCACACTACCATCGGCGATGCATCGTTTCACTACTGAGTTCGGG
>NZ_MVOK01000030.1:0-76395 GCF_002018915.1 Pseudomonas sp. MF6396 | reverse complement strand
CGATTACATCGAGATGTTCTACAACGTAAAACGCCGCCATGGTTTCAACAATCAGCTGTCACCGGTAGAGTTTGAAAAACGTTACGCAATGAGCTTGCAAGGTGTCTAGAGAATCCGGGGCGATTCAATCAACTTCATTTCGCTCATCAGCTTGCGCACCTTGAATCGCCCAATCTCTATGCCGTCCGCGCGCATCATGAGCATGATGCTTCGGCTGCCCGCCGCGCTGCGGCTTTGAGTGAACAGCTCGTTCACTCGGCTGCGTAAAACCAATCGCTCAACGTCCGGAGATCGGCGCTTGCGGCAGTGCGCGTAATAGCAAGACCGGGTGACTTCAAATACCGAGCACAACAGATCAACAGGCTCTTCAGAACGAAGTTGATCAATTAACGCGAACGCTCGTGCTCCTCGGCCATCAAGAGCGCGGTGGCCTTTTTTAAGATCGATTTTTCCCGTTCCAGCCGATTGATTCGGGCTTCTAATTCCTGGATTTTTTGCTGCTCGGGCGTCAGCGCCTTGCTGGTCGGAGTGACACCGCCTCGCTCTTGCTGGAGCTGGTTGACCCATCGACGCAGGGCCGACTCCACCAGCCCAAGTGAACGGGCGGCATCGATATGGCTATAGCCTTGGTCGAGCACCAGGCTGGCAGCTTCGCGCTTGAATTCTGGGGTAAAGGTACGACGTTGCTTGGTCATCAGACACCTCTCTATGGCGAGCATTTTCGCCTAAATGGGTGTCCGGAATCATTAGACCACTACAGCCTGAACTTAAATAAAGAGAGGCGCTACTCCAGTGTTTGCTTTGCCTTGGCCACGTGATTTTCCTTCATATGGCAAGCGGTGCTGCCACGCTGCGCAACACGCTGATATCGCTGGAGCAACGTTTGAGTGATCTTCATCACATACATTGCCTGACCAGGTATGCTCTCTACGGTTTTTACTTTGACGAGCTGTGTGATCAGAAAGGTGTTGGGGCAGTTTTCGCCGAACCAGCTTCACACCTCTGACTCAGATGCTTCCACAGTTAGCCGAACCGCCTCGCTGAACGCCCCATACAGCTGTCGTGATTCCTCAAGGCAGCGTTCCAGCGGAGCGGTGTCGAGTTTGCTGTCGAGCTTGTCGATGGGGCCGAGCATGCGCTTGTAGACCTCCTCTCCGGCGATTTGCAGGCTGTCGAGCCGCAGGCCGTTGATGGCGGTTTTCTGCGCGCGGATGGTGTCGATATCGGCCTGGATGGCCTCGTCGTACATCGAGAACACCTCTCGCAGCCGGCCGTCCAGGTGACTGCGGGCGTTGCCGCGCTGGTTGATCCCGCTGAAATACTCCAGCAGCGGAACGCCTTGATACATCAACTCTTCGCGCAGGGTGGAGCTGTACGCGCTGATGCCTGCCACCGCAATGCCCATGTCTTCCAGAATCTCGCGGACCTCGTCCATGACGTCCTCGATGTGGTCCATGGCCTTCAGGTCGGCCTTGGTCAGCACCACGTACACCGGACGCTGCTCGACACCGATCTCCTGGATGAAATGCAGGTCCGAGTCCGGCACCGTGCCGTTGACGTCCAGGCCGATCAACCACACGATCGCGTCGGACTGCCGGGCGAACTGGATGGCGGTGCGCTTGTCGCCATGACTGTGCTCGGCGGCCGTCAGCGGTGGGTTGTAGCCAGGGGTGTCGATGAGGCAGATGTGGCTGAAATGCTCGGGATGCATCCGCACGCCCACACACATGAAGGGCATCAGGCTCTTCAGGTCGAAGCTGAAGGAGTTGATGAAGGCATGAGAGATGCTTTGGTAGAAGTCTACCTCCAGCGGGATATGCCCGCCGTTCGCCGAATAGCCGCGGATCATCGGCGCTGGGGTCGCCAGCACGTAGCTGGGAATGGCGGTCACCGGCTGCATGCCGACCGGCAGGCGTACTTCGGGGTCCTGGATGAAGCTGTTGATGAACTCCGACTTGCCGCTGCTGAAGCCGCCGACGATCCCGACGATAGTGCGCTGGTGAACTTCCGGGAAGCCGACCAGCAGGGCCAGTTCCTGCTGTATCGATTGCAGCATCGTGACTGCCTTGGCTTCTGTCGCCAGGGATGATTCGCCGTCCGCGAACGCCATGTATTCGTTGCTCAGCAACGCCTTGAAGCGCACCAGCCCGGCATTGTCCCTGGGCCGGGCGGCGAGCAGCCTGGAGATGAGCTGAAAGCGCGTCCAGGTGTCGCCATGGCGTTGATGTAGTGCGTTAAATTCGTCGATCAACTGGGCGCGCTGCTGCTGTTCGTCCTCGAGGGTCCGTTGCAGGGCGTCATGTGCTTCCAGGCGATTTTGCAGGTCCTGGCGGGTGTGTTCCAGCGACTGCCGTGTGTCTTCGAGTGCCAGTCGGGTGTTGTCGAGCTCGGCGGCGGTAGCGGCCTGTCTTACGCTCAGGCGCTCGTGTTCGGTGCTCAGCGTGTCGAGCCGCTCCAGGGCGTCGTGGTGCTCCTGATTCAGCAACTCGTGCCGCCTGGTCGTCGCGTCGAGCGCCTCGACGCCGACCTGCAGTTCACTCCGGGTCTCTTCGAGGCTCAGTTCCACGGCCTGGCGCGCCTGTTCGAGGCTGTTGCGCTCCTGGACCAGTTGCGCATGCCGCGCCGACAACGTGTCGAAACGCAGCTTCGCCGTCTGTTGCGCCTGGAGATGCCGGGTATTGGCGTCCTTCAGGGAGCCTTTTGTCTCGTGCAGGGTATGTCGGGTGTCGTCCAGTTCGGCGCGGGTGCTGGCCTGGCGCTCGGTCAGTTTCGCATGGTCGGCCTGCAGCGACGCCAGGTGCCCGACGGTGTCCTGATGCTCACGGCTCAGGGCATCGTGCCGATCATCCGCCACCTGCAGGGACTCGACCACGGTGTTGTGCAATCGCTTACGATGGCGGATGAACCACTGGCCGAGCTTGTCCAACTGTTCCATCAGCGCCGGCGAAAAGAGTTCGGTCTTCATGCCGCTTCCAGCTCCCGGGCCATGCGTTGCAGGCGGTCCAGGGTCATGAGGGCGTTGTCGACCTGTTGTTCCAGTTGCTCCATGCGTTCGCGCATGTCCTGGAAGAATGCGGTGCCGTAGGAAGCCGGTAGCCTGTCGGGCACATCATCTGCGAACTCGCGGATTTGTGTCCGGGCCTGTCCCTTGAGTGCTTCCAGAAGAGCCTTTGCGTCCCGCAGGAACGTTCGCGCCTCGTCGTCCATCAGGACGCTTCCAGTGCCCCTGAGTTTGTTCAACTGCCGGGTGTCGAGTTCGAAAACGGGTAGTTTCAGACCCGCCGCCAGGGCTTTGGTAGTGCGGATGACCAGCGCCGGGTCGAGATCGTCGCCCAGGTGGCGCCTGGCAACTGCGGTAGAAGCCTTGTTCAGATCTTCCCGGAACTTCTTGGCGAGCGTTTTGCTCGTGCTCTTCAGGGTTCCGCCCAGGCCCTTGGCAAACTCTTCCAGACCCTCGCGGACCTGGAGCCAGTACAGCTTGAACTCGGTGTACTGGTGGGTTTCGGTACCGCCGCCCCAGATCCAGTTGGCGACTTTTGCCGCGGCGCTGTCGCGCACCCTTGTGACGTGTTTCGTCTCTTCTTCAGCCGAGTTTCCGACCTCCTTGAGCGTCGAGCGATAGGCGGCGTCGAGCTCCTTGGTGAGATCCCGCTTCAGGTTTTGGCAAAACTCCTCTGCGCAGTCGTCCAGGACGTTATCCAGATCATGGATGCCCACCTCCATCAAGCTGTCCAGCTTGCGCCGCTGGGCCTTGAGGCTATCGATGTCGGCGCTGCGCACTTCCTGGTACTTTGCCTGGGTGAAGTCCAGCAGGTCGGCGCGGAACGCTTCCAGGGCGGAGGCTTTGGCGCGGACGAGCTCTTCGCGACGGTCCTGGATGATCCGCGCTTTCTGCTCGCGGACTTCCTCCAGCACCGCGAGCAACGCCTCGGTATTGGCCAGCAGGTCGAGATTGCCCCGGCAGCGCTCGGCATGCTCGGGTGTGAAAAAGTCGGGGTAGTGGGTCCGCAGGTTTTCCCAGGCCTTGCACTCGCCGCTGTCCCAACCGTCCTGCTGCTCGAAGCGCACCGACAGGCTGCGGCAGATGCCCGAGGTATACAGGACCCGGCCGGCACCGCGCTCGATCAGGCTGTCGAAGGTCGCACCGATCTCCGGGTGCTGGACCTTCAAGCGTTGCAGGGTATCGACCATATGGGTGCCGAGGGTCCGGGTGATCTTGTCCAGGGCGCCCTGCAGGATTGGCTGGCGGGTGTCGCTGCCATACAGTTGGTTATCGACCTGGCTGGCGATCAGGACCAGCTCCTGCACGCCTTCCTTCTGGGTGATCCGGCTCATCATCTCGATGTCCTGCTCGCTGAGGAACTGGCCGGCAGGGCTGACGATGAACACCACGTCGCAGTGCTTGAGCAGGGCGGTGGTGCGCTCCTCGCGGGACTGGACCGGGTCGTTCAGGCCCGGTGTGTCGATGATGCGCAGGTTACGCAGCGAGTCCAGGGGCAGGAAGATGTCCACGCTCTTGGTCAGTGGCATGTACTCGCCACCGGCGCCCACATAATCGAGCAGCTGTCTGGCCAGCGCCTGAGCGTCGGCAGCCTGCAGGCGGGCTTCGCTGTCGAGGGCCGCGAGGTCGATGTTTAGTCCGCGAATGCGCTGCCACTGGTCATGGGCCGCGACCAGGGCATGTTCGCCCTGGAGGGCACGTTGCGCAGTTTTCTCGACGTCGGCATGGAACTGCTCGTCATCGACGCTGCGTCCGCTGCGCAGGCGGCGCTGCCTCAGGGTTTCGAACGCCTGGGCCTTTTCTTCGCGCAGGCGCTGCTCGTAGCGCAAGGCGCTTTGCTCGATGTTTTCCCGGTCGGCGGCGCTGTAGAACTGGACCTGCGCGCCGAAGGCATCATCGTAGGTCAGGGTGGTCAGCGCTGCGGTCATCGGTGTCGCCGCCTTGGGCAGGATCGAGTGCCCATCGAAGATCAGCGCATTGAGCAGCGAGGACTTGCCCGCCTTGACCCGGCCCACGACGCCTATCTGCAGCAGGCGATCTTCCTCGGCCAGTTGGTCGAAGGCCTTTTCCAGGGCTTCGGGACGGTCGATGGCGTGCTTTTGCAGCCACTGGGCGATGTCCTTTTCCAGTTCCGGGTTGTATTTCTCCATCCATTCATGGAGGCGCTGGCTCAGGTCCAGGAGGTGCTGTACGTTCATTGGCCCGGCTCGTAGAGGGCTTGCTTGGCGAGTTGCTGCAGTTGCTCACGGGCGCTGCTCAACAGCGCAATCTGATGCCCGGCAGCCTCTGCATCCTGGTTGCGGGTGGTGACCAGCTCGTCGATGAGCTTCTGCTTTTCACCGATCTCGTGGCCGAATTCCGCGCCGACCTGGGTCACCAGAACGTCCATCTGCTCGGCCAGCAGTGCCGGCAGCCGGTCCCGTAACTCGCGCTTGACCGACGGGATGATCTCGTTGGTCACTTTCTGGCGCAGTTGATCGCGCTGACGCCCTTCGTTGAAGAACGACAGGATCTGCGGAAGGAAGATGATGGCCAGCTCGATCAGCGGATTGACCACCGAGGTGGTGACCGCCAATACCGTGGCCAGGCCCTGGTAGCTCACCCTGGGCAGCGGGTTGCCTTCCTTCCAGCCGGTTTCCTGCTTCAGCCTTTCCAGTTCGTTGCCATTGCGCGCCGCCAGGGACTGGCTCCAGTGCCCCAGCGCCTCCCCGGTCTTCTGCAGGGACCGGTTGATCCTGCCTGTGAGTTGTTCCAGCCAGTTGGGGTCGTTGCTGAACTGCCCCATGCTCTTGCCCAGGTCGCCGACGGTTTGCGCAAAGTCGCTGACCACGGTGCGGCTGAGCAGGTCCATCTGTTCCTTGATGGTGCGGGTCATCGAGCCCCGAACGACTTCGGAGACGATCCGCGAAAATGCCTCCTGATTCCCCGCCAGGCCGGCATTGACCAGTTCCGACTGGGCGTTGTCGAGCTCGCGGCCGACCACGTCGAGGCAATTGGCGACGGCCCGGTCCAGCTGGCGGTCGCGCAGATCTTCCAGAATGCCGTCGCGCTTGCGTTCGATCTGGCGGACTCCACGGGTCAGTTCGCTCAGGGCATGTTCGTTTTCGGCCTGGTTCTTCTTCAGTGCGGTCAATGCCAGGTTGATCTGATTCAGCAGCCCGTGGGTCAGGTCCTTGAGGCGGTCCTCGAAGACCTGGCGGACGATTTCCTCGGGTTGCAGGCCGGCCAGCACTTCGCCCAGGCGCTTGTCGCCGTCGAGGCCGATGCGTACCAGGGGGCGGGTGTCGGCGAAGTTGAGGCTGATCTGCTCGTCGATAAGCTCGGCGACGTCCTGCACGTCATCGTCGGCGCGCAGGTTGACCTTGTTCAGCAGGAAGGTGAAATCCCGGCCATAGGTCTGCAGATCGTCCAACTGCCGCAGCATCGACTGGGTGATGTTGCCGTCCTCGACGCTGGTCACCACGATGAAGTGCACGCCGCGCGGCAGGTAATAGGCGATCGCCTTGTTGTGGTTGCCCAGGGAGGAGCCGAAGCCCGGCATGTCTACCAATACCAGCGAGGGCAGGGCCTTGAGGCGCGGGTTGTCGAGGTACAACTGGAGGTGGGTGAACTCGCCGGCCCGGGTCTTGATCGTGGCAAGGTCTTCGACGGCCAGGCGCTCGCTGCTGCCATCGGCGCGGACCGCCAGCAGATGAGGGGCGCTGGAGTAGCGCAACTCGGTGGCCAGCTCGGTCTCCGGCGCCAGGCCCACGCCTAGCACGTTCTCGCCAAGAAACGCATTGAGCAGGCTGCTTTTACCCGCGCTGTAGGCACCGATGACCGGTACCAGCAGTTCGGTGTGCTGGATGTCGTCCTGCAGCGTCGTCACCTCGTCGACTCGGATTGAGGTTTCGGCCAGCAGTGGCGGGATGGATTTCAGGTAGGCGAGGTAGGTGCGCTGGGTGCTCAGCATGGTCGACACGAATCCTTGCGTATATCAAATACGTTGATGAGCGCAGGGGAACGCAGCGGCTGCAGCCGGTCATGACGTGGGCCTCCCTGCGGTCTGGTTGCGATTGCGGCATTTTGCTATTGTCGGCGGCCTTGTGCCAGCACGAATACCGATCTTTCACGGATGAAGAGGATGGCGTCATGAACATGACCTGGGGGCTGTGTGGCCCGGATCACACGGGCAGCGAGCGACGGACCCGCACGCTCGATATCGGCGCGGCGGTTCGCGAGTACAACGAGCGGGCCGTGCCCGGCATGGGCGCTGTCTGGTACGCCAAGCAATTGCTGTTGGCGACCCTGGGTGTAGCCCTGGCCCAGGCCCTGCGCCGGCACGGAATGACGCACTCGAACATCGCCGTGGCCAATGCCGTCGAAGCCTTGGGCTGTTACTTCGCGCTCACCCATGACAACGGCCAGGGTGATAGCCGGGTGCGCGGCTCGGAGAAGCTGCGCGGCAAGGCCGGTTTCGACTTCAAGACCCTGTGCAAGCCCGGCTTCTATGTCAGCCAGCCGATGCGCATGGGCTCCGGCCAGGCCTTGCTGGCCCTTGGGCTGGTGCATGCCCAGGGCGAGCGCTTCAATGCCTTCGCCTGCACGGACTTCGGCCGTGAGTTCATCAATGCCAGCAGCGAGGATGACGGCGCGCTGCTGGAGACCCTGGTGCAATGGGCGCTGAGAGGCCGCGCGGTGGGTGACCTGAAGCCCGGTGTCCGGAAGCTGCTTTCACCGCTGCACGGGTTGCCCGCAGCCGCCTGTGCGCTGCTGTCGCGGCGTATCGACAGCGGTGCAGACGGGGGTGAACGCCGCGTCGCTATCCGTCGCTGGCTGGCCGCCCGTCACGCCGAGCCGGCGCAGGGGTTCGACTGGCGCCTGCGACCTGATGCCATCGACCCCGAGCACTGGAACGACCTGCACTACGGCGCGTTGTTCTTCCAGGTCCAGGATGCGGCCTACGATGTGCTCAACGCGCTGGAGCAGCATCTGGCAGTACTGAGCACGCTGCGCTTCAGGTTGGACAATGTCCTGCCCGAGCGTATCGCCACGCGCCTGGATCACCTGCGGCAACTGGCCCGCCTGTTCCTTGAAAACCCAATGGCGCAACGGACAATCACCGTGGCCGAGGCCTTCTGCCGCGAATGCGCGGACCCCGACGATGCGAGCCTGCTGACCCACCTGGTCCGCCGCGACGACCGGGTGTTGCGTCTGCGCGGCCGGGAGGTTGTGCCCGGCGCTGCATTCCTGCACCAGGGCGCGCCAATCGACGGCGACCGGGTGACCGACGAGGTTTCCGAGGTGCCAGCCCATGCAGCGCTGCCCGCCTGGATCTCCCACCGTGTTGAGCGCCTGCGGTGTCTGGACCTGGATCTCCAGGGCCTGGCGCAGGTCAGCACTTCAGCGAACCCGAGCACAGCCATCGAAGAGGTGAATCTATGAACCAGGTACCTGCTTCTCTCGTTCGGCACTTCGAGGTACCGGAGGGTTTCACCGGTCAGTTCGGCTGGCTGTGCGGCTTTTCCGCAGACGAGGGTTTCCTCAATGAGGCCCTTGAACGCTTCACCTACCAGCAGGCCAATCAGCGTGCCTATGCCGGGCAGACGCTTCTGGCGCTGATGCTGGACCCGCGTGCGGGCCAGATCGACCCCATCGGGGTGCCGGGCCTGCTGCACTTGCCGTGGGCCAACGGCAAGCTGCCGTTCAACCTGATGCACGCCAAGGTGGCGCTGCTGGCGTTTCGCAGCACGGACACCAGCGGTGCCTGGTGCCTGCGCCTGCTGGTGTCCACCGGTAACTGGACGCGACAGACCCTGGAACAGAGCCTCGACCTGGTCTGGTGCCTGGATTTGCACAGCGATGACCTGTCGTCGCCGTCCGACGCCACTCGGCAGGTGTGTGCGGACATCAGCAGCGCCTGGGGACTGCTGGGCTGGCTTCGCAGCCGTTACGACGGGCGGGCGCTGCAGGCTAATTCGGATACGAAAGACGTCGTAGAGCAACTGGACAAGTGTCTGCTCAAGCTGGTCAAGCCCTGTGCAGCCAACCTGACCCCGCGCTTCTTCGATAACCGCAACAAGTCCCTACTCGACCAGTTGTCAGCCAAGGTACTGCATGCCTCGGGCCGTGGCAGCGCGCGCAACTATTTGGCCATGGGCTCGGGTTTTTATGAATCGTCCCTGGCCGTCGAGCAGTCATCGGTCCCGCTGAGCATCGTCCGACGCCTGCGCGGTGAAGAGGGCGAGCCCCGTCTATTGACGACGAGCAGTTGCGTGGACCTTTTCGTCAACGAGGCGAGTTGTCAGGGCATCGCTGATGCCGTCCCAGGATTGAAGGCGGCAGGCATCAGCGTAAAACCTGCGGCCCAGCCGGCCTGGTTTGCTGAGCAGCCCCAGCGCACCTTGCACGCCAAGTTCATCTTCAGCGCCAGCGAGGTCGGCCACTCGGGAAAAACCGCCAGCCCGTGGCTTTACCTTGGCTCGGGCAACCTGACCCGACAGGGCTTCACCCTGCAGATGGGGCGCTTGAAGGGCAACCTGGAGGCCGGAGTGGTCTTCGCTCCTGAACCGATGAACTGGTATCCGGCGAAGACGGCTGTCGCCGACCCGCAAGCGATCGGCTATCGACTACCGATCCAACGGGAGCAGGAGTGTGTCCCCGAAAACCTGCGTCAGGGCCAGGACCTCGAAGTGGGCGATGAGGTATTCGCCGCGGCCCCTGTCGCCTATCTGGTCTGGCGGGATGCTGAGACGCCGGAGCACGGCTGGTTGAGCGCCGACGAGCTTGCGCAGCCGGCTTGCTCGCTGCTGGACACGTCGGAGCAGTCGTGTGCCTGGGTCGAGGGGCAGGGCTTCGTCTGGTCCGGGTCGCGACCGCGGCAGGTGCGGATGGCATGGCAGGACGCCGGGGCTACCCGTACTGCCGTGGTACCGGTACTCGACGGATTCGGCCGTTTGGCCGCCACCGGCTTGCCGGACATCAGCCTGGAGGATGCTTGGCTGCAGCTCGACGGATTCCCCCACACCCCCGGGGAAGACGAACTGCCCAATGCGTTCGATCCCTCCCAGGACTCGCCTGACCGGCAGGGCAGCCGAGCATCTGCGGGGGAGGCTGCGCGCTATCCGATCCGGCAGATGATGGAACTGATCGAAAGCATCGCCGCAAAACAGACGGCCCTGGAGCCTCGGGACTGGCCACTGTGGTGTGCCCGCCTGGAGCAGTCCCTCAGCCAGGCTGCCGGCTGCGAGCTGTTGCAGCAGTTCCTGGCCCTTGAGCTCAATCCTCTCCACGCGCTGCGCCAACCGGCATTCAGGCCAGGGTTTGCGGAAACGGCGGATGGGCCGGAAGGCCAGCGCTACGAGACGGCACTAAGCACCATCGAAGCTCATTGGAAGCTCGGCAGTGCATTTCCTCTGGGAGCTGCGATATGACACGGACGGATTTCAGCTGGGCGAAGGTTTCGGCGGCCCTGCGTAGGCGGGTGGCGGAGCAGGAGCAATTGGCGTGGGAAAAGGGTGAGGCGGCTGCGCACCTGAACAAGGGCCAGTGCGCCAGCGTGCTGGCGCTGGCCGAGCGCATCGGCGAACACGGTGTCGTGCTGGCCGACGAAGTGGGCATGGGCAAGACCCGTATCGCCGTCGAGCTAATTGGTGCGGTCAACGAGGCTGGAGGCCGTGCCGCAATCATCGCGCCGCCGGGACTGGGCTATCAGTGGCAGGACGAGTTGAAACGCGGCGGCGTCAGCGTGCCCCCCATGCTTCGCGGGTTGCTGGGTTATTTCGAAGCCTGGGGGGCCGCAGAGGCCAGCGAGCAGACCCCGTGGTTCGAGGTGCCAACCGTGCTGCTGTCCCATGCTTTCGCCAATTGGCGCCTTGGAGAGGGCACCCAGCGTTGGCGCAGGGAGCTGGTGCCCGAGGTGTTTGCGCAGTGGCGCAAGGCAACCGGAAGCCGGTATCCGAACGGTTATCTGCACTCGGGTAAATACGATAAGTGGGTCACCAATACCGCAGCCAGTATCGTCAACGCACTCAGGGACAATCCCCGCCAACCTGCCAGTGCCTGGTTGAGCGATGTCACTGCACAGCACCCCTGGCCCCACCCGGAGGTCTACACCGACTACGGCAACGGCAGCCTCTATCGAAGCTGGCTGGAGCAGACCGTCGGGATTGGCCTGGGCACGTTCGACTTGGTGGTGATCGACGAAGCCCATAAAGGTCGCGGCAGCGGCGGTGGCCTCAGCCGTTTGCTCGGCATGCTCTGCGGCGCGCCGGATTGCCGACGCCTGTGCCTGACCGCAACCCCCGTGGAATTGAACGTCCAGCAATGGCGGCAGACCTTCCAGCGGCTGGGGCTGGACGAGGCCGTGTGCGACCGGCTTCAGCCGGTGATCGACGACTTTGACCAGGCCATCCGTCACCTGCGCATCCATTGGCGTTCGAGTGACGCCGCACGGCATCGTTACGAGACCGCGGCCAGCGCCTTCCAGACCATGCTCCGTCCCTATCTGCTGCGCCGGGACAAGCGCGAAGACGCCGACGTCCTGCGCTTCACCGAACGCACCCGTGGGGAGAGCCATCGCAATACCCGCGAGCCGGTCAGCGTGGATGTTCAGCGCCTGGCGCTGCCCTGGCGCCAGGCGGTGTGCGCGACCGAGGCGCTCTCGGTGGCGTCGCGACTGGAGGAAAACGCCACGGCCAAGCGCCTGCGCTTGACCCTGGCCAACGGTCACGGGATCGCCGACCTGCTCGGGCAGATTGATGAACCTGTGGAACCGTCCGCATCGACGCCGGACCAGCCGCTCAATCCGCTCGATGAAAAGCGCCAGCAGCGCGTGCAATGGTGGTTGAAGAGCGCTGCCCAAGCGTTCCAGAGCCCTCATCACCTGTTCGAGCATCCGGCGATCCTGGCCACGATCAGCGCCATCGAAGCGGTGCACGAGCGCAAGGAGAAGGTCCTGGTGTTCGGGCGTTTCACCGCGCCCATGCGCGTCCTGGTACGCCTGCTCAACGCCCGGGAAATGCTGCGCAGGCTGGACGCCGGGGTGTACTGGCCGCAGAGCGTTATCCGCGCCGATGACACCGATGATCATTCCGAGTGGGCCGCGGTACAGGTTGCCCATCGCCAGTTGCAGTCGCCCCTGGACCTTGCCGCGATCCCTGAATTGCTGGCTCGCCAGTACAACAGCCAGGGCTCGCGCCGCGAGCAACTACGCCGACGCCTGCTGGAGTGGCTGGATGCGGGGCTGGGCGAACACGAGCAAGTGCCCCGGGCTATGTTCGGATGCCTCAGGGACGCCGAACTCAACAAGGACCTGGCTGACGCGGCCGAGAAGCATCCCGTGGCGCTGTTCACCCGGGCGATCCTCGACCTGACCGGCGATCCGGCCGGATCACCGACCCCCGAGCAAGTCTGCGCGGCCTTTCGTCAGTTGCTGGAGGCCGCCAGCGACAGGTACGCGGACGACAGCGACGTCGCCCAAGACGAAGTGGCCGTGCAATGGGAGCCGCTCCTCGCCCGCCTGCAGGATGAATATGCCCATCAAGAGGGTGGCTTCGCCCGCTTGATGTATGGCGGCACCGAGCAGTCCACCCGCCGGCTGTTGCAGATGGCCTTCAATCGTTCCGACAGCTTCCCTCGGGTGTTGGTGGCCCAGTCCGCCGTCGGTCGCGAAGGTCTCAACCTGCACCTGGCCTGCCGCACCGTGATCCTCATGCACCCAGAATGGAACCCCGGTGTGGTTGAGCAGCAGATAGGCCGGGTTGACCGGGTGGGCAGTCACTGGAGTCGCCAACTGGACGAAGAATTGGAGCGAGATGTTCCAGCGGCGGAGCTACCACGCATTGATGTGCATCCGGTGATCTTTCGAGGGACCTACGATGAATATAACTGGCAGGTTTTATTGGAGCGTTGGGATGACCTGCGTGCTCAGTTACATGGCGAGGTGATCCCTGCACGAGAGGCTGAGGGAGATTTGGAGTATGAGAAGGTGTTGGCGAATTTGCAGGCTAGCGCGCCATGCTTTTCTCCGTTGCGGCGATGAATGCAGACTGTCATCGCGATGGTGTGCTGGTCAGGATATTGCCCAGACGCTTGGCAGTTTGCGAGCCGCCTCTACAGGACAACAATGACGGCTGGGGGCATCCTTTTCGAACCATCCAAAGCATGCCCTCAAATATGCCCCAAATGTAGCAATTAGCTGGAAGTAAATGGCTCTTCGAGGCTAGGAAAAGGCAGAAATGATCAGCTAACAAGCATGCGCTAAGCCCCTAAAGACTCTCAGGATCCCCAAAAAACATCTGAATCCGCGACCGCAACCACCGCTCCCCCGGATCATTGTCCTGCGACCCGCGCCACGCCATATGCAGCTCGAAGCTCTGCACCTCCAGCGGCGGGTCTTCGGCGCGCAGGCCGCCGGCGGCGGTCAGCTGCTCGGCGGTGTAGTCCGGCACCGTGGCGAGGATGTCGGTGCCGGTCAGCAGGCTGCCCAGGCCGTTGAACTGCGGCACGGCCAGCACCACATGGCGCTTGCGCCCCAGCTTCTCGAGAATCTCGTCCATGAACCCGCTCAGGTCGCCGGCAAACGACACCAGGGCATGCGGGCGTGCGCAGAACTCATCCAGGCTGAGGCTGCCCGGCTTGCTGTCGGCACGCAGCACCTTGGGCCTGCTGCGACGCAGCACCTTGCGCTTGGCGTTGGCCGGCAGGTCGCTGGTCCAGCTCACGCCCACCGAGATTTCACCCGACGCCAGCAGCGAGGGCATCAGCAGGTAGTTGACCCGGCGCACCACCAGCACGATGCCCGGCGCCTCGGCGCGCACACGTTTGAGCAGTTGCGGCAGCAAGGCGAACTCGGCGTCGTCGGAGAGGCCGATGCGAAACACCGCCGTGCTGGTGGCCGGGTCGAAGTCGGCAGCGCGGCTTACCGCCGTGGAGATGGAGTCCAGCGCGGGGGAGAGCAGGGCGAAGATCTCCACCGCCCGCGCCGAGGGCTCCATGCTGCGCCCGGTACGCACGAACAGCGGGTCGTCGAACAGGCTGCGCAGGCGCGACAGCGCCGCACTGATGGCCGGCTGGCCGAGGAACAGTTTTTCCGCGGCGCGGGTGACGCTGCGCTCGTGCATCAAGGTCTCGAACACGATCAGCAGGTTCAGGTCGACGCGACGCAAGTCGTTACGGTTCATCGGCTTCGCTTCATAGGTCTGGTCGGGGCAGGGGTGAATCTTAAGGGCAAAGACGGTACCCTGCACCGCATAAATTGCGCAGCAGGCGCTATCACCAATCAATGACAGGCATGTTGACTATTAATGGCCACTGATGGTCTAACCGCTATAGCCCCGATAGAGTTGCGGGTATTAGAGGTTCACTAGGCGAGGTTTGCGATGTCCCGCATGATCCGTTTTCACAAATTCGGCCAGGCCGAGGTGCTCAAGTGCGAGGACGTGGCCACGCCGCAACCGGCTGCCGGTGAAGTACAGGTGCGGGTGCAGGCTATCGGCATCAGTTGGTACGACGTGCTGTGGCGGCAGAACCTGGCGCCGTCCCATGCGCGCCTGCCAGCCGGCATCGGCCACGAAATGGCCGGTGTGGTGACCGCCCTCGGCGCCGGCGTCGACGACCTGGCCATCGGCGACAAGGTCGCCAGCTTTCCGGCCACCAGCCCCAACGAGCACCCGGTGTATGGCGAGGTCATCGTGCTGCCGCGTAATGCACTGACCCGCTACCCCGATATCCTCAGCCCGATCGAGGCCAGCGTGCACTACACGCCGCTGCTGATCGCCTATTTCGCCTATGTCGACCTGGCGCGGGCCAAGGCCGGGCAGACCGCCCTGGTCACCGACGCCAGCCACTGCGCCGGGCCGGCCTTCGTGCAGTTGGGCAAGGCCCTGGGCCTGAAGGTGATCGCCGCCACCAAGGACAGCGCCGAGCGCGACAACCTGCTCAAGCTGGGGGCAGAGAAGGTCATCGTGACCGAAGAGCAGGACCTGCTCATGCAGATCAACAAGTACACCGACAACCGTGGCGTGGACATGGTGCTCGATGGCCTGGGCGGCCCGCAGATGTCATTGCTGGGCGATGTGCTGGCGCCACGCGGCAGCCTGGTGCTGTACGGCCTGCAGGGCGGCAACCAGACGCCATTCCCGGCCTGTGCGGCGTTCCAGAAGAACATCCAGTTCTTCGTGCACTGCGTGAGCAACTTCACCGGCAAGCCGGAGCTGGGCATCACCCAGGACCAGGTGGCGCTGCAGCGCGCACTGCGCGATATCAACCAGTTCACCGCCGACCGCCAGGTATTGCCACACATCATCAAGGCCTACCCGTTCGACGAAGTCGTTGCCGCACACCGCCACATGGACGAGTGCCCGTGTGGAGGCCGCGTGGTACTGGTGCTGCCTGACGCCTGACAGGCTGCGCGACACGCCAAGCCCGAGCCGAGTCTCGGGCTTTTTTGTGGAAATTTCTTATTAAAGTTTCAGATGTTTCCTATTTAACTTGTGCGGACTAAGTACGGCGCTTGCGTTATGTTGTGGGCGTGGGAATAAAGACTTTCCGGTGTCCGTAAAATTACATCTTCGCGTGGAAGGGCTGCTGTTTCCTATGGGCGTCGGGCACTGTCGTGCCTAAGGCGGCGCTGTTCATCCAACCATCAATCATCTCAAGGAGCGAGATATGGTGTGCCAGCTGTACTGTTCATGGAGGTGGGGCCCTCGCACGCAACGCGCCGGGGGGCGCTGTCCGGGGCAAGGGTGGTCATCGGGCGATGCTGTTTCGACCTGAGTCGGAATAATCGTAGGAAGTTGTAAGAAACATCCTAAGACCATCATTCTTTTTTTAATTCACTTTGCCGTTGTTACGCAACGATGTCCTGTTACCCGCATCGGGTAACTTCCGGCTGCCGGCAGTCGTTATCGAATCAGGTATACACCATGAGTACCCTCCACGATCAAGCCATGACTCACATTTACCAGCAGGTCTTGCAGCGACTGCTCGAGTGCCTTACCCAGGGCCAGCGCGCGTCGCTGCAATTGCTTATCCAGCGCATGCTGGTGGCCGCCGGCGGGATCGAGCGCATAGGCGACTTCAAGGTGATGCTGGCCCATGGCGGCGGCAAGGACAGCTCCTTCGCCCTGGCGTTTCTGCGCGCCGCGCAGTTGAGCATTGCGGCGCGTGCGCCGGCCACCTTCGAGCTGCGCGTGGTCACCGCCCGCCATGTGGGCATGTCGACGGCGGTGATCGAGAACATCGAGCGTGGCTACTCGGCGCTGGTGCTGCATGACGACCTGCGGGTCGAGCTGCTGGTGCTGGACGACGGCGGCCTCCAGCACTTCGATGCACTCAAGCCGCTGTCGCCGCGTCAGCAGCAGGTCGAGCGCTTCGACACCCTGGTTGCCGGGCACCTGACCGCCGGCCAGGTGCGGCCGATGTTCTGCAATCGCTTCTACCTGGCGCTGGCCGAACTCTACCGCCAGGGCATGGGCTGGGAGGGCGGGGTGGACGCATTGATCAACGCCGACCCGATGCCCGAGCGCAAACGCTACCTGGCGTGGGGCCGCCGCATGATGCGCGAGGCCGGGTTGAGCAGTGCAAGGCCGGCCCACTCACACCCTGGCGCCCTGTTGCAGGGCCTTGGCCAACTGCGCCGCATCTACCTCAACGAGGTGCTGGGGCTGCCAGCCGAGCCCCTTCGGCAGGTCCCGGGCCCCCGCCGTATCCCGCGCTTCATCGACATCGCCGACCTGCTGCAGGACAGCCAGCAGGGGCAGAGCGTGCTGCTGCTCGAATTTCTCAGGTTTCGCTATGACGAGCTGGCCCTGGGGTTCAGCCAGTCGGCCTGTGCCAACCCGTTGCTGATGGCACACCTTGCCGGGCTGCGCGCGCAGTGGGTGCAGGGGCAGGACTATGCGCTGGGCATTGCCGAGCACCTGCAGCAGGTCAAGGCCCAGCTGCGGCGCAAACCGGTGCCGGCGGCGCTGCAGGCACTGGCCATGGAAACCTGGCAAGACCGCGAGCGCCACGGCCAGCGCCGCCGCCTGGCAGACGACTTCGCCCTGCAGGGCTACAACCTGAACGAAGAACAGCTGGCCTGCCTGCTGTTCGCGCCCTTCGTCGACCGCGGGCGCAACCTGGAGCGCTTCGTACAGGCGCGGCACCCCGGCATGCAGGCGGCGCTGCCCTACCTGCACAAGGCACTCAAGGGCGTACCCTCGCCACAGCCCATGGTGCAATGGCTGGAGGATATCAGCGGCTTGCCCCTGAGCACGCTGCAGATGCTCTACCAGCGCGAAAGCGAAGCGGCCACCGGTGGACGTTCGCTGCTGGCGCGGGCCCGCGACAGCGATCCGGGCCGGTTGCGCCATTGATCCGCTGAGGTTGCCAAGCTCGCCTGTCTGTATGTATAACCAGTGGATTCCTTCTGCTGGTTACCCGCTCCGTGATCGCCCATTCCGTCGCCGACCCGTTCTATTACCTGTGCAACTTTCAGCAGGTACTGGCCTGGGTGCAACTGCGCTACGCCGACCTGCTCGATGAACACGAACACGCCTTCATTCAACAGTTCGCGACGCTGGGCCAGGCCTCCCAGGCCCTGCTGGTACGCATGGTGATGCGCAAGGGTGTGATGTTTCGCGCCAGCAAGCTGACCTACCTGGAAATCGGCGCAATCGAGCCTGCCGCCGCGCCGCTGGTGGCGCTGGGCTGGCTCGACGACCAGCCGAGCCTGGGCCTGGACCACCTGTTCCAGTTGCTGCGCAAGGACGAAATCGCCCGCTGTTTCGCCGACGTGCTGGAGCGCCCGCGGGCTGCCAAGGGCGAACTGCTCGAACAGTTGTCGGCGCTGTATGCCGAGGCCAGGCCCCTGCGTCAGTGGTGGCCCGAATTCGACGAACCGGTGTACGTGCTGCACCTGCAGGCGCTGTGCGATCGTCTGCGTCTGCTGTTTTTCGGCAACCTGCACCAGGACTGGTCGGAGTTCGTGCTCGCCGACCTTGGCCTGCTGCGCTACGAGCAGGTCGCGTTCGGCGAGGATTCCCGGGCGCTGCGCGAGCGCGCCGATATCGACCTGTGCCTGGCCCTGCACACCTGTGCCGAGCAGCTCGAGGCCGGGCAGCCGGTCGAGCAGGTGCTGGCACTGCTGGACGGCCTGCAGCCGAGCAACCCGTGGCTGGAACGGCGCCGCGCCAGGTTGCTGTTCCAGCTTGGCCAGCATTGCGAGCGCAGCGGCGACTGGGCCCAGGCCCTGAACATCTACCCCCGCAGCAACCACCCTCAGGCACGCATCCGGCATATCCGCGTGCTGGAGCGCAGCGCCGATCATGCCGCCGCCCTGGAGCTTGCCAGCGTAGTGGGCGCCAAACCGGCCAACGCGCTGGAGGTCCAGGCGCTGGCGCGCATCTTGCCCCGCCTGCAGCGCAAGCTGGGCGGCCCGCCACAGCGTCGGCGCGCCCCGGCAGCGATCAGCCGGCTGGACCTGTGCCTGCCTGTCGATCTGTCGACGCTTGGCGTGGAGCAGGCGGTGCAGGTGCACCTGGCGGCCGATGACGGGCCGGTGCACTACGTCGAGAACACCCTGTTCAACAGCCTGTTCGGGCTGCTGTGCTGGGAAGCCATCTTCGCGCCCGTGCCCGGCGCGTTCTTCCACCCGTTCCAGAGCGGCCCGCTGGACCTGCACGATGCCGGCTTCCAGGCGCGCCGCGCCGAGCATTTTGCCGCCTGCCTGGGGCAGCTGGACGATGAGCGCTACCGCCACACCATCCTGGCCAACTACCAGGCCAAGCACGGCCTGCAATCACCCTTCGTGTACTGGGAACTGCTGGATGCCACGCTGTTGCAGCAGGCCCTGGACTGCCTGCCGGCGGCGCACCTCAAGCGCTGCTTCGAGCGCCTGCTGGAGGATATCCAGGCCAACCGCGCCGGCATGCCGGACCTGATCCAGTTCTGGCCCGGGCAACGGCGCTACCGCATGATCGAAGTGAAGGGCCCGGGCGATCGCCTGCAGGACAACCAGCTGCGCTGGATCGCCTTCTGCACCGAGCACGGCCTGCCCGTCGAGGTGTGCCACGTGCAGTGGGCACAGCCGGCAGCATGAGCTACAAGGTAG
This sequence comes from Pseudomonas sp. MF6396, assembly GCF_002018915.1. Classification (NCBI taxonomy): domain Bacteria; kingdom Pseudomonadati; phylum Pseudomonadota; class Gammaproteobacteria; order Pseudomonadales; family Pseudomonadaceae; genus Pseudomonas; species Pseudomonas sp. MF6396. The sequence goes on along the minus strand of NZ_MVOK01000030.1, from coordinate 57,319 downwards.
CGGTGCGTGCGCTGTGCGAGTTCACCGCCAAGGTCGGTGACCTGGACCTGCGCTTCACCCCGTCGCCCTCGGCCCAGGAGGGCATCACCGGCCACCGCACGGTGGTCACGCGCCGGGGTCGGGGCTATGAGTCGGAGGTGGCGCTGGAGGGGCAGTTCGAGCAGTTGCAGGTACGCGGGCGCGCCGACGGCTACAACCCGGCGCTCAACCGCCTGGAAGAGATCAAGACCTACCGCGGCGACCTGGCCAGCCAGCCCGACAACCACCGCCAACTGCACTGGGCACAGGCCAGGGTGTATGGCTGGCTGCTGTGCCAGCAGCGAGAACTGGCCGAGGTGAACCTGGCGCTGGTGTACCTGGACGTGGACAGCGACCGAGAAACCCTGGTGGAGGCCCGCCATACCGCCGCCGAACTCGAGCAGTTCTTCATCGCCCAGTGCACGCTGTTCCTGCGCTGGGCCCAGCAGCAGATGCAACGCCAGGCCTTGCGCAACAGCGGCCTGCAGGCGCTCGCGTTCCCCCACGCCAGCTTTCGTATCGGGCAGCGCGAGCTGGCCGAAACCGTGTACAAGGCGGTAAGCACCGGCCGCTGCCTGATGGCCCAGGCCACCACCGGCATCGGCAAGACGCTGGGCACGCTGTTCCCGTTGCTCAAGGCGATGGTGCCGCAGCAACTGGACAAGGTGCTGTTCCTGACCGCCAAGACGCCGGGGCGGGCGCTGGCGCTGGAGGCCGTGCAGCGGGTCATGCACAGCAGCCCCGAGCTGGCCTTGCGTAGCCTGGAACTGGTGGCACGGGAAAAGGCCTGCGAGTTTCCCGGCACCGCCTGCCACGGCGAAGCCTGCCCGTTGGCCAAGGGTTTCTACGACCGCTTGCCCGCCGCCCGCCAGGCCGCCGCGCAGCAGCCGGTGCTGGACCAGGCCCGCCTGCGCGAGGTAGCCCTGGCGCACCAGGTGTGCCCGTACTACCTGGGGCAGGAGATGGCGCGCTGGGTGGATGTGCTGGTGGGCGACTACAACTACTACTTCGACCAGAGCGCCTTGCTGTTCGGCCTGGCCCAGCTCGACCAGTGGCGGGTGGCGGTGCTGGTGGACGAGGCGCACAACCTGGTGGAGCGTGCACGCCAGATGTACAGCGTGAGCCTCGATCAATGGCAATTGAAGGCCCTGCGGCGTGATCCCCCGGCAGGCATGGCCAATGCCTTGCAGCGCCTTGACCGGGCCTGGAACGCCGTGCACAAGGACCAGGACGTTCCCTACCGCGCCACCGGCCAGTTGCCCGAGGCCTTTCTCAAGGCGCTGCAGCGTTTTGTCAGCCATGTGCAGGACAGCATGAACCAGCAGCCTGCCGGCGTCGAAGGGCCGCTGTTGCAGCTCTTCTTTCAGGCTTCGCAGTTCCTGCGCCTGTGCGAGGTGTTCGACGAGCATTTCGTGTTCGACATCAGCAAGCGCGACGGCCCGGGCCGGCGCAGCCTGTCCACCCTGTGCCTGCGCAACGTGGTGCCGGCGCCGCTGATCGGCCCGCGCATGGCCGCTGCGCGCAGCGTCACGCTGTTTTCCGCCACCCTCAGCCCACGCCATTACTACGCCGACCTGCTCGGTCTGCCGGCCGACACCGCGTGGCTGGATGTGGCCTCGCCGTTTGCCGCCGAGCAGTTGCAGGTGCGCGTGATCAGCAGCGTGTCGACGCGTTTCCAGCACCGGCAGGCGTCACTGGCGCCGATCGTGGAACTGATCGCCGAGCAGTACCGCCTCCAGCCGGGCAACTACCTGGCGTTCTTCAGCAGCTTCGACTACCAGCAGCAGGTGGCGCGGCTGCTGGCCGAGCGCTACCCGCACATCGTGCAATGGTCGCAGTCGCCCGGCATGGACGAGGCGCAGCGCAAGGGCTTTCTCGAACGCTTTGTCGAAGACGGGCAGGGCGTGGGCTTCGCCGTGCTGGGCGGGGCGTTCGGCGAAGGGGTCGACCTGCCGGGCACCCGGCTGATCGGCGCCTTCGTTGCCACCCTGGGGCTGCCCCAGGTCAACCCGGTGAACGAACAGCTCAAGCTGCGCATGGGCGCTCTGTTCGACGCGGGCTTCGACTACACCTACCTGTACCCCGGCGTGCAGAAGGTGATCCAGGCGGCCGGGCGGGTGATACGTGGCACTGAAGATCGCGGTGTGGTCATGCTGATCGACGACCGTTTTGCCGAGCCCCGGGTGCAGCGGATGTTTCCCGGCTGGTGGGCACCGCAGTACAAATAGTCGCGGCGGGCGGGATCGCCGCCGTCGCGTTGTGGTCGAAGTGCCAGTAAACTGCGTATTTTCATCACCCTGTACATCTTTACTTGAGGTTTTGCATGAAGCTCAGTCCCTTGGCGGGTAAACCGGCGCCAGCCTCCGTGCTGGTCGATATCCCCCAGCTGCTGACCGCGTACTACACCGGCCAGCCCGATGCAGGCGTCGCCACCCAGCGCGTTGCCTTTGGCACGTCGGGGCACCGCGGCAGCTCCGTGGACCTGGGCTTCAACGAAGCGCACGTGCTCGCCATCAGCCAGGCCATCTGCCTGTACCGCAAGGCGCAGGGCATCGACGGGCCGCTGTTCATCGGCATCGACACCCATGCGCTGTCGACCCCGGCGGCGGCTACCGCACTGGAGGTGCTGGCAGCCAACGGCGTCGAGGTGATGCTGGCCAAGGATGACGAGTACACCCCGACCCCGGCCATCTCCCACGCCATCATCTGCTACAACCGTGGCCGCAGCCGTGGCCTGGCCGACGGCATCGTGATCACCCCGTCGCACAACCCGCCGCAAAGTGGCGGCTTCAAGTACAACCCGCCCAATGGCGGCCCGGCCGACAGCGACGTGACCAAGTGGATCGAGGCCAAGGCCAACCAACTGCTGGCCGACGGCCTCAAGGGCGTGCAGCGCATGGGCCATGCACAGGCCCTCAAGGCCAGCACCACGCACCGTCACGACTACCTGGGCAGTTACGTCAGCGACTGGTCAATGTGATTGATTTCGATGTGATTCGTGGTGCGGGCCTGCGCCTGGGTGTCGACCCGCTGGGCGGCGCCGGGGTGCGTTACTGGTCGGCGATTGCCGAGCACTACAAGCTCGACCTGGACGTGGTCAACACCGAGGTCGACCCCACGTTCCGCTTCATGTGCGTGGACTGGGACGGCCAGATCCGCATGGACCCGTCCTCGCCTTACGCCATGCAGGGCCTGATCGGCCTGCGCGATCGGTTCGACGTGGCGTTCGGCTGCGACCCCGACCATGACCGCCACGGCATCGTCACCCCGTCAGGCGGCCTGCTGGCGCCGAACAACTACCTGGCGGTGTCCATCGACTACCTGTTCCAGAACCGCCCGCAATGGCGCGCCGATGCGGCCGTGGGCAAGACCGTGGTCAGCAGCGGCATGATCGACCGCGTGGCGGCACGCCTGGGGCGTCGCCTGTACGAAGTGCCGGTGGGCTTCAAGTATTTCGCCGATGGCCTGTTCGACGGTTCGCTGGGCTTTGGCGGGGAGGAGAGCGCCGGCGCCTCGTTCCTGCGCAAGGACGGCACGGTGTGGAGCACCGACAAGGACGGCCTGATCCCGTCGCTGCTGGCGGCAGAGATGACCGCCCGTACCGGGCGCGACCCAAGCCAGGCATACGAGGCGCTGACCGAGGCGCTGGGCAGGCCGTTCTCCACCCGGGTGGATGCCAAGGCCACGCCGCAGCAGAAGGCCCAGTTGGGCAAGCTGTCGCCGCAGCAGGTCAAGTCGACCACGCTGGCGGGCGAGCCGATCGAGCAGATTCTCAGCCATGCGCCGGGCAACGACCAGGCGATTGGCGGCTTGAAGGTGATGACGGCCAACGGCTGGTTCGCGGCGCGGCCGTCGGGCACCGAAGACATCTACAAGATCTATGCGGAGAGCTTCGTCGACGATGCGCACCTGCAGCGCCTGGTGGGTGAGGCGCAGGAGCTGGTGGACGCGGCCATCGCCTAAAAGCTTCGCGGGTCAAGCCCGCTCCCACAAGGTTTTGCGGCGTTCGCAAACCCTGTGGGAGCGGGCTTGACCCGCGATGACGTCGGTACCTACGCCACATCCACCAGCACAATCTCGCTGTCTTGCAGCGCCACCACCCTGAGCACCTGCTCATCCTCCACCGCCACCCCGTCGCGGGCCTCGGCGCGCAGGCCATTGACCTCGATCACGCCCTTGGCCGGCACCAGGTAGGCCCGTCGACCCGCATCGATGCGGTACTCGGCGCTTTCCCCGGCCTTCAGCGTTGCCGCCACCAGCCGCGCATCGGCGCGGATCCCCAGGCTGCCTTCATCCCCCTCGCGCCCGCTGGCCAGGGTCACGAACCCTTCGCCGCGCTCGCCCTTGGGAAACGGCCGCACGCCCCACGACGGCGCCTGGCCCACACGCTGGGGCACAATCCAGATCTGGAAGATCCGCGTGTCCACGGCCTCCACGTTGTACTCGCTGTGGGTGATGCCGGTACCGGCGCTCATCACCTGCACGTCACCGGCTTCGGTACGGCCCTTGTTGCCCAGGCTGTCCTGGTGGGTGATCGCGCCTTCACGCACATAGGTGATGATCTCCATGTCGCGGTGCGGGTGCGGCGGGAACCCGCTGCCGGCGGCGATCAGGTCGTCGTTCCATACCCGCAGCGTGCCCCAGTTCATGCGGCGCGGATCGTGGTATTCGGCAAAGGAGAAGTGATGGTGGGCATCCAGCCAGCCATGGTTGGCGTGGCCAAGGGTGTCGAAGGGGCGCAGTTGCAGCATGCTCGTGTCCTCGGTAATCAGGTGGATGGCGCTGATGATCCTCTCGATAAACATCGAAAAAAAGCGTAAATATCGGCTAAATATGATCGTTATATTCGATATATAACCTGCGGTAGTTTCGCCGCTTCGTCGCCTAATCCACTGATCTGAAAGCATTCGGCTGGTGATTTGGTCGTGATAAGGCGAACATGGCCGCTGATTGAATTGATTGCCGGAGTCGGTGTGTCACACGAGCGTCCCAAGCTACCCACGGATCTAACCCCACCCGCGCAACTGCCCTGGGTCAGACGTCTGGCCGCACGCCTGCTGGGCCTTGGCCTGAGCCGGTTGCAGGCACAGCACCGCGATTCGTGGTTCCAGGGCCATGCCAACGGCCAGCGCACCGGGCATGCCGACGGGCTGCGTGAAGGCTATGAAGAAGGGCGCGTGGACGGTTTCGAGGCCGGGCGCCAGGTGCTGGTGATCCGCGATACGCGCCCGGATGCCCACGGCGTGCCGGGGCTGGACGATGCCCTGTTCGACGACTGGCGCCTGCCGCTGACCCCCGAGCTGAAGAAGCGCTTCAAGGCCGACGTCGCTGCGCGCCTGCCGGCCCACGCCCAGCCCAGCGCAGCGCAGTGGAAGATGATCTTCAGCGACACGCCGTCCACCTGCGTGATCGCCGGCGCCGGCGCTGGCAAGTCCACCTCGCTGGTGCTGCGTATCCTGTTGCTGCGCCATTACCTGGGCTTCGAGCTGGAGGCCATGACCGTGGTCACCTTCACCCGCGAGTCGCGCAAGGACTTCATTGCCCGCCTGGTGCAGGTGTTCGGCCTGTGGCAACTGGCCCTGAGCCCGGTGCAGGCGCGTGAGCTGGTGCGCACCTTCCATTCGCGCATCCTGCCCCTGGTGCGCAGCCTGCCGGGCTTCAGCCAGGTGCGGGCATTCGAGACCCTGGGCAGCGAGCAGCCCGGGGGCAGCGAGGCGGGCGTGGACAGCAACCCGTTCGACCTGCGCATCAACGATGCCCAGCGCCAGCAACTCAACCTGTGCTACCGCGACCTGCTGCACACCAGCCCGCGGTTCGCCGAGCTGATTGCCGGGCTGCGCCGCGAAGCCCTGCAGCTCAAGGCCCTGGACCGCGACCACCCCGACGTGCAGAAGCGCGTGGCGGTGACCCAGCTGTCGTCCGGGCGCGACGAAGAGCTGTGCGACGTGATCGAAGACCTGTGGTTCCAGGCAGGTGCCTGGCCGATCAAGGGTATCGAGCCCAGCCGCGAAACCGTCGAAATCAACGGCAGCCGCTTTCATTTCCACGGCCATATCGCCGAGCTTGACGCCTGGGTGGTGCTGGGTTTCGACCCCAAGGAGAATCAGCAGTACAAGCGCCCCGGCGCCAAGCTGCCGGTGTGGGCCGAATGGGTGATCAAGCGCACGCTGTTCCAGGCGTTCTGCGACAAGCCGGTGATCTGGCTGGAAAACTACGCGGCGGCCAAACGCCTTACCGCCTCGCTGGCCGGCGATGCGGTGGCCGGGCCCGGCTTTGACTACAAGGTAAAGGGCGAGCTGGGCGCGGCGCCCTTGCTGGATGCCTTCGTCGGCGCTGCCGGGTTCATCGAGAACCTGGGGCTGGATGTGAGCGTGGCGGTGGGCGGCATGAGCTTCCCGCAGGGCGACACCGACGCGCTGTTCTTCGAGGCCCTGAGCCTGTACTGGAAGGCGCTGGAGGCGCACCTGCTGGCACAGTCGCCGCCAATCATGAGCTACAACCGCATGTTCGCCCTGTTCGGCGAGAACAACCCGGAAAACCTGCGCCTGCTGCCCGACCCGATGCTGCGCCCGTTGTCGCACCTGATGATCGACGAGTTCCAGGACGTGTCGCCGCAGATCGTCTCGTGGCTTCGCGCCTGCCTGCGCGAGATCCGCCGGCGCGGCCCGGCCATGCACGTGGGGCAGGTGGCGCAGCACTCCTCGCTGCTGTGCGTGGGGGACGACTGGCAGTCGATCTATGGCTGGCGCGGCAGCTCGCCCAAGTACTTCATGGAGTTCGCCAAGCAGTTCGTCGCCCCCAGCACCACCCGCGTGATGCTGGCCGACAACTACCGCAGCCACCAGCACATCATCGATGCAGCCGAGCATATCGTTAAGTCGGCCCCGGCAATTGCCGGCAAGAAGGCCCGTGCCTGCGGCCCGGCGGCCGAGCAGCCGGTGCCGGTGATGGTGATGGAGCGCGACGAAGCCACACTGGCCCGGCAGTTGATGGACCACTACCGCGATGGCGAGTCGGTGATGCTGCTGTACCGCAAGAGCGTCGACAAGTCGGTGATTGCCGAGCACCTGCAGCCCTTGCTCAACCACGAGGCCAGCCTGCCGGCGGCGCAGCGGCGGTTCCGCCAGCTCACCTACCACAGCGCCAAGGGCCTGCAGGCCGATGCGGTGTTCATGCTCGGTGACTGCCAGCACCTGACGCGCTCGCCGTACAAGAACCAGGTGTACCGCCAGGCCGGGCTGGGCCGCGCGGGCGACCCCGAAGGCTACGACAACGCCCAGAAGGACGAGATCCTGCGCCTGGCCTACGTGGCCATCACCCGCGCGATCAAGCACTGCTACTGGCATGTGGAGACGCCGACCGGGGAGGCGGCGAACCTGCCCCGGGCGTCTGTTCAGGTGGACGGGAACAAGGCCTGCTTCGAAGACCTGCGTGGGGCGCAGCCTCAGGACGCCTCGCGGTAGGGGTTGCGTGGGTCGTGCAGCCAGTCCAGGAACGGCTTGCCGGTGTCCTGGGGCACCATCTCGATGCAGCCCTCCACCGGGCAGGTGATCTGGCACAGGTTGCACCCCACGCACTCGGCGTCGATCACCTCGTAGCGGTGCCCGCCCTCGGCCTTGACCAGGCTGGCGATGGCCTGGTGCGAGGTGTCTTCGCAGGCAATGTGGCAGCGCCCGCAGCCGATGCAGGCCTGCTGGTCGCTCCTGGCGATCACCTGGTAGTTAATGTCCAGGTACTTCCAGTCGGTGGTGTGGCCCACCGCGCGCCCGCGAAAGTCCTGCAGGCTGTGGTAGCCCTGACTGTCCATCCAGCGCGAGAGGCCGTCCTTCATTTCATCGACGATGCGAAAACCATGCAGCATCGCCGCGGTGCACACTTGCACCGAGCCGCAACCCAATGCAATGAACTCGGCGGCGTCCCGCCAGCTGCCAATGCCGCCGATGCCACTGATGGGCAGCCCGTGGGTGGCCGGGTCGCGGGCGATCTCGGCCACCATGTTCAGCGCGATCGGCTTCACTGCCGAACCGCAGTAGCCACCGTGGGTACTGGCCTCGCCGACGATCGGCAGGGCGATCTTGCGCTCAAGGTCGACGCTGGTGATCGAGTTGATGGTGTTGATCAGCGACACCGCGTCGGCGCCGCCCCGGTGCGCGGCGCGGGCCGACTGGCGGATGTCGGTGATGTTGGGGGTGAGCTTGACGATCACCGGCAGCGAGCAGTAGGTCTTGCACCAGCGTGTCACCTGCTCGACGTACTCCGGTACCTGGCCCACCGCCGCGCCCATGCCGCGCTCGGGCATGCCGTGAGGGCAGCCGAAGTTCAGCTCGATGCCGTCCGCCCCGGTGGCCTCCACCAGCGGCAGGATGGTTTTCCACGCGTCCTCCACGCACGGCACCATCAGCGACACGATCAGCGCGCGGTCGGGCCAGGCCTTTTTCACCTGGGTGATCTCGCGCAGGTTGATCTCCAGCGAGCGGTCGGTAATCAGCTCGATGTTGTTGATGCCCAGCACCTCGCGGTTGGGCCCGAAGTGCGCCGAGTAGCGTGACGACACGTTGACGGCGGCGGGGTCTTCGCCCAGGGTTTTCCAGACCACGCCACCCCAGCCGGCCTCGAACGCACGTATCACGTTGTAGGCCTTGTCGGTGGGCGGTGCGGAGGCCAGCCAGAACGGGTTGGGCGCCTTGATGCCAGCGAATTCGATCGACAGGTCTGCCATTTATGCGGCCTCCACGTTGAGGGTCAGTTGGGCATGGATGGCCTCGGCGGCCCGCTTGCCGTGCTGCACGGCCTGTACGGTGAGGTCCTGGCCCAGGTGCGTGCAGTCGCCGCCGGCGTACACGCCCGGCAGGCTGGTGCGCAGGTTGTCGTCCACGCGGATACGCTCGCCATCACGCTCCAGTTGCAGGGCCTGCGGGTCGCTCAGGGCCTGGCCGTCGAAGGCCTGGCCGATGGCCTTGAAGATCGCATCCGCCGCCAGTTCGAAGGTTTGCCCAGTGGTTTGCAGACGCCCGTCCACCAGGTGCGTGCGGGCAAAGCGCATGCCGCGCACCCGGCCCTGGTCGTCGAGCAGCACCTGCTCGGGCTGGGCCCAGGTCAGCAGCCGTACCTGGTTGGCCTTGGCGATGTCCTGTTCATGCTGGGTGGCGCCCATGTCCTGCAGGCCACGGCGGTACACCAGGTTGACGTCATGGGCGCCCAGGCGGGCCATCTGTACTGCCATGTCGATGGCGGTGTTGCCGGCGCCGAGCACGATGCAGCGTTCGGCCAGGGGCAGGGTGCTCAGGTCGTCGGCCTGGCGCAGCTCGCGGATGTACTCGGTGGCGCTGAGCAGGCCGGGGGCGCCTTCGTCGGGCAGGCCCAACTGGCGGCTGGCGGCCAGGCCCAGGCCGAGGAACACCGCGTCGAACTGCTGTTGCAGCTCGCCCAGGCTGAGGTTGTCGCCCAGCACCTGGCCGTGGCGGATCTCGATACCGCCCACCTGCAGCACGAAGTCCAGCTCGCGCTGGGCGAAGTCGTCCACCAGCTTGTACTTGGCGATGCCGTATTCGTTGAGGCCGCCGGCCTTTTCCCGTGCTTCGAAAATCACCACCTCATGCCCGTGCCAGGCCAGCCGGTGGGCGCAGGCCAGGCCTGCGGGGCCGGCGCCGACCACGGCGATGCGCTTGCCGGTGCTGGGCGCACGCTGGAACGGGTGCTCGGCGAACTCGGCATGATCGACCGCGTAGCGTTGCAGCAGGCCGATCAGCACCGGGGCGCATTCCTGGGCGTTGTTGCGCACGCAGGCCTGCTGGCAGAGGATCTCGGTGGGGCACACCCGGGCGCAGCTGCCACCGAGGATGTTGGCCGAGAGAATCTTGATGGCCGCGCCCTGCACGTTGTCCTGCTGGATGTTGCGGATGAAGGAGGGGATGTCGATGTCGCTGGGGCAGGCGTCGACGCAGGGGGCGTCGTAGCAGTACAGGCAGCGCGCGCTTTCCACGGCGGCCTGGCGCGGGGTGAGGGGCGGAGCCAGGTCGCTGAAATGCGTGGCGAGGGTGGCGTTGTCGTCTTGCGGGTGCGGGAGATGGTTCAAGGCGTTGATCACGGTAGTGGCCTCTTTGTTTTTTTATAGAAACCGGGGCGCTGGCGCGCCCATCGCGGGTCAAGCCCGCTCCCTCCGGGATCGCACGACACCTGTGGGAGCGGGCTTGACCCGCGATGCTTTAAAGGCTCAGCGCTTGACCGCGCCGGGCCTGCACTGCTGCGCACGCTTGCTCAGCAGGTCGAACACCGCCGGGTATGCCGGCCGTTCGACATAGCGCCCGGCGCCGCGCTCGGCGCGCAGGTCGCCGTCGGCCCACACCAGCTTGCCCTGGCTGATGGTATGGCTGGGCACCCCGCGCACCGTCTTGCCTTCGAAGATGTTGAAGTCGACGTTCTGGTGGTGGGTCTTGGCCGAGATGGTGCGCGTGCCATGCGGGTCCCACAGCACCAGGTCGGCATCGGCGCCGACCCGCAGCGCACCCTTGCGTGGGTACAGGTTGAAGATCTTGGCGGTGTTGGTGGAGGTGAGGGCGACGAAGTCCTGCATCGACAGCCGGCCGGTGTTCACGCCTTCGTCCCACAGCACCGCCATGCGGTCCTCGATGCCCGCCGTGCCGTTGGGGATACGGCTGAAATCGTCACGCCCCGCGGCCTTCTGCTCGGCGCAGAAGCAGCAATGGTCGGTGGCGGTGGTATGCAGGTTGCCCGATTGCAGCCCGTGCCACAGGGCCTCCTGGTGCCCGTGCGGGCGAAACGGCGGGCTCATCACATAGCCGGCCGCCGTCTGCCAGTCGGGGTGCTGGTACACGCTGTCGTCCAGCAACAGGTGCCCGGCCAGCACTTCGCCGTACACCGGCTGGCCCTTGGCGCGGGCATAGGTGATCTCGTCCAGCGCCTCGCGGGTGGACACGTGCACCAGGTACAGCGGGGTGCCGAGGGTTTCGGCAATGCGGATGGCACGGCTGGCCGCTTCGCCTTCCACCTGCGAAGGGCGCGACAGCGGGTGCGCTTCGGGGCCGGTGATGCCCTGGGCCAGCAGCTTGCGCTGCAGGTGGTACACCAGCTCGCCGTTCTCGGCATGCACCGTAGGCACCGCGCCCAGCTCCAGGCAGCGCTCGAAGCTGCCGACCAGGGTGTCGTCGGCGGCCATGATCGCGTTCTTGTAGGCCATGAAGTGCTTGAAGCTGTTCACCCCGTGGTGGTTGACCAGCTCGGCCATTTCCTCGCGCACTTGCTCGCTCCACCAGGTGATGGCCACGTGAAAGCCGTAGTCGGCCGCCGATTTCTCGGCCCAGCCGCGCCACTGGTGAAAGGCTTCGAGCAGCGATTGCTGCGGGTTGGGGATCACGAAGTCGATGATCGAGGTGGTGCCGCCGGCCAGGCCGGCGGCGGTGCCGGTGTAGAAATCCTCGCTGGCCACCGTGCCCATGAAGGGCAGTTGCATGTGGGTGTGGGGGTCGATGCCGCCGGGCATCAGGTACTGCCCGCTGCCATCGAGCACGGTACAGCCGGCGGGGACGTCGAGGTTGTGGCCGATGGCCTGGATCAGGCCGTCTGCGCAGTACACGTCGGCCGGGTAACTCTCGTCATGGGTAATCAGGGTGGCGCCACGAATCAAAAGCGTCATCACGAAGCTCCTCGCAGGCTTGACCGGTTGCTACCGGCTCTAGATTTTTGTCGTGATCGGCGCCGGAGTAATCCTGTCATCGCCGTCAAGAATTGAATCTAGTTGGCGATCCGGGATTGGGCAAGATTATTTTTTATATGCTTATTCTGTTTTCAACTTATTGAAAAATAAGGGTAAAAACTCTTTTTACGGGTTAGGAAAGGTTTCTGGCGAGTCCTGTCTTGCTTGACAGGATGCGTAAATGGTCAAGATTTCTCAGATCACCTGACCGTGATTGCCTTACCTGCACGCGCAAGACTCCGGCGCCTCATCGCGAGGTGCACATAACCAGAAAAGTGGAGCGGCCAATGCACCAGACCCGATCGCAAGTGAGCGAGCGTGACGGCTTGTTCGAGCTCGACGCCGGCACCGACGTCCTCGACAGCCCTCGCTACAACCATGACATAGCCCCGACCAAGGTGGGGCAGCGCACCTGGAACAAATGGCACATCACCGCACTGTGGGTCGGCATGTCGATCTGCGTGCCCACCTACACCCTGGGCGGGGTGCTCACGGCGTATTTCGGCCTGACGGTGGGCGAGGCGCTGCTGGCGATCCTGCTGGCCAACACCATCGTGCTCATCCCGCTGACGCTCAATGCCTTCCCCGGCACCAAGTACGGCATCCCGTTCCCGGTGCTGCTGCGCTCCTCGTTCGGCATCATCGGCTCCAACGTGCCGTGCCTGATCCGCGCGCTGGTGGCGTGCGGCTGGTTCGGTATCCAGACGATGTTCGGCGGGCTGGCCATCCACCTCTTCCTGGGCTCGTTCTGGCCGGAATGGAAGGCGCTGGGCGGCACCGGCGAGGTCATCGGCTTCATGCTGTTCTGGTGCCTTAACCTGTGGGTGGTGCTGCGCGGCGCCGAGTCGATCAAGTGGCTCGAAACCCTGTCGGCACCGCTGCTGGTGCTGGTGGGTGCCGGGCTGCTGGTGTGGGCGCTGCCCAACGTGTCGTTCAGCGAACTGCTGGCGCAGCCGCCCAAACGCCCCGAAGGCGCCAGCGTGACCGGCTACTTCTTCGCCGGGCTGACCGCCATGGTGGGTTTCTGGGCCACGCTGTCGCTGAACATCCCGGACTTCAGCCGCTACGCCCGAAGCCAGAAGGACCAGATCCTGGGGCAGATCTTCGGCCTGCCGCTGACCATGTTCCTGTTTGCCGCGCTGGGGGTGGTGCTGACCGCTGCCTCGGCCTCGCTGGTGGGCGAGACGGTGTCCGACCCGGTGAGCCTGATCGGGCATATCCAGAGCCCGCTGTGGGTGGCGCTGGCCATGGCGCTGATCATCATCGCCACACTGTCGACCAACACCGCGGCCAACATCGTTTCGCCCACCAACGACTTCCAGAACCTGGCGCCCAAGTGGATCGGGCGTACCACCGCCGTGCTGCTGACCGGGCTGGTGGGCCTGCTGCTGATGGCCCATGAGCTGCTCAAGAAACTCGGCCTGATCGTCTCGGACGTGAGCCTGGAGTCGGTGTATTCCAACTGGCTGCTGGGCTATTCCAGCCTGCTGGGGCCGATTGCGGGGATCATGGTGGTGGACTACTTCCTGCTGCGCAAGCAGACCCTCGACCTTGCCGGGCTGTACCGCGACGACGTGTACCCGGCCTGGAACGCGACCGGCTTCATCGCCTTCGGCGTGCCGGTGGTGCTGACCCTGTTGTCGCTGCACAGCCCGGCGTTCAGCTGGTTCTACGACTTCGGCTGGTTCACCGGCTCGGCGCTGGGCGGGGTGATCTACTACGCCCTGGGCAGCCTGAAGGGCGCGCGTGCCACCAGCCTCAAACCCACCGTGTAACCCCACGGCCCGCAGAGGCCGGCCAAGCAGGAGATGCTCATGCAAACCGCTAAGGACGTTCTGCAAAGTACCCAGGCCCACATCGATGGCGAGCGCCTGTGGCAGTCGCTGATGGAGCTGGCGCAACTGGGTGCCACCGCCAAAGGCGGCGTATGCCGCCTGGCCCTGACCGACCTGGACCGCCAGGCCCGCGACCTGTTCGTGCAATGGACCGAGGCTGCCGGCTGCACCGTCAGCGTGGACGGGGTGGGCAACATCTTTGCCCGCCGGCCCGGGCGCAACCCGCAACTGCCGCCGGTAATGACCGGCAGCCACATCGACACCCAGCCCACCGGCGGCAAGTTCGATGGCTGCTTCGGAGTGCTGGCCGGGCTGGAAGTTCTTCGTACACTCAATGACTTGCAGATAGAAACTGAGGCGCCACTTGAGGTTGTGGTGTGGACCAACGAGGAGGGCTCGCGGTTCGCGCCGTGCATGATGGGCTCGGGCGTGTTCGCCGAGAAGTTCACCCTTCAGGAGACGCTGGCCAAGCGCGATGCCCAGGGCGTGAGCGTGGGCGAGGCGCTGAATGCGATCGGCTACGCCGGCACCCGCGCGGTCAGTGGGCACCCGGTGGGCGCCTATTTCGAGGCGCATATCGAGCAGGGGCCGATCCTGGAGGACCAGCGCAAGACCATCGGCGTGGTGCTCGGCGCGCTGGGGCAGAAATGGTTCGACCTCACCCTGCGCGGTGTCGAGGCCCACGCCGGGCCGACCCCGATGCACCTGCGCAAGGACGCCCTGGTAGGCGCCAGTGCGGTGGTGGCGGCGGTCAACCGCGTGGCTCTGGAGCATCAGCCCCATGCGTGCGGCACGGTGGGCTGCCTGCAGGCGTACCCGGGCTCGCGCAACGTGATCCCCGGCGAGGTGCGCATGACCCTGGATTTTCGTCACCTGGAGCCGGCGCGGCTGGACTCGATGATCGCCCAGGTGCAGGAGGTGATCGCCGCGACCGCGCAGCAGCATGGGCTGACCTACACGCTGACGCCCACCGCGGACTTCCCGCCGCTGTACTTCGACAAGGGCTGCGTGGAGGCGGTGCGCAGCGCGGCGCAGGGGCTGGGCATGTCGCACATGGACATCGTCAGCGGGGCCGGGCACGACGCGATCTTCCTGGCCGAACTGGGCCCGGCCGGGATGATCTTCGTGCCGTGCGAGGGCGGCATCAGCCATAACGAAATCGAGAATGCCGACCCCAAGGACCTGGCGGCCGGGTGCGCAGTGCTGCTCAGGGCGATGCTGGCGGCGGCGCAGGCAGTGGCGCAGCGTGAAGCTGCTTAATTACATGAGGTTTTTGGCTTATCTGATTGATATATATGAAATAAAAATCACAACTTAAAGTGATTTCTAGGTTGTGGATGCTGGCCTCTTCGCCGGCATGGCCGGCTCCTGCAACGCCAGTAGGAGCCGGCCCTGCCGGCGAAGGGTTCACCAGGCCCGGCAACAGCCCAGCGTTTTTTTGTCGATTGCCCGGCGCAGCCTGTATAAACTGCACGCCACCTTGCTGGTCGCTACCTGAACCGGCAGCTGAAACAAGAGAGTCGAGATGGGCGCACAGTGGAAAGCCAAGCATAGAGAAGTAGCAGCCAACGCCAAGGGCAAGATCATGGGCAAGCTGTCCAAGGAGATCCAGATCGCGGCAAAGGCCGGTGCCGACCCGGACATGAACCCGCGCCTGCGCCTGGCCGTGGAACAGGCCAAGAAGGCCTCGATGACCAAAGAGACCCTGGAACGCGCCATCCGCAAGGGCGCGGGCCTGGATGGCGACGCGGTGCAGTACCACCACGTTACCTACGAAGGCTTCGCCCCGCATCAGGTGCCGCTGATCGTCGAATGCCTGACCGACAACGTCAACCGCACCGTGGCGCAGATTCGCGTGCTGTTCCGCAAGGGCCAGCTGGGCGCTTCGGGTTCGGTGGCCTGGGACTTCAACCACGTCGGCCTGATCGAAGCCAGCCCTGAAACCCCTGATGCCGACCCGGAAATGGCCGCCATCGAAGCCGGTGCACAGGACTTCGCGGAAGGTGAAGAAGAGGGCTCGACCCTGTTCATCACCGACACCACCGACCTGGACGCGGTACAGAAGGCCTTGCCGCAACAGGGCTTCAAGGTGATCTCGGCCAAGATCGGCTACACCCCCAAGAACCCGGTCAGCGGGCTCAGCGACGAGCACATGGCTGAAGTCGAGGCATTCCTGGAAGCCATCGACGACAACGACGACGTGCAGAACGTGTACGTCGGCCTGGCGGGCTGATAACCCACTTCGCCGGCAAGGCCTGCTCCTACGCCTCTTGCAGGAGCCGGCCTTGCCGGCGAAGCACCCGTTCAACCTGCGCAAAATCCGGCCTTGCCAGCACCTGCGGCTGAACACAGCTCGCCTGCAGGTCCGCCAGTTCCTCTGACGCCTCCCCGCAACACGCCAGCAGTTCCCCCAGCAACACCCCGAACGCCCGCACCTCGATACGCTGCAATGCGTCTGCAGCAGCACTGCCATCCTGCGCAAAGAACGATGCCGCGCCAAAGTCCCCGAGCACCGCGTTGCCCTGTGCATCGCACAGGATATTGTGCGCATACAGGTCGCCGTGGGTGATGCCGCGCTGGTGCAGGTGCGCCGCGACCGACGCGATGGCCGTCGCCAGCCGGGTTGCGGCTTGCAGGCCAAGGCACAGGTCAGGCGGGTAGACGTCTCGGGTGCAGGTTTGCAGGCTGGGCGGCCCGGCCAGGGCAGACAGGTGGGTGCCCACCAGCGCCATCAGCAGCCCCGGCACCTGGTGCGGGTGGTTGGCTACCTGCCCCAGTAGCGGGATCAGGTTCGGGTGGGCGCCAGCTGCCACGCACGCCTGCATTTCGTTGAGCGGCGAGCCATCGCTGGTCATCTGGCCCTTGTACAGCTTGAGCGCCGCCTTTCGGCCCGCCACCTGCACGCGGTGAATCACCCCGGAGGCGCCCTGGCCCAGCACCTCGCCCAGCTCGAGGGCGTGCCAGTCGATGGCGTCGCACCGGCCCGGCGCCTGCGGGGCCGCAAGGCCCTGGGGCAAGGGGTTGCCGGCATACGCCAGCCACGCCAGGCGGGGCATCGTCAGCAGCCACTGGGGCAGTTCGCTCAACCGGTTGGCCGACACCCGCAGCAGTTCGAGCCGCTGGCACCGCGCAAGGCTGGCCGGCAGGGCGCGCAGGCGGTTGCCCGCCAGCATCAGCTTTTGCAGCTGCTGGCAGTCGCCCAGTGCGTCGGGCAACTGTTCAAGGCAATTCTCGGTCAGCACCAGTGCCCGCAGGTTGGGGCCCAATGCGGCGGCCGGCAGGTGCGTGATGCGGTTGTTGCGCAACCCGACCATTTCCAGGCGCAGGCACTGGCCTACGCTGGCCGGCACCTCGGTGAACCGGTTGTAGGAGCAGAACAGCACCTTGAGCCGGTGCAGCCGGCCCAGGTCATGGGGCAGGCTGCTCAACGCATTGCCGCTCAGGTTGAGCACTTCGAGGCTGTCGGCCAGTTCGAAGATCTCATCCGGGAACTGCGTGAGCCCGCAGTTCAGGTCGAGGCGGGTGGCACCTGCCAGGCGGCCGCGCCTGAGGTCGTCGAGGGTGTGCATGAAGGGGCTGCAAGGGCAATGAAGACGGCGGCGATGATACCCGACTTAAGTACCATGGCAGGCGCGCAATTGGCGTCCATACTCGATATTCGCCCTTTTAATAACAACAAAGTTCAGGGTTACCGATCGATGACTTACCAGCACAGCTACGACCGCTCCATTGCCGACCCCGCCGCGTTCTGGGCCGAACAGGCTGACCACCTGGCCTGGTACCGCAAGCCTGCGCAGACCCTTGTGGCCAACCCCGACGGCACCCACCAGTGGTTTGCCGACGGGCAACTCAACAGCTGCTACCTGGCCCTCGACCACCAGATCGAGCAGGGCCGTGGCGAACAGACCGCACTGATCTACGACTCGCCCGTCACCGATACCCGACAGACCTTCACCTTCGTGCAACTGCGCGACGAGGTGGCGCGCCTGGCCGGCCTGCTGCGCGAGCTGGGGGTGAAGCAGGGCGATGGGGTGATCATCTACATGCCGATGGTGCCGCAGGCGGCCATGGCAATGCTGGCCTGCGCCCGTATCGGCGCGGTGCATTCGGTGGTGTTCGGTGGCTTTGCCGCCAACGAGCTGGCCCTGCGCATCGACGATGCGCGGCCTGCGCTGCTGCTCACCGCCTCCTGCGGGCTGGAGTTCGACCGCGTGATCGAATACAAGCCGCTGGTAGACAAGGCCCTGCAACTGGCCACCCACCAGCCGCGCCAGGTGCTGGTGCTGCAGCGCCCGCAGGCCCGCGCGGAGCTGCGCGAAGGCCGCGACCTGGACTGGCAGGCGGCAGTGGCTGCGGCCAGCCCGGTGCCACCGGTGGCCTTGGCCGCAGGCGACCCGCTGTACATCATGTACACCTCCGGCACCACCGGCAAACCCAAGGGCATCGTGCGTGAGAACGGCGGCAACGCCGTGGCGCTGCGCTTTGCCCTGCGCCATATCTACGGCATGCAGCCGGGGGATGTGTGGTGGGGCATCTCCGACGTGGGCTGGGTGGTGGGGCACTCGCTGATCGTCTACGGGCCGCTGATGAACGGCTGCACCACGGTGTTCTACGAGGGCAAGCCGATCCGCACCCCGGACGCTGCCGCCTACTGGCGCGTGGTGGAGCAGTACCGGGTCAACGGGCTGTTCTGCGCACCCACGGCCATGCGCGCAATCCGCAAGGAAGACCCGCAGGGCGAGCTGTTCAAGCGCCATGACCTGAGCTCGCTGCGCCAGATCTTCCTGGCCGGGGAAAAACTCGACTCCAGCACCCATCAATGGCTGGAGGCGGCCAGCGGCAAGGCCGTGCACGACCACTGGTGGCAGACCGAAACCGGCTGGCCGGTGACCGCGCCCTGCGTCGGGCTGGAAGGTTGCGGGGTGCGTCCGGGTTCGAGCAACCGCGCCGTGCCGGGTTACCACGTGCGCGTGCTGGACGACGACGGGCACCTTCTGGGCCCCAACGAGCAGGGTGCCATCGTGATCGCACTGCCGCTGCCGCCCGGCTGCAGCCAGACGCTGTGGGGCGACCATGCGCGCTACCTGCAGGCCTACCTGCACAGCCACCCCGGCTATTACCACACCGGCGATGGCGGCTACCTCGACGAGGACGGTTTCGTCTACATCATGGGGCGCACCGATGACGTGATCAACGTGTCCGGGCACCGGCTGTCCACCGGAGAGATGGAAGACCTGGTGGCGCGCCACCCGGCGATTGCCGAGTGCGCGGTGGTGGGGGTGCGCGACGAAATCAAGGGCCAGGTGCCGTTGGGCCTGGTGGTGCTCAAGGACGGGGTCAGCCTGAGCGAGCAGCAGTTGCAGGCCGAACTGGTGGCCAGCGTGCGCGAGCAGATCGGCGCGCTGGCCTGCTTCAACCAGGTGCGGGTGGTCAAGCGCCTGCCCAAGACCCGCTCGGGCAAGATTTTGCGGGCGGTGCTGCGCAAGATCGCCGACCACCAGCCATACACCCCGCCCTCGACCCTGGACGACCCGGCCGTGCTGGCCGAGATCGAAGGGGTGCTGGCCAGCCTGGCGCGGGCCAGCTGAGGGTCAACCCGGGCAGGCTACCGGGCCCAGCACATTGAGCTGGCCCAGCCGGCTGCGGGTGCGGGCCAGGTCGATGGCGCTGCCGCCCAGGCTTTCGCACAGCGAGGCCTGGCCGACCAGCACCAGGTGCTTGTCCTGGTCATACAGCACGTCCACCAGGTTGATGAAGCGCTGCTGCGCCGCCATCGAGCACTGCGCCAGGTCCGGCAGGTGCTCGATCACCCAGTGGTCGTAGCGGCGCGCCAGCTCCAGGTAGTCCATCACCGCCGTGGGTTGCTCGCAGATCGCCTCGAAGCTGAAGCCTACCGCGCGCTCCTGGCTGAACAGGGCGTGCAGCGAGCGCTTGCCCACCTGCAGCCTCACCGGCGCGCCGGCCTGATCCAGGCCGGCGGCATGGCGCTGCGCCGGGCTGCCGGGCCAGAGGTAGTGACCCTGGGTGAAGCGCTGCTGGCTGCCGGAGGCCGGGTGGCTGCGGTAGTCCTGCTCGCCGCCCACTTCAAGCACCTGCATGTGCGCCTCGATCAGGCGGATCACCGGTTCGAAGCGCTGGTGGTAGAGCGGGTTGGGCAGCAGCCCGGCAGGCGGGTAGTTGGAGGTCAGCAGCACGAACACGCGGCGCTCGAACAGCGCCTTGAACAGGCCGGTGATGAGCATCGCGTCGCCGATGTCGTGCACGTGGAACTCGTCGAAGCACAGCACCTGGCAGCCTTGCAGCAGCTCGTCCAGGGTCGCGCCCAGCGCATCGTCCTGCTGGCGATGGCGGAACATGCCCTCGTGCAACTGGGCGAAGAAATCGTGAAAGTGCAGGCGGCGCTTGTGCGGATGCTCCAGTGACTGGAAGAAGCCGTCCAGCAGCCAGCTCTTGCCCCGTCCCACCGCCCCGTACAGGTACAGGCTGCGCGCCGTGCCGTCAGCCAGGTGCGCGGCCTGCTCGGCCATGCAGGCGATCACCCGCTGCTGGCCGTGGCTCAAGGTATAGCCCTGCTCATTGGCCTTTCGTCGGAAGAATTCATCGACTTCAACAGCCGCCAGGCGCTTGGCCGGCGGGTGTGCACGGGCAGCCAGGCGCTGGCGCAGGGCGCGCAGCGGCGAACGGATCCAGGACGGCGGTAAGGCGGTCAATCTCAGGCTCCTTGGGGGTACCGGGCACAGGGGCCGGCTGAGTGGGCGGCGCTAATGTACCGAATAGGGGGTTGGGCTGCCAGTCATGTCGTGCCTGGCAGGTCATGTAGGAAGGTTCTTGTACGCGGCCTATACATTTCCGAGCTTGCTGGCAGGTTTTTCTTCGGCTGCTACCCTCTGGAACAGATGGATCCTGTATTGCAAGGAGGGTAACGGTGAAGGGACGCTCTCTGGCTGCGCTGCTCGGGCTGGTTGTCGCAGACGCTGCCGCCGCCGCAGATTTTCTGGTGGAAGTTCGCGTGGATGTACAGCGCGGTTGCCAGCTGGTGCACCAGACCCGCGATGCCGGCGCCCAGGCTCAGGGCCTGCTCGACTTCGGCCGTACCGCGCGCCTGGACGATCCGCAAGGCCCGCTGACCGGCGCCTTGCTGCAACAACGCCCCCCACGTCTGGAATGCAACCCCGACACGCTGTACCAGGTGAAGGTCGATGGCGGCCAGCATGGCGGCGTCGGCGAGGTGCGCTACCTGGCCAGTGACACGCCACAGGCCCGCCCCATCCCGTACCGCCTCTACCAGGACCCGGCCTGGCGCACTCCGCTGGCGGTGAACATCGCCCAGCACGCACGCGTACCCGACTCGGGGTCGGTGGAACTGCCGCTGTACGCCCGCATCGACACCCTGGCCCAGGTGCCCCGTGTCGGCCATTACTCGGACTTGCTCAAGGTGACCGTCACCTGGTGACCCTGTGCGTGCTAAAGGAACTGGCAGCATGAAGACATCGCAGATTCTGTTGATCAGCCTCGGGCCCTTGCTGTTGTGTCCGATGGCCAATGCCGCCCTCAGCGGGCATATCCAGGCACGCCTGGTGATCAGCGCAGCCTGCCAGATCAGCAATGTGCCGGACGACAGCCCGGCCGGTGGCGGCCTGGGCCTGCTGGACTTCGGCACCCAGGGGCCAAGCTGGGCCCGCCCGCTGAGCGCCAACCTCGACCAGACCGGCGGCAGCGGCACCCTGCAGGTCAGCTGCAACCCCTCGGTGCGGGCCTTCACGGTGAGCATCAATGGCGGCAGCAACGATGCCAATGGCGTGCGCCGCCTGCGCAACGGCAGCGAGCTCATCCCCTACCAGCTGGCGGCCGATCCAAGCGGTGCAGTGCGCTACGGCATCGGCCAACAGCGCAACTTCTCGATCAGCAGCGCTGCGCAAATCCCCATACCGATCTACGGCGCCGTGGTGGCACACCCCAGGGCGCTGCCGGCCGGCATCTACCGTGACACCCTGATGGTGACCCTGGACTGGTAACAACAAGGAGTGACTCATGCATCCCAACGTCTCACGCATACTCTTCGCCGGGCTTGGCCTGGCCCTTGCCAGCCAGGCCCAGGCGGCCACGGTCACGGGCAATATCAACGCCACCCTGACCCTGACCGCGGCCTGTCAGGTGAACGGTTCGACCGCCACCACCGGGGTCAACTTCGGTAACCTGGATTTCGGCTCGCAGATTGCCCTGTTCACCGAGGCCAGCGCCCAGGTGATCGGCACCGGTGGTGGCGGCGCCATCAGCGTGCTGTGTTCGCCCGGTGCCACGCCGGTGGTGAAGGTGGGCGCAGGCGCGCATGACGCGGCCACCACCGGTGGCAGCCGCGCGCTGGCCATGGGCACCAACTACGTGCCCTATGACTTCTATACCGATGCCGGGCACACCAATCTGCTGGCAATCAACGGCACCATCACCCTCGCCACCAGCACCGGGGTGGCGCAGACCGTCAACCTGTACGGCCGCGCCGTGGGCAAGCCGTCGCTGCCGCCAGGGGTGTACACCGACACGGTGGCGGTCGAGCTGAGCTTCTAGGTCATGCGCCGGTTGCTCGGTGGCCTTGCGGTGCTGGCCTGGGCAGTGCCCATGCCGCTGGATGCCGCGCTCACCAGCACGCTTCAGGTCAGCGCAACGATTGCGGCAGGTTGCCTGGTGGTGGGCGGCGCCAGCAACTACGGCACCCTGGACTTCGGCACCCGTCCGGCGCTCGGCGCCGCCAGCGTGAACACCCAGCTGGCAGGCACCACGGTGACCCTGCAATGCACGCCCGGGGTGGCCCTGAAGATGAGCGTCGACGGTGGCCTGAACAACAACGGGGTACGCAACCTCAAGCGCACCAGCGGTACCTCGCTGGTGGCCTATCAGTTGTACCGCGACGCGGCCTTGTCCCAGGTGCTGGGCATCGGTCAGCTCGTGGCGGTCAGTTACAGCGATCCGACGGCGATCAAGCTGCCGGTGTATGCGCAAGCCCAGTTACCCGGCGTGTTGCCGGCGGGCACCTACACCGACGTGGTGCAAGTGGTGTTGTCCTGGTGAGTGCGCTCCCGGGGTTGTATCGGAACAAGCCAAAGGAGAGGGTGCATGGCGCTGTACGCACGTGGATGGCAAGGGATGGGCAAGTGGCTGCTGGTGGGCGCCTTGCTCGGCGCAGGGGGCGCCCAGGCGGCCACATCGGTGTTGATCTGGCCGATCGACCCGGTGCTGGAGGCCGACCAGAAGGCCGGGGCGTTGTGGTTGGAAAACCGTGGCACCACCCCGGCGAACCTGCAGGTCAGGGTGTTCGCCTGGCGCCAGGACGGGTATGACGACCAGTTCCAGCCCCAGCGCGAGATCATCGGCAGCCCGCCGGTAGCGACCATCAAGCCGGGTGAGAAACAGCTGATTCGCCTGACCCGCACCGGCCAGTCGCCGGCCGGCCAGGAACAGGCCTACCGCATCATCATCGACGAAATCCCACCCGCCCTGCCGGCCAGCGATGCGCAGACTTCCCAGGCGCAGATCCGCTTCCAGATGCGCTACTCGGTGCCATTGTTCGTCTACGGCCAGGGGCTGTGGAGCAAGCCGGACGCCGAGGGCAAGCGTGATGCAGCGGGCGTGGGCACGCCGTTGCTGAGCTGGCGACAGGTATCGCAGCAGGGCAAGCCCTTCGTCGAGATCCGCAACGTGGGGCCGGTGCATGCGCGCCTCACCGATGTGGTGATGCAGCAGGGCGCCCAGAGCAAGCCGCTGGTCGACGGCTTGCTGGGTTATGTACTGCCCGGCGCGAGCATGCGCTGGCCGGCACCTGCAGCAGCCTCGGCGGCCAGTGTGCTCAAAGGGCGCGTCAACGGGGCCGAGCCGCCCCAGACCATCAACCAGGGCCACTGAGCCCGGCGCCTCAAGGGCGCATGAAGATGGAGCAGGGGCCAGGGAGGACCCGGACATGGTGGGACGGCGTGCGTGAGTACTTCTCTGGCCTGCACCCGCAGCGTGACGCTGGCGGTGCTGCTGGCGGGCAGCGCGGCCGCAGGCGAACTGCCGCCACCCCCTGCGAGTATGGAGGCTGTCGCCGATGCGCCGTTGTACCTGGAACTGGTGGTCAACCAGATGAGCAGCGCTAGCGTGGTGCTGGTGCACCAGCGGGCCGGGCGCCTGTACATGGCCACCGACGACCTGCAGGCGGCGGGCGTGCAACTGCCCGGGCAGCCCGGCCCGGAACTGGCGCTGGACGCCATCGATGGCTTGCACAGCGAGTACGACAGCCAGAACCAGCGGCTGCTGGTGCAGGTGCCGGCGGCGTGGCTGCCCAACCAGCGCATCGGCGAGCGCTCGCTGGGGCCGGCCGGCGAGGCGTTGAGCAGTTTCGGCGCCTTGCTCAACTACGACGCCTACTTCAACGACACCGATGAGGGGGGCACCTACCTGGCGGCCTGGAACGAACTGCGGGTGTTCGACAGCTGGGGCACCTTCTCCACCACCGGGCAGTGGCGCCAGCGCCTCGGCGGGGCAGGCTACGAAGGCGCCCAGGAAGGTTTTCGGCGGTACGACACCACCTGGCGCTACACCGACGAAGCGCGCCTGCTGACCTTCGAGGCCGGCGACGTGCTGACCGGCGCCTTGCCCTGGACCAGCTCGGTGCGGGTGGGCGGGGTGCAGCTGTCGCGGGACTTTGCCGTGCGCCCGGACCTGGTGACCTACCCCTTGCCGGCCTTCGCCGGTGAAGCCGCGGTGCCCTCGTCGGTGGACCTGTTCATCAATGGCTACAAGAGCGCCAGTGCCGACCTGCAGCCAGGCCCCTACACCCTGACCAACGTGCCGTTCATCAACGGTGCCGGCGAGGCGGTGGTGGTGACCACCGACGCCCTTGGCCGGCAGGTCTCGACCACGTTGCCGTTCTACGTCACCAGCAGCCTGCTGCAACAGGGGCTGGCGGACTTCTCGGTGGCGGCCGGCGCCCTGCGCCGCGACTATGCCGTGCGCGACTTTGCCTACGGCCCCGGCGTTGCGGCGGGCAGCCTGCGCTATGGCCTGACCGACTACTTCACGCTGGAAAGCCATGCCGAGGCGGCCGGGTCCCTGGGCCTGGGCGGGCTGGGCGGCAACCTGCGGGTGGGCAACTTCGGCGTGCTCAACACGGCGCTGAGCCAGAGCCGCTTCGAAGGCCGCAGTGGCCAGCAGTTGAGCCTGGGCTACCAGTACAACAACCGCTGGCTGGGCTTCAACTACCAGCGCCTGGAGCGTCATGGCGACTACGCCGACCTGTCGCTGGTCGACAGCCCGTATATCCGCCTCAGCCAGCGCAGCGAGCAGGTCACCCTGAGCCTCAACCTGCAACGCTATGGCAGCCTGGGGGCGGGCTACTTCGACGTGCGCGCCGCCGACAACTCGCGCACGCGCCTGCTCAACCTCAGCTGGAGCAAGCCGCTGTGGGGCAACAGCAGCCTGTACCTGTCGGCCAACCGCGACCTGGACGACAGCCAGTGGGCGGTGCAGGCGCAGGTGGTGGTGCCCTTCGACCTGCACGGCACGCTGGCCCTGAGCCTGGAGCGCAACCAGCAGGGCGAGAACCTGCAGCGGGTCAACTACAGCCGCGCCGTACCCGCCCAGGGCGGCGTGGGGTTCAACCTGGGCTATGCCGGTGGCGACCGTGAAACCTACCGTCAGGCCGACCTGACCTGGCGCCTGCAATCGGTGCAGTTGCAGGCCGGGGTGTACGGCAGTAGCGACAACATGACCCGCTGGGCCGACGCCAGCGGCTCGGTGGTGCTGATGGACGCCGGGGTGTTCGCGGCCAATCGCATCGACGACGCCTTCGTGCTGGTCAGCACCGAAGGCTTTGCCGATGTGCCGGTGCGCTACGAGAACCAGGTGGTGGGGCACACCGACAGCCAGGGGCACCTGCTGGTGCCCTACGGCAGCGGCTACTACCGCGGCAAGTACGAGATCGACCCGCTGGAACTGCCCCCCGATGTGCGCTCGCCAAATGTGGAGCAGCGTGTGGCGGTAAGGCGCGGCGCCGGCTACCTGCTGGAATTTCCGTTGCGCCGGGTACTGGCCGCCAGCGTGGTGCTGGTGGATGCCGGCAACAACGAACTGGCCGTGGGCAGCCAGGTACGCCACGAGCAGAGCGGCGCGCTGGCGGTGGTGGGTTGGGATGGCCTGGTGTACCTGGAGGACCTGAGCGAACACAACAGCCTGGTGGTGCAACTGGCCGGAGGCGGCAGTTGCCGGGTGCAGTTCGAGCTCAAGGCGCAGGCCGACCAGGTGCCGCTGATCGGCCCGCTGGTGTGCCAGTGAAGCGCCGGCTGACGGGGCTGCTTGCGCTGCTGGCACTGCTGGCCGGCATGCGCGCCCAGGCGCTGTGCCAGGTGCTGGCAACCACGCCAGCCACTTTCGGCCTGGTCAACTCCACCCTGATACGCACCACGGTGCAGACCACCACGGCGCCCAGTGCCGGCTTGAGCTGCACCGGTTCGCTGCTGACCCTGCTGCGTTCGGATGACTCCTTCAAGGCCACCTTCACCGCCAACAACGGCACCACCGGGCTGGTGGGCCCCACCGGCGACGTCATCCTCTACACGCTGTACGCCAACAACAGCACCAGCTACCCGATCACCCGGGGCCAGCCCTACGATTTTGCGCGCAACGGCATCATCGATGCCCTGGGCCTGCTCGGCGGCACCTCGCCCAAGACCGTGCCCATCTACCTGCGCACGCAAATGACCAGCAACGTGGCGGCCGGCCTGTACCAGGAGACGTTCACCGTGGCCTGGAGCATCGACTATTGCTGGGGGCTGGGTCTGGGCAGCGGCTGCCTGGGGCGGCAGGTGTTCAACGCCACTACCACCCTGACCATCAACCTGACCGTCACCAACGACTGCCAGATCAGCTCACCCAACATCGTGTTCGGCAGCGCGCCGGTGGTCAGCGGGTTCGCCACGGTGAGCCAGAACGTCAACCTGGCCTGTACCAAGGGCAGTGCCTACACGGTGGGGCTGGATGACGGGCAGAACGTGGCAGGCGGGCGTCGGCGCATGAAATCCAGCGCCGGCAACTACCTGGCCTATGACATCTTCAAGAGTGGCGGGGGCGTGCGCTGGGGCAGCCTGAGCAGTGCGCGGCGCGCCAGCAGCGACGCCGACATCAACCCGGGCAACGGCAATGGCAGTGGCAGCGCGGCCGGCAGCCAGGTGTTCAACTACAACGCCAGGGTCTACACCGACCAGGCCACGCCGCCGGCCGGCGACTACCTGGACAGCGTGATACTCGACGTGCAGTTCTGAGCCGGCTGGCGCACGGTGCGCCACCAATACCCCAGTGCCAGCACATTCAACCCCGCTCCCAGCACGCATACCAGCAGCCAGCCGCCCCAGGCGTAGGCCAGCGTCGAGGCCAGCGAGCCCAGTGCACTGCCGATGGAGTAGAACAGCATGTAGGCGGCGGTGAGCCGGCTGTGGGTATCGGCCGGCAGGCGGTAGATCAGGCTCTGGCTGGCCACGTGCAGCGCCTGCAGGCCCAGGTCGAACACCACCACCCCCAGCAGCAGTGCCCACAGCGATTGCTGGGTGAGGGCGATGGCGCCCCATGAACCGATCATCAGCAGCAGCGAGAGGCCGCTGACCCGTTGCCCCAGGCCACGGTCGGCCAGCCCGCCGGCACGCGCGGCGGCCAGCGCCCCGGCTGCGCCGGCCAGGCCGAACAGGCCCACCTCGGTTGCCGACAACGACAGCGGCGGGGCGCTCAGGGGCAGTACCAGCGGGGTCCACAGCACCATGGCCGAAGCGAAGCTGAGCATCGCCAGCAGGGCCCGCTGGCGCAGCACCGGCTGCTCGCGCACCAGTTGCCACAACGACACCAGCAGCGCGCCGTAGCCAGTGTTGGGGCGCGCAGCCGTGTGTGCGGGCAGCACGCGCCACAGCAGCAGGGTCATCAGCAGGGTCAGCGCGGCCGACAGGGCGTAGATCGAGCGCCAGCCGGCCAGATCGGCCATCGCCCCGGACAGGGTGCGGGCCAGCAGGATGCCGATCACGATACCGCTGGTGACCATGCCCACCACATGCCCGCGTTCGGTGTCGGCCGATACGCTGGCGGCATGCGCCACCAGCAGTTGCGCCACCACCGCCAACAGGCCGGTCAGGGCCATGCCGACAAACAGCCAGGCGCTGCTGGTGGCCAGCGCGATCATCAGCAGGGCCAGCACCGACAGCAGCGACTGCAGCACGATCAGCCGGCGCCGCTCGAACAGGTCGCCCAGAGGCACCAGCAGTATCAGGCCCAGGCCGTAGCCCACCTGGGTCAGGGTCACCACCAGCCCCACCAGCGCCGGGTCGATGGCGAAGTCGCGGGCCATCGCGTCCAGCAGTGGCTGGGCGTAATACACGTTGGCCACCGCCAGTGCGCAGGCGACGGAGAACAGCAGGGCGAGCCACGGCGAAAGCCGGGGCGCAGGGGAGGCGGGCATGGCGATATCCTATGTGGTTGCATAATGAAACTGGTTGTATGCTGAGAGGACCGGTTTTATATTGCAACTACTTTTTTCAGCCTGCCGAGAGCGACCATGGTTCAGCGTACCCGCCTGCAAGATGCCGAATGCCCGGTGGCCCGGTCACTGGACGCGATCGGTGACTGGTGGTCGCTGTTGATCGTGCGTGATGCGTTTGATGGCTTGCGCCGCTTTGGCGAGTTCCAGCGCAACCTGGGCATGGCCAAGAACATTTTGGCCTCGCGCTTGCGCCAGTTGGTGGAGCACCGGATTCTGGAGCTGGTGCCGGCGTCGGATGGCAGCGCGTACCAGGAGTACGTGCTGACCGAGAAGGGGCGCGGGTTGTTTCCCTTGATCGTGGGGCTGCGCCAGTGGGGCGAGGCGTTTTTCTACCAGCCTGGCGAGGCGCATTCGGTGCTGGTGGACCGCCAGAGCGGGGCGCCGGTGGGCCCGCTGCAGCTGCGAGCGGCGGATGGGCGGGTGCTGGGGCCGGATGATTGCGTGCGGGTGGCGGGGCCGCCGCCGGCCTGACCTGCCTCATCGCGGGTCAGGCCGCTCCCACAGGGCACTGCAAGCCTTGTGGGAGCGGGCTTGACCCGCGATGGGGAGCGCTGCGGGGCGACGGTGCGCCAGCCCCTAGCGCAGCGCTGCGACCAGCTTCGCCAAGGTGTCGATCACCGCGCTGCCCAGCGCCTTGGAGCGTTCACCCGACCAGCCGGTCACCGCATCGGGCGCGTCGTCGTGGTCCTTGAACGGCATCTCCAGGGTCAGCGACAGGCAGTCATGCGCCTGGCCCACCGCATTGCATGCCAGGGTCATGTTGGCCTGCCCAGGCTTGCTGCGCGGGTAGCCGTGGGTGGTCTGGAAGTCCCGGGTCACGCTGCACAGGGTGCTGCGAAAACGCTCCTCCAGTGCCGCGATCCGATCCGTGTAGCCCGGGTTGCCTTCGCATCCGGCCGTGAACACATGGGGTATTTCCTCATCGCCATGGGCATCCAGGAACAGGTCCACGCCATATAGCTTCATCTGCTGCTGGGCGAACAGCACCTCAGGGGTGTGTTCGATGTTCGCATCCTGCCAGGCGCGGTTGAGGTCCTTGCCCCTGGCATTGGTGCGCAGGTGCCCGGCAGCGGCACCGTCCGGGTTCATGTTGGGGATCAGGTACAGGTCGGCGACCGCCAGCAGGGCCTGCACGGTGGCATCGTTACCCTGTATGCGGTCGATCACGCCCTCCATGAACCACTCGGCCATGTGCTCGCCGGGGTGCTGCTGGGCGATGATCCACAGCTTGCGCTTGCCCGCGCCCCCGTCGCCCGCCCGCAGCAACGGGATATCGCGCCCTTCGACGCTGCGCCCGGTGGCCAGCAGTTCGACGCCCGGCAAGGCGCTGGCGCGTTCGATCAGCTGATTGTGCCGCGCGCGCGGGTAGGGCTCGAAATAGGCGAACCAGGCCTGTGTTTCGCGGGGCTCAAGGCTGAAGTGCAGGGCCTTGCCGTCGTAGCGGGTCGGCACGCGAAACCAGTTCTGCTGGTCGTAGGACGCTACCGCCTGGTAGCCCTCCCATGCGGCGCTATAGGACGACTGGCTGGCGTTGTCCAGGCTGAAGGCGTGGGTATGCCCGGGCGTCAGCCCGCTGGCCTTGAAGTGAAACCACTGGAAATGCCCGCTGTGGGTGTCGGGGCGGATGTTCAGGTGAATCCGGGACGGGTTGCCGGCATCGACGAGCAGGATGTTGCCGGCATCGAATGCGCAATCGATGCTAACGGGGGACAGCGTCACGGTCATGGCCAGGCTCCGGTAGAGTTGTTGTGCCAACCACTCTACACCCCTGGATCACGACCAGAAACCGATCGCCAGCGCCGCTGCCAACCCCAGGCCGAGCGCCACCGAGCAGCCTCCCAGCGAAACACCGGCCCAGGCCTGGCGATACCAGTGCCCATCGCCCAGTTGCCGGGCCGGTGCCAGCAGGTTGCGCCAGCGCAGTTCGGTGGCATGGAACGCATGCAGGTGTTCGGGGGCGGCATCCAGCC
Source organism: Pseudomonas sp. MF6396 (assembly GCF_002018915.1). Taxonomy (NCBI): domain Bacteria; kingdom Pseudomonadati; phylum Pseudomonadota; class Gammaproteobacteria; order Pseudomonadales; family Pseudomonadaceae; genus Pseudomonas; species Pseudomonas sp. MF6396. Next base: position 27,232 of record NZ_MVOK01000030.1, on the reverse strand, counting down.
AGCGGCGAAAGTCGATGCGCTCGCTGGCGGTGATGTCCGGGCTCTGCAGGCGCACATACCATTGCGCCGCCGCAGTGCTGGAGGCGCTGCGCACCGGCAGGGCGGCCTGCAGTACCTGGCCCATGTGCCGTTCCACGGTCGGTGCGCCGATATCCAGGCGCTGGGCGATGGCGGCGAACGACAGTTGATCGAGGCGATTGAGCAGGAACACCTGCTGTACCCGGCGTGGCAGCTTTTTCAGGCGCACGAGCAGGGCATCTTCGCCGAGGTCGGCGCTATCGTGATGGTGTTCAAGGGGCAGCAACAGACGGGTCATGTACGAGCTCCTTGCAGAAAGAAACGACTGGAGAGAAGGGGGCGTCTTCCCTGACGCTGCGACAGCTTAATCTACATGAGATTGATTCTCAAGTGCTGAATCGGCAAAGGCTTGTCTCGGGGTTACATATCGAGACATACATTTGCTATCATCGCTTCCATTCAAGCACCACCCGCCTTCATTAGCCTGAAGAGCCAAAAAAAAGACCCGGCAAAAAGCCGGGTCAAAAACCGTGATTAGCCTGATGAGGAGATAATCTGAGAGTCCGACCTAAGGGCTTTCAGTTATCCAACCAGTCTCGCGACCAGTTGTTTGCAATAATAATCGTTCTCATTTTCAAGTCAAATGAATTTTCTGTTATCCAGCAAAAAATTCCGCATCGCTGTGCCTGGTCGTTGAACCACGGCCTGCCCCACCGCCGTTCCCGTTGCCCATCATCCCTCCCTTGATTGAAGCTCCTGCCGCCTGGCCTGTTCCGCGAGGCTGCGGTCCAGCAGCGCCCTGGCCATGTTGATCATGTGCATCACCGAGAAGGCCATGTCCCGTGAGTTGCCCTTGAGGTTGTCGGCCGACTCGTAGGCGCTGGCTGCGGCGCAGCGCAGCATGCTCGAGGCGTGTTCGGTGGCCGCTTCGGCCGAGAGGTCCTGGCGGGCGATGAACAGCTGGTCGTCCGTGTGGCTGACCGTAGATGGGGTAGGGTTGAGGTAATAGTCCAGTGCGCGGCGTGCCGCTTCGCTGTCCAGGTCGTTGAAAGGGGGTGGGGTCATGGGGCTGCCTTCCTTGTAGTGAGTAGGAAAAGATTACCCTTCAATCCTAAGTACATGTTGTATTGTATTCCATCGCTTAAATACTACAGAGTATGTATTGAGTCGCTGCTGTCAGTCCGTATCGTGCCAGCGATGAAAAAATGGAATGAACTGGCGAAAGCCAGAATGCGCGAGCTGGGCCTCACGCAGGAGAAACTGGCCGAACGCCTCGGGGTGACCCAAGGTGGCGTTGGCCATTGGATTCGGGGAAGGAACAACCCACCGCTGGCCACCATCGACGAAATCCTGCGGATACTGGGCATGGGGCGCATGGGCGTGGTCTGCGACGACGCCGTCGCGGAGCCGTCCGGGGTCTATGCCACACCGGCGCTGGGTGCATTCCGCTACCCGCTGTCGGACTGGGAGCACCTAGCCGAGCCTGTCGAAGGCGCGCCGACCGTGCTCAGCGACCACCTGGCCGATGGCCCGTGCTACTGGCTGACGGTGGAAGGTGACGCGATGAATTCGCCCATGGGCCTGAGTGTGCCGGCGGGCATGATGGTGCTGGTGGACAGCGGTCGAACTGCCGAGATCGGCGCGCTGGTGATCGCGCGCCTGCCCGGCAATCCTGTCGCGGTGTTTCGCCAGCTGGTCGAGGAGGGTGGTCAGCGGTACTTGCAGCCGCTCAATCCCACCTGGCCCAAACTGACGTGGGAGGAGGGCACCGAGGTGCTCGGTGTGGTGGTGCAGGCGTCTATCCGGCTGGGCTGAAAAGCGTCGCTGGCAAGCCGGCCCACACAGGGTTTCGTGGCGCCCACAAAACCCTGTGCAAGTGCAGTGCCGTCAGCCTTCCTGAACCTCCAGCTCCACCAGCGCGGCCCCTTCGCTGACCATCTCGCCTTCCTGGCAATACAGCGCCTTGACCGTCCCGGCCTGGGGTGCGCGGATGCTGTGCTCCATCTTCATGGCCTCCAGCACCACCAGTTGCGTGCCGGCTTCGACCACCTGACCGACCTCCACCAATACCCGCACGATGCTGCCGTTCATGGGCGCACTCATGCCGCCCTGGTGCGCATGGCCGGCGTCCGCCTCGGCAATCGGGTCGAAAGCGCTTACCCCGTGCAGCTCGCCATCCCACTCCAGATACAGCGTTTGCCCACGGCGCACGGCCAGGTGCCTGCGCCGCACGCCTTCGTGCTCGATCACCAGGTGCTCGCCGTCCATGCGCGCGGACAACGACCCGGGGTTCAGGCTCAGTGCCCGATCTTCGCCATTGCAGCGCAGGTGCAGGGCGGTCTGCGCCGGTACGCCCGGCCTGAAACCGGTGGCGGCTGCCCACGGCGAGTGCCGGTCATCAGCGCGCACGCAGGCGGGGCGCGATTGCTGGAAGGCCTGCCCGGCAGCCTGCCAGAACGCTGTCGGCAACGCGACGGGCGCGGGCAGCAGTTGATCCTGATAGCGCGGGATGAACCCGGTATCCAGTTCGGCCTCGGCGAAGGCGCGGTGGGCCAGGATGCGGCGCAGGAAGGCGATGTTGGTCTTCAGGCCGCCAATGGCGAAGCTGTCGAGCATCGCCAGCAGGCGCAGGCGTGCCTGCTCCCGGTTCTCGCCCCAGGCAATCAGCTTGCCCAGCATCGGGTCGTAGAACGGCGAGATGCTGTCACCTTCGCACACGCCGCTGTCGACCCGGCGCCCTTCGCCCGGCGCCGACTCGCGGTACAGCGCCAGGTGCCCGGTGGCCGGCAGAAAGTCGTTGGCCGGGTCCTCGGCGTACAGGCGTACTTCGATGGCATGCCCGTGCAGCGGCACCTGGTCCTGCGTCAGCGGCAGCGCCTCGCCGCACGCCACGCGGATCTGCCAGGCCACCAGGTCCAGGCCGGTGATCGCCTCGGTCACCGGGTGCTCCACCTGCAGGCGGGTGTTCATTTCCATGAAGAAGAATTCGCCGCGGGCATCGAGCAGGAACTCGACCGTGCCTGCGCCCACATAGCCGATGGCCTTGGCCGCACGTACCGCCGCCTCGCCCATGGCCTGGCGCTGCGCCGGGCTCAGGCCGGGGGCCGGGGCTTCCTCGACCACCTTCTGGTGACGACGCTGGATCGAGCAGTCGCGCTCGTTCAGGTACAGGCAGTTGCCATGCTGGTCGGCGAACACCTGGATCTCGACGTGACGCGGCTTGAGCACGTACTTTTCGACCAGCATGCGTGCGTCGCCGAACGACGACAGCGCTTCACGCTGGGCCGAGGCCAGGGCTTCACCCAGCTGGCTTTCCTGCTCGACCACCTTCATGCCCTTGCCACCGCCACCGGCGGTGGCCTTGAGCAGTACGGGGTAGCCGATGCGCTGGGCGGCCGCGCGGAAGGTCTCCAGGTCCTGGGCTTCGCCGTGGTAGCCAGGCACCAGCGGTACCCCGGCCACTTCCATCAGCGCCTTGGCCGCCGACTTGCTGCCCATTGCGTCGATGGCACTGGCCGGCGGGCCGAGGAAGATCAGCCCAGCCTCTTCGATGGCCCGGGCAAAGCCTGCGTTCTCCGACAGAAAGCCGTAGCCCGGGTGTATCGCCTGGGCGCCGCTGGCCTTGGCCGCGGCAATCAGCCTGGGGATGTCCAGGTAGCTCTCGGCCGCCTTGGCGCCACCCAGGTCAACCCGGATATCCGCTTCGCGGCTGTGCCGCGCATCGCGGTCGATGGCGCTGTGCACGGCCACGGTGGTCAGGCCCATGGCCTTGGCGGTGCGCATCACGCGGCAGGCGATCTCGCCACGGTTGGCGACCAGCAGGGTGGTCAGCAGAGGGCGGCTCATGGGCGTGGCTCCTTGTCCGAAGCGGGGGTTTGCCAGGCTGGCGTGCGTTTTTCGAGGAAGGCGCGCAGGCCCTCCTGGCCTTCGGCGCTCACGCGGATACGCGCAATGGCGCCTTCACAGTAGCGGCGCAGGGCAGGGGTGAGCTCACCATTGCCCACTTCACGCAGCAGCTCCTTGCTGGCGCACATGGCCTGCGGGCTGTTGAGCAGCAGGTTGTCGACCCAGCGCTCGACCTCGGCATCCAGCTGCGCGGCGGGGCAGGTTTCGGCCAGCAGGCCCAGTTCGCGGGCCCGCTCGCCGCTGAAGCGTTCGGCGGTCAGGGCATAGCGGCGGGTGGCGCGCTCGCCCATGGCCTGTACCACGAACGGGCTGATCACCGCCGGCGCCAGGCCGATGCGCACTTCCGACAGGCACAGCTGCGCGTCGTCGGCACCGATGGCCATGTCGCAGCAACTGATCAGCCCCACGGCACCGCCGAAGGCTGCGCCCTGGACCACCGCCAGGGTCGGCACCTTGAGCCGCGCCAGGTTGTACATCAGCTCGGCCAGCTCGCGGGCGTCGTCCAGGTTGGTGTTGTAGTCCAGCTGCGCCGACTGCTGCATCCAGGCAAGGTCGGCGCCGGCACTGAAGTGCCGGCCGCGCCCGCGCAGCACCATGAAGCGCAGGCTGGCGTCGTTGCCGATCTGGTCGATGGCGATGATCAGTTCGCGGATCATCTGCGCGTTGAAGGCGTTGTTCTTGGCCTCGCGGCTCAGCCACAGGGTGGCGAAGCCGCGCGGGTCGCGAATCAGTTCAAGGGTAGAGAAGTCGCTCATCGGTCACATCCGGAAAATGCCGAAACGGCTCGGTTCGATCGGGGCATTGAGGGCTGCCGAGAGGGCCAGGCCGAGAATCTCGCGGGTTTGCGCAGGGTCGATGACGCCGTCGTCCCACAGCCTTGCGCTGGAATAGTAGGGGTGGCCCTGGTGTTCGTACTGGTCCAGGATCGGCTGCTTGAGCTGCGCCTCGTCCTGCGGGCTGAAAACCTGGCCGCTGCGCTCGCTCTGTTCGCGCTTGACCTGGGCCAGCACGCCTGCGGCCTGTTCGGCGCCCATCACGCCGATGCGCGCGTTGGGCCACATCCACAGAAAGCGCGGGTCGTAGGCACGCCCGCACATGCCATAGTTGCCGGCACCGAAGCTGCCGCCGATGATCACGGTGAACTTGGGCACCTGGGCGCAGGCCACTGCGGTCACCAGCTTGGCGCCATGCTTGGCGATGCCGCCGGCCTCGTACTTCTGGCCCACCATGAAGCCGGTGATGTTCTGCAGGAACAGCAGCGGGATGCCGCGCTGGCAGGCCAGCTCGATGAAGTGCGCGCCTTTCTGCGCGGCCTCGGCGAACAGGATGCCGTTGTTGGCCAGAATCGCCACCGGGTAGCCGTGCAGGTGGGCAAAGCCGCACACCAGCGTGGTACCGAACAGCGCCTTGAACTCGTCGAACAGCGAGCCGTCCACCAGGCGCGCGATCACCTCGCGCACATCGAACGGCTGCTTGGCATCGGCCGGCACCACGCCGTACAGCTCGTCGGCTGCGTACAGCGGGGCGATCGGGGTGCGCACCTGCAGCTGGCCCAGCTTGCGCCAGTTGAGGTTGGCCACGCAGCGCCGGGCGATGGCCAGGGCGTGTTCGTCGTTGTCGGCATAGTGGTCGGCCACGCCGCTGACCTTGCAGTGCACGTCGGCACCGCCCAGGTCTTCGGCGCTGACCACCTCGCCGGTGGCGGCTTTGACCAGCGGCGGGCCGGCCAGGAAGATGGTGGCCTGCTGGCGCACCATGATCGCCTCGTCGGCCATGGCCGGCACGTAGGCACCGCCGGCGGTGCACGAGCCCATCACCACGGCGATCTGCGGGATGCCCTGGGCGCTCATGGTGGCCTGGTTGAAGAAAATGCGGCCGAAGTGCTCGCGGTCGGGGAACACCTCGTCCTGGCGCGGCAGGTTGGCGCCGCCGGAGTCCACCAGGTACACGCAGGGCAGGCGGTTCTGCTGGGCGATGGTCTGGGCGCGCAGGTGCTTCTTGACGGTCAGCGGGTAGTACGAGCCGCCTTTGACCGTGGCGTCGTTGGCCACGATCATGCACTCCACGCCCTCGATGCGGCCGATGCCGGCGATCACGCCGGCGGCAGGCACGTCTTCGCCGTACACCTCGTGGGCGGCCAGCTGGCCGATCTCCAGAAACGGCGAACCCGGGTCGAGCAGGCGGTCGATGCGGTCGCGCGGCAGCAACTTGCCGCGTGAGGTGTGGCGCTCCTGGGCTTTGGGCCCGCCGCCCTGGTGCACGCTGGCGAGCAGGTCACGCAGGCCTTGCACCTGCTCGAGCATGGCCGCGCTGTTGAGCGCGAATTCGGGCGCGCGGGGGTTCAACTGAGACTTCAGAATCATCGTGGCTCCTGGCGCAGCTTCAAGCGGCAAGCTCCAAGCTGCAAGAGTGGGTCTGCGTTATGGCGGCGTTGCCGCTGAGCGCCTCAGCGCGTCTCGTTGAACAGCTCGCGACCGATCAGCATGCGCCGGATCTCGCTGGTGCCGGCGCCGATCTCGTACAGCTTGGCGTCGCGCAGCAGGCGGCCTGCGGGGAATTCGTTGATGTAGCCGTTGCCGCCCAGAATCTGGATTGCCTCGAGGGCCATCTGGGTGGCGCGCTCGGCGGTATAGAGGATCACCCCGGCGGCGTCCTTGCGGGTGGTCTCGGCGCGATCACAGGCCTGGGCCACGGCATACAGGTAGGCGCGGCTGGCATTGAGCTGGGTGTACATGTCGGCGATCTTGCCCTGGATCAGCTGGAACTCGCCGATGCTCTGGCCGAACTGCTTGCGGTCGTGGATGTAGGGCACCACCAGGTCCATGCACGCCTGCATGATCCCGGTAGGGCCGCCGGAGAGCACCACACGCTCGTAGTCCAGGCCGCTCATCAGCACCTTCACGCCACCGTTGAGCTGGCCGAGGATGTTCTCCTGGGGCACCTCGACGTTGTCGAAGAACAGCTCGCAGGTGTTGGAACCGCGCATGCCCAGCTTGTCGAACTTGTTGCTGCGGCTGAAGCCGGCCCAGTCGCGCTCGACGATGAACGCGGTGATGCCGTGGGGGCCCTTTTCCAGGTCGGTCTTGGCATAGATCACGTAGGTGTTGGCGTCGGGGCCGTTGGTGATCCAGGTCTTGCTGCCGTTGAGCACGAAGCGGTCGCCGCGCTGTTCGGCACGCAGTTTCATCGACACCACGTCGGAGCCGGCGTTGGGCTCGCTCATGGCCAGGGCGCCGATGTGCTCGCCGCTGATCAGCTTGGGCAGGTATTTGGCTTTCTGTTCGGCGGTGCCGTTGCGGTTGATCTGGTTGACGCAGAGGTTGGAGTGGGCGCCGTAGGAGAGCGCGACCGAGGCCGAGCCGCGGCTGATTTCTTCCATGGCCACCACGTGGGCCAGGTAGCCCAGGCCCGCGCCGCCGTATTCTTCGCTGACGGTGATGCCCAGCAGGCCCATGTCGCCGAACTTGCGCCACATGTCGGCGGGGAACAGGTTGTCCTGGTCGATCTGCGCCGCACGCGGGGCCAGCTCGGCTGCGACGAACGCCTGCACCTGGTCGCGGAGCATGTCGATGGTTTCGCCCAGGGCGAAGTTCAGGGTCGGATAACGCATGCTGGCACCTTTCTTGTCGATTGTTCTTTGAGTGGCGTGGTGGTTGACCCGCGATCAAGGCGCTGCGATCTGTCACCTTTACGTTAACGTAAACCCCGCACCGAACACTGTCAATCTCCCCATGACCTTTACGTTAACGTTAATTTGCGCCACATTAGGTCTCGCGTGAATCAGCACCCACAACAATCACAATACGGGGTCGTCATGAATCAACCGAGCTACACCCAGGGTCGCCAGGACAAACCGCTGCTGGCCATGACCATTGGCCAGGCCCTGGATAACACCGTGGCGCGCTTTGCCGAGCGCGAGGCATTGGTGGTACGCCACCAGCAACTGCGCTACAGCTGGCGCGAACTGGCCGACAGCATCGACCTGCATGCCCGCGCCCTGATGGCGCTGGGCCTGAAGACCGGCGACCGCCTGGGTATCTGGGCGCCCAACTGCGCGCAGTGGTGCATCGCCCAGTTCGCCACCGCCAAAATCGGCGTGATCCTGGTCAACATCAACCCGGCCTACCGCACCAGCGAACTGGAATACGTGCTGCGCCAGTCTGCCTGCCAGTGGCTGATCTGCGCCGGCACCTTCAAGACCTCCGACTACCATGCCATGCTTGGCGAACTGCTGCCGGAGCTGGCGCACCAGGCGCCAGGCCAGCTCAATGGCGAGCGCCTGCCCGACCTGCGCGGGCTGATCAGCCTCGACGACGCGCCGCCGGGCGGCTTCCTGCCGTGGGCGGCGCTGGCCGGCATGGCCGAGCAGGTCGCCCCGGCCGAGTACCAGCAGCGCCAGCAGAGCCTGCAGTTCGACCAGCCGGTGAACATCCAGTACACCTCCGGCACCACGGGCTTCCCCAAGGGCGCGACCCTGAGCCACTACAACATCCTCAACAACGGCTACATGGTCGGCGAGAGCCTGGGCCTGACCGAGCATGACCGCATGGTGATCCCGGTGCCGCTGTACCACTGCTTCGGCATGGTCATGGGCAACCTGGGCTGCATCACCCACGGCACCACCATGATCTACCCCAACGACGCCTTCGACCCGCTGCTGACCCTCGAAGGCGTGGCCCGCGAGCGCGCCACCGTGCTGTACGGGGTGCCGACCATGTTCATCGCGCTGCTCGACCAGCCGCGGCGCGGCGACTACGACCTGAGCAGCCTGCGCACCGGCATCATGGCCGGTGCTACCTGCCCGATCGAAGTGATGCGTCGGGTGATCGACCAGTTGCACATGGGCGAGGTGCAGATCGCCTACGGCATGACCGAGACCAGCCCGGTGTCGCTGCAGACCGGCCCGGACGACGAGCTGGAGCTGCGCGTGACCACGGTAGGGCGCACCCAGCCGCAGCTGGAGAGCAAGATCGTCGACGAACACGGCTGCATCGTGCCGCGTGGCACCATCGGCGAGCTGTGTACGCGTGGCTACAGCGTGATGCTGGGCTACTGGGGCAACCCGGCGGCCACCAGCGAGGCGATCGACCCGGCGGGCTGGATGCACACCGGCGACCTGGCGAGCATGGACGAGCAGGGCTACGTGTGCATTGCCGGGCGCAACAAGGACATGATCATTCGCGGTGGCGAGAACATCTACCCGCGCGAGCTGGAGGAGTTCTTCTTCACCCACCCGTCGGTGGCGGACGTGCAGGTGATCGGCATTCCGGATGAGCGTTACGGCGAGGAGATCGTGGCGTGGATCAAGCTGCACCCTGGGCACAGCGCCACCGATGGGGAGCTGCAGGCCTGGTGCAAGAGCCGCATCGCGCACTTCAAGACGCCGCGACATTTTCGTTTCGTCGAGGAGTTTCCGATGACGGTGACCGGCAAGATCCAGAAGTTTCGCATGCGCGAGATCAGCATCGAGGAGTTGTGCAGCCGTTGAGCTCGGCGTTTCAGCCATCGCGGGTCAAGCCCGCTCCCACAGGTATCGCGCATTTCTGTAAACCACCGCACTCCTGTGGGAGCGGGCTCGACCCGCGATGGGCACACCGCAGTGCAACTGCCAGATCCCGGTCTACGCTTGCACCTTCACCGGCGGCTCTTCACTGGGCGGGTCGCCCACGGGCTCCTGCTCCTTGGGCGGCTCGGGCTCCTTCTCGGGCACCGGTGGTGGCAGATTGGGGTCATCGATATTCGGATCGGGCGTTTCAGCAGGAATAGGAATATTCATGGGCCGAACCTCACATAAAGGGCTGTTCAAAGGCTGACCCATACTTCGACCGTGGCCGCGCCGCATCGCTCATTTTTTATTGAACCCCCACGCCTGCCATTGCTCTGAACCTTACCGTCACAGCGTAACGGAGCGATGTTCGATGACCCGCGATGAGCCTTTCAGCACCGATGAAACCAGCGAGCACACCCTGACCCTGGCCAGGGCGCTGCTGCTGCCGCGCATAGTGATCGAGAACACCGAGCCTGTGCTCGACGCCGGCCAGCATGCGGTCAAGGGCACCGTGGGCGAACAGGTCACCGTTACCAGCAAGGTCTTCGCCGACGGCCACGACGTGCTGGCCGTGCGCCTGAGTTGGCGCCGCCTGCAGCACCCCAACTGGCACGAAGTGCCCATGACGCTGCTGGGCAACGACAGCTGGGAGGGGCGCTTCACGGTCAGCGAGGTGGGCCGCCACCTGTTCATGATCGAGGCCTGGATCGACCAGTACGCCAGCTACTGCTACGAGCTGGAGAAGAAATTCGCCGCCGGCGTCGACGTAGGCCTGGAGCTGGAGGAGGGCCGCCGCCACCTGATGCAGAGCGCCGAGCGCAGCAGCGAGCCGCTGCGTGCGCAACTGGAGGCGGTGGCCCTGCAACTGGCCAGCCTGCCTGCCCAGGCCGGCGTCGAGCTGCTGCTGCACGGCGACACCCGCGCCCTGATGGGCCGCGCCGACCACCGTGCCTACCTCAGCCGCAGCGCCGAGTTCCCCCTTGAGGTGGAGCGCGAGCGCGCACGCTTTGCCAGCTGGTACGAGCTGTTCCCGCGTTCGGTCACCGACGACCCGGCCCGCCACGGCACCTTCAACGACGTGCATCAGCGCCTGCCGATGATCCGCGACATGGGCTTTGACGTGCTCTACTTCCCGCCCATCCACCCCATCGGCACCCAGCACCGCAAGGGCCGCAACAATGCCTTGCAGGCCGGCCTCGACGACCCCGGCAGCCCCTACGCCATCGGCAGCGCCGACGGCGGGCACGAGGCCATTCACCCGCAGCTGGGCAGCCGCGAAGACTTCCGCCGGCTGGTGGCCGCCGCCGCCGAGCATGGTTTGGAAATCGCCCTGGACTTCGCCATCCAGTGCTCTCAGGACCACCCCTGGCTCACCGAGCACCCGGGCTGGTTCAGTTGGCGCCCCGACGGCACCATCCGCTATGCCGAGAACCCACCGAAAAAATACCAGGACATCGTCAACGTCGACTTCTATGCCGCCGACGCGGTGCCCGCCCTGTGGCTGGCCCTGCGCGACGTGGTGCTGGGCTGGGTGCAGGAGGGCGTGACCCAGTTTCGCGTGGACAACCCGCACACCAAGCCGCTGCCGTTCTGGGAGTGGCTGATCGCCAACGTGCGCAGCCAGCACCCGCAGGTGATCTTCCTCGCCGAGGCCTTCACCAAGCCGGCGATGATGGCGCGCCTGGGCAAGGTCGGCTATTCGCAGAGCTATACCTACTTCACCTGGCGCAACACCAAGGCCGAGCTGCAACAGTACTTCAGCGAACTCAACCAGCCGCCGTGGTCGTACTGCTACCGCCCCAACTTCTTCGTCAACACGCCGGACATCAACCCGTTCTTCCTGCACGACTCCGGCCGCCCGGGCTTTCTGATTCGCGCAGCGCTGGCCACCATGGGCTCGGGCCTGTGGGGCATGTATTCGGGGTTCGAGCTGTGCGAGGCGGCGGCGATACCGGGCAAGGAGGAATACCTGGACTCGGAGAAGTACGAGATCCGCCCGCGCGACTACACCCAGCCCGGCAACATCATTGCCGAGATCGCCCAGCTCAACCGCATCCGCCGCCAGCACCCGGCCCTGCAGACCCACCTGGGCATCCGCTTCTACAACGCCTGGAACGACAACATCCTGTACTTCGCCAAGGGCGATCCGGCCAGCGGCAGCCTGATCCTGGTGGCCGTCAGCCTCGACCCGCACAACGCCCAGGAGGCGCACTTCGAGTTGCCGCTGTGGGAGCTGGGCCTGGAGGACGACGCCGAAACCTTCGGCGAAGACCTGATGAGCGGCCATCGCTGGAGCTGGTACGGCAAGACCCAGTGGATGCGCATCGAACCCTGGCACCAGCCGTTCGGCATCTGGCGCATCACCCCGGCCCGCTAGCCCCCCGCCAACCAGAAGGAGTCGTACATGGCGAAGAAAGCCCGCCCAGCCACGTTCATCAACGACCCGCTGTGGTACAAGGACGCGATCATCTACCAGGTGCACGTCAAGTCGTTCTTCGACTCCAACGGCGACGGCATCGGTGATTTTCCCGGCCTGATCGCCAAGCTCGACTACATCGCCGAGCTTGGGGTCAACACTCTGTGGCTTCTGCCGTTCTACCCCTCGCCACGGCGCGACGACGGCTACGACATCGCCGCCTACAAGGCCGTGCACAGCGACTACGGCACCCTGGCAGACGTGCGCCGCTTCATCGCCGAGGCGCACAAGCGCAACCTGCGGGTGATCACCGAGCTTGTCATCAACCACACCTCCGACCAGCACCCGTGGTTCCAGAAGGCCCGGCGCGCCAAGCCCGGCTCCAGGGCGCGGGACTTTTATGTGTGGTCCGACACCGATACCAGGTACGACGGCACGCGCATCATCTTCCTCGACACCGAGCACTCCAACTGGACCTGGGACCCGGTTGCCGGCCAGTACTTCTGGCACCGCTTCTATTCGCACCAGCCCGACCTCAACTTCGACAACCCGCAGGTGCTCAAGGCGGTGATCGGGGTGATGCGCTACTGGCTCGACCTGGGCGTGGATGGCTTGCGCCTGGATGCCATCCCGTACCTGATCGAGCGCGATGGCACCAACAACGAGAACCTGCCCGAAACCCACCAGGTGCTGAAGAAGATCCGCGCCGAAATCGACGCCAACTACCCCGACCGCATGCTGCTGGCCGAGGCCAACCAGTGGCCCGAGGACACCCAGCTGTACTTCGGCGAAGGGCAGGGCGACGAGTGCCACATGGCCTTTCACTTTCCGCTGATGCCGCGCATGTACATGGCGCTGGCCCAGGAAGACCGCTTTCCGGTCACCGACATCCTGCGCCAGACCCCGGAGATCCCGGCCAACTGCCAATGGGCGATCTTCCTGCGCAACCACGACGAGCTGACCCTGGAGATGGTCACCGACCGCGAGCGCGACTACCTGTGGAACTACTACGCCCAGGATCGTCGCGCGCGCATCAACCTGGGCATCCGCCGGCGCCTGGCACCGTTGCTGCAACGCGACCGGCGCCGGGTCGAGCTGCTGACCAGCCTGCTGCTGTCGATGCCGGGCACCCCGACCCTGTATTACGGTGACGAGATCGGCATGGGCGACAACATCTACCTGGGCGACCGCGACGGCGTGCGCACGCCGATGCAATGGTCCATCGACCGCAACGGCGGCTTCTCCCGCGCCGACCCGGCACGCCTGGTGCTGCCGCCGATCATGGACCCGCTGTACGGCTACCAGTCGGTGAACGTCGAGGCCCAGGCCAGCGACCCGCATTCGCTGCTCAACTTCAACCGTCGCCTGCTGGCGGTGCGCAAGCAGCAAAAGGCCTTTGGCCGCGGCAGCCTGACCATGCTCTCGCCCAGCAACCGCCGCATCCTGGCGTATGTCCGCGAATTCACCGGCAGCGACGGCAAGGGCGAAACCATTCTGTGCGTGGCCAACGTGTCCCGCGCCGCCCAGGCGGCAGAGCTGGACCTCTCGGCCTATGTCGACCAGGTGCCGGTGGAGATGCTCGGCGGCAGCGCGTTCCCGCCGATCGGCCAACTGCCGTTTCTGCTGACCTTGCCGCCCTATGGCTTCTACTGGTTCCTGCTCGCGCCCAGGGACCAGATGCCCAGCTGGCATGTGCAGCCCGCGCAGCCGCTACCGGAGTTCACCACCGTGGTGCTCAAGAAACGCATGGAAGAGCTGCTCGAATCGCCGTCGCGCGACACCCTGCAAGACGCCATCCTGCCGCAGTACCTGCCCAAGCGCCGCTGGTTCGCGGGCAAGGGCGCCGCGCTGGAAAAGGTGCGCATCGCCTATGGCGTGCGCTTCGGTGCGGCCACCAGCCCCGTGCTGCTCAGTGAAATCGAGGTCGACAGCGGCGGGCAGACCAGCCGCTATCAGTTGCCGTTCGGCCTGATCGGCGAAGACCAGCTGACCAGCGCATTGCCCCAGCAACTGGCCCTGTCACGGGTACGCCGGGGGCGCCAGGTGGGTCTGATCACCGATGGTTTCGTGCTCGAAAGCTTCATTCGCGCGGTGCTGGCCGGCTTTGCCGATGGCACGCGCCTGAGCTGCAGCGACGGCGAGTTGCAGTTCCAGGCCACCGAACAGCTGGCCGCCCTGGAGCTGGGCGACGAGCCGGCGGTGCGCTACCTGTCGGCCGAGCAGTCCAACAGCTCGGTGGTGGTAGGGGGCAGCCTGGTGCTCAAGCTGATCCGCCGGGTCAATGGTGGCATCCACCCCGAGCTCGAGATGAGCGCCTACCTCACTGCCGCCGGCTACCCGAACATATCACCGTTGCTGGGCTGGCTGAGCCGGGTGGACGCCACCGGGCAGCCGCACCTGCTGATGATCGCCCAGGGCTACCTGAGCAACCAGGGCGACGCCTGGGACTGGACCCAGAACACCCTGGAACGCGCGATTCGCGACGAAATGGAACCCGGCACCCAGGCCCCGCAGGCCCATGCCGATGCCTTGCAGGAGCTGCAGGCCTTTGCCGCGCAGCTGGGCCAGCGCCTGGGCCAGATGCACAAGGTGCTGGCCGCGCCCACCCAGGACCCGGCGTTCAAGCCGCGGGTGAGTAGCGCGCGCGATGGCAAGGCCTGGGGCAAGCAGGTCAGCGCCCAGCTCAACCAGGCGTTCGACCTGCTGGAGCAGCACCGCGATGAGCTGGATGCCGACAGCCAGGCGCTGGTCGACGACCTGGGCAAGCAGCGCAAGGGCCTGCTCGAACAGGTCAGCGAACTGGCCATGCAGGCGGTCGGTGGCGTGCTGATACGGGTACACGGCGACCTGCACCTGGGCCAGGTGCTGGTGGTGCAGGGCGATGCCTATCTGATCGACTTCGAAGGCGAGCCGGCGCGCCCGCTGGAGGAGCGACGCGGCAAGCACAGCCCGTACAAGGACGTCAGCGGCGTGCTGCGTTCGTTCGACTATGCTGCTGCGATGGTGTTGCGCAGCGCGTCGGGGGTGGACGTCTCGCCGCCGGCCCGCCAGGCCCGTCAGCGCGTGGCGCGGCGCTACCTGCACCAGGCCCGGCATGCCTTTGTTCAGGCCTACGATCTGGCCACCGCCGACCTGCCGCACGCCTGGGAACAGCCCGGCGGGGCACGCGCGGCGCTGGACCTGTTCAGCCTGGAAAAGGCTGCCTACGAAATTATGTATGAAGCCGAGAATCGCCCGAGCTGGTTGGCCGTGCCCTTGCATGGCCTCCATGGGCTTGTCAGTACGTGGGGAGAATGAATGAGCGCGCACAAGCGGGAACAGGCTGGGTTGGGCACAAGGGATATCGATGACCTGGTCAATGCCAGGCACGGCGACCCGTTCGCGGTGCTCGGGCCGCACCCGGATGGCGCGGGCGGGCAGTGGATACGCGCCTACCTGCCCGATGCCCTGAGTGCCCGGGCGGTGGCCCGCGACAGCGGGCAGGTGCTGCTGGAGCTGGAGCAGGGCAGTGTGCCCGGGCTGTTCAGCGGGCGGTTGCAGCAACCGCAGGCGTACGACCTGCACATCAACTGGGCAGGGGGCGAGCAGGTCACCGAAGACCCCTACAGCTTTACCCAGCTGCTGCTGGGCGAGATGGACCTGTACCTGTTCGCCGAGGGCAATCATCGCGACCTGGCCAAAGTGTTCGGCGCGCAGCCCGCACAGGTGGACGGCATCGACGGGGTGCGCTTTGCGGTGTGGGCGCCGAATGCGCGGCGGGTGTCGGTGGTCGGTCACTTCAACAACTGGGACGGGCGCCGCCACCCGATGCGCAAGCGCGTGCCCAGC
Organism: Pseudomonas sp. MF6396; assembly: GCF_002018915.1. Lineage (NCBI taxonomy): Bacteria > Pseudomonadati > Pseudomonadota > Gammaproteobacteria > Pseudomonadales > Pseudomonadaceae > Pseudomonas > Pseudomonas sp. MF6396. The sequence continues at coordinate 11,516 of NZ_MVOK01000030.1, read as the reverse complement.
GGTGTGTGGGAGCTGTTCATCCCGCGCCTGCAGGCCGGCGAGACGTACAAGTACGAACTGCTCGGGCCCGACGGCATCCTGCCGCTCAAGGCCGACCCGCTGGCACTGGCCACCGAGCTGCCGCCCAGCACCGCCTCGAAGGTGGCCGCCGCGCTGGGCCATGTGTGGCAGGACCAGGGCTGGATGCGCGTGCGTGCAGCGCACCAGGCCACCAACGCGCCGCTGTCGATCTACGAACTGCACGCCGGTTCCTGGCAATGCGAGCTGGATGAAAGCGGTGAATTGGCCCGCTACTACAACTGGCGCGAACTGGCCGAGCGGCTGGTGCCCTACATCCAGGAACTGGGCTTCACCCATATCGAGCTGATGCCGATCATGGAGCATCCGTTTGGCGGCTCGTGGGGCTACCAGCCGTTGTCGATGTTCGCGCCCACCGCGCGCTATGGCACGGCCGAGGATTTCGCCGCGTTCATCGACGCCTGCCACCAGGCCCACATCGGCGTGATCCTCGACTGGGTGCCGGCGCATTTTCCCACCGACGAACATGGGCTGGCGCAGTTCGATGGCACCGCACTGTATGAGTACGCCAACCCGCTGGAGGGCTTCCACCAGGACTGGGACACGCTGATCTACAACCTGGGGCGCAACGAGGTGCACGGCTTCATGCTGGCTTCGGCATTGCACTGGCTCAAGCATTTTCACATCGACGGGCTGCGGGTGGATGCGGTGGCCTCGATGCTGTACCGCGACTACTCGCGCAAGGCCGGCGAATGGGTGCCCAACCGCCACGGCGGGCGCGAGAACCTGGAGGCCATCGATTTTCTGCGCCACCTCAACGACGTGGTGGCCCAGGAGGCGCCGGGGGCGCTGGTGATCGCCGAGGAATCCACCGCCTGGCCGGGTGTCAGCCAGCCGACCCAGCAGGGCGGCCTGGGTTTCAACTACAAGTGGAACATGGGCTGGATGCACGACACCCTGCATTACATCCAGAACGACCCGATCCACCGTGCGCATCATCACAACGAGATGAGCTTCGGCCTGATCTACGCGTATTCCGAGCATTTCATCCTGCCGATTTCCCATGACGAGGTAGTTCACGGCAAGCACTCGCTGATCGACAAGATGCCGGGCGACCGCTGGCAGAAGTTCGCCAACCTGCGCGCGTACCTGGCCTTCATGTGGTGCCATCCGGGCAAGAAGCTGCTGTTCATGGGCTGCGAATTCGGCCAGTGGCGCGAGTGGAACCATGACGCGGAACTGGACTGGTACCTGTTGCAGTACCCCGAGCACAAGGGTGTGCAGTCGCTGGTGGCCGACCTGAACCGGCTGTACCGCGACGAGAAGGCGCTGCATCAGCAGGACTGCGTGCCGCAAGGGTTCCAGTGGCTGATCGGCGACGATGCGCGCAACAGCGTGTATGCGTGGCTGCGCTGGAGCGCCGAGGGCGAGCCGTTGCTGGTGGTGGCCAACTTCACGCCGGTGCCGAGGGAGGGTTATCGCATCGGGGTGCCGTTTGGCGAACAGTGGGTGGAGGTGCTCAACAGCGATGCCCAGGTGTATGCCGGGTCCAACTACGGCAACCTCGGGGCGGTGAACAGCGAGGCGTTGCCCAGCCATGGGCAGCCGCTGTCGCTGGCGGTGAACCTGCCGCCACTGGCGGTGCTGGTGCTGCGCCCGGCTTGAGACCTTGGGCCTGCTGCGCAGGCCATTCGCGGGTCAAGCCCGCTCCCACAGGGATTGCAGTGTTTTCAGGAACTGCGCTGCACCTGTGGGAGCGGGCTTGACCCGCGATTCGATCTACAGGTCCAGCACCAGCCGGGCCGTGCGCGCCCGCGACACGCACAGCATCATGCTCTGCTGCGAAGCCTTCTCTTCATCGCTCAGGTACTGGTCGAAATGCTCGGCCTCACCCTCCAGAATCATGGTCTCGCAGGTGCCGCACACACCCTCGCGGCACAGGCATTCCACCTTGGCCGCCTTGGATTTCTCGATGGCCTGCAAGATGGTCATGCCTTCCTCCACCTGCAACTCCTGCCCCGAGCGCGCCAGCACCACGGTAAACGCCGCACCGGTCACCGGCGCCGCGGCAAACTGCTCCCAGTGCACGCGCTGCTCGGCAATGCCCAGCGATGCTGCGGTGGCGATCACCGCATCGATCAGCGGCTTGGGCCCGCACACATACACATGCGCCGCGTCATCCAGGCCCGCAAACAGCGTGGCCAGGTCCAGCTTGCGCTCCAGGCTGTCGATGTAGAACTGCGTGTTGGCCGCATGCGGCCCGCTGCTCAGTTCGGCCTGGAACGCGCCATGCTCGGGGCTGCGAAAGGCATAGTGCAGCTCGTAGGCGGTGCTGCCGGCCTCCAGTTCATGCAACTGCGCCAGAAATGGCGTGATGCCGATGCCGCCGGCGATCAGTACGTGCCGGCCCGCGCTCGGGTCCAGCGCGAACAGGTTGTTGGGGCTGGAGATGGTCAGCACGCTGCCCACCTCGACCTGCTGGTGCATGAACGCCGAGCCACCCTTGGACTGCTCTTCAAGGCGCACGCCGATCTGGTAGCTGCGGGTGTCGCGCGGGTCGCTCATCAGCGAGTAGGCGTTGCTGAACTGGCGCCCGTCGGCGCCCTGCATCTGCACGATCACGTGGCTGCCACCGGTAAATGCCGGCATCGGCGCGCCGTCCTCACGGGCCAGGGTGAAGCGCTTGATCAGCGGCGTCGCCTGCTCGACGGCGGTTACCTGCACACTGAACATCTCGTATTTGTTGGCCATGATTGACCTCGACTGCCACTGGCTCACACGGCCAGGCACAGGTACTTGATTTGCAGATAGTCTTCGATGCCGTAGCGCGAGCCTTCGCGGCCCAGGCCCGACTGCTTGACGCCGCCAAACGGCGCCACTTCATTGGAGATCAGCCCGGTATTGATACCGACCATGCCGTACTCCAGTGCCTCGGCCACCTTGAACACCCGGGCGATGTCGCGGCTGTAGAAGTACGCCGCCAGGCCGTACAGGGTGTCGTTGGCCTGGGCAATCACCTCTTCGTCGCTGCGAAAGCGCACGATGGCCGCCACCGGGCCGAAGATCTCGTCCTGCAGCAGCTGGGTGCCCGGCGCAATGTTGGCCAGCACCGTGGGTGCGAAGAAGTTGCCGCCCAGCGCATGGGCTTCGCCGCCCAGCAGCAGGTCGGCGCCCTTGGCCACGGCGTCGTCGATCAGGCTGCGCACCTTGGCCACGGCCTTGTCGCTGATCAGCGGGCCGACCTGGCTCGCGGCGCTGGTGCCGTGGCCCACGCCCAGGGCGCGCACGCGCTCCACGAAGCGTTCGGTGAACTGCGCATACACGCTGTCATGCACGTAGAAACGGTTGACGCATACGCAGGTCTGGCCGGCGTTGCGGTACTTGGCTGCCAGCGCGCCTTCGACGGCGGCGTCGATGTCGGCATCGTCGAACACGATGAACGGCGCGTTGCCGCCCAGTTCCAGCGAGACCTTCTTGATGCTCTGGGCACACTGGCCCATCAGCAGCCGGCCGATCGGGGTGGAGCCGGTAAAGCTCAGCTTGCGCACGGCCGGGTGCCCGGTGAACTGGGCGCCAATGGCCACCGCATCACCGGTGACCACGCTGAACACCCCGGCCGGGATGCCTGCACGTTCGGCCAGCTCCACCAGCGCCAGGGCGCAGAAGGGGGTTTCGTTGGCCGGCTTGACCACGATGGTGCAGCCGGCGGCCAGGGCCGGGGCCACCTTGCGCGTGATCATCGCCGCCGGGAAGTTCCACGGGGTGATGGCGGTGCACACGCCGATGCCCTGCTTGATCACCAGCAGGCGCTTGTCGTTGGAAGGGCTGGGGATGACATCGCCGTAGACGCGCTTGCCTTCCTCGGCAAACCATTCGATGAACGAGGCCGCGTAGCGGATCTCGCCCAGTGCCTCGTGCAGCGGCTTGCCCTGCTCGAAGGTCATCAGCCGGGCCAGGTCGTCTTCGTGTTGCAGCAGCAGTTCGAACCAGCGGCGCAGCACCTGCGCGCGGTCCTTGGCAGTGCGCTCGCGCCAGCCTTGCAGCGCGGCCTCGGCGGCTTCGATGGCGCGTACCGTCTCGGCGCCGCCCATCAGCGGCACGCTGCCCAGGCGCTCGCCGTTGGCCGGGTCGCAGACCTCGACCTGACGACCGTCGTCGGCATCGCACCAGTGGCCGTTGATGTACGCCTGTTGGCGCAGCAGTGTGGGATCGTTGAGTTTCACGCAAGGCACTCCATGCCGCCCCCGGCGTACCGGGGGCGGGCGTTGTCAGTCGTTGAGGTGGGCGACGGCGATCAGGTTGTGGAAGTGGGCGATGCCGTGCTCGCTCATGCCGCTGCGCTCACGGTCGGCCATGATCCGGCCCTGGCCACGGTAGCCGCGGGACTTGAGGCCCTTCTGCACGCTCTCGACCAGGCGCAGGTCCTCGGGGCGGAACACCTCGCGGTACCAGTCGATGAGTTTCTGCTGCTCTTCGGTGATGTCCTTGTTCAGGAAGTACACGTCGTAGTGCTGCAGGGTGGTTTCGGCGTCGACCGGGAACTCGTAGATCACGGTCATGAAGTTCGCGCCTGGCGGCACGTTGAACATGGTGCACGGCCATGCCCAGAAGCCGGCGAAGGAGGGGTCCTTGACGCTTTCGTCGAACTTGAACGACTGCTCCGACGGCTTGGCCAGGCCATATTGCAGGGTCCAGTTGCCGTAGGTGGTGTGGCTGTACTGGCCGACGTCCACCGAGTCGGAGAAGCCCGGGTGCGCCGGGGCGCAGTGGTAGCACTCCAGGTAGTTGTCGACGATGGACTTCCAGTTGGCCGGGGTATCGCTGACGAAACGTGCTGCCAGGTGCAGGTCGTCGATCACCGCGCAGGCCTGGCGCATGCGTGCCTGCAGGCCGGGCAGCTGGTCTTCGACGCTGCCGGCGTCCATGTCCATGTTGATGAAGATGAAGCCTGCGTACTCTTCCACGCGCAGCTGCACCAGGGTGGAGTTCTGCTTGTCGAAGTTGACCACGTTCTCGCAGTTGCGGGCGTGGGCCAGTTCGCCGTCGAGCTTGAAGGTCCAGGCGTGGTACGGGCAGGTGATCACGTTCTTGGCCTTGCCGCTGCCGCTGAGCAGCTGGTGGCCACGGTGCGGGCACACGTTGTAGAAGGCGCGCAGCACGCTGTCGCGACCACGCACCACGATGATGCTCTCGCCGATGATCTCGCGGGTGATGTAGGCGTTGTTCTCGGCCACTTCGCTGCGATGACCCACGCAGATCCAGCTGCGCGCGAAGATGTTCTCTTTCTCGTGCTCGAACACCGCAGGCTGGGTGTAGAACTTGGCCGGAATGGTGAAGGCCTCGTCTGCGCTGGCGCAGAAATCGGCGGGCAGGCGTTTGAAGTCGTTCATTGCTATCTCCTCACGGGGGCGTCCAGCCAGGCCGGCGCACCGTTGTTCAATTGGCTTTTACTTATTGGTTTACGTGTATCTATTGGTTAACAGAACAGGCAAAAAAAAGGACCGTCAGGCCTGCATCCGTGCAGGTGGGTCGGGGTCAGCGACTCAGCGGGCCGTCGCGGTTACCGGGGCCGCTGCGGGTTGTTCAACGGGTTCAGGCTGTTCGGGCTGCTCGCCGGCCAGGCGCGCGGCCTCTTCCTCGATGCGGTGGGCCGGCACGTGGCCGTAGTCCTGCAGCATCCACTTGAAGAAGCCGTAGATCTTGATCAGCAGGATCACCATGAACGGGATCGCGGTCAGCACCACGGCGGTCTTCATGGTCGACAGCGAGGCCTTGGCGAACAGCATGGCCAGCGGTACCAGGGTCAGCACCACGCACCAGAACAGACGGTGGGTGGGGGTGGGGTCGTCGCCTTCGCGCAGGTTGCGGGTACTGGTGGCCGCCACGGCATAGGCGGCAGCGTCCATGTGCGAGGCGCAGAACACCGCCATGATGAACAGGTACACGCCCAGGAACACCTTGCCCATCGGCAGTGCTGTCAGCAGGGCACTGACCGCCGATTCGCCGCCTTGCTCGCTGAGGATCTTCGGTACGTCGATGGCGCCGTTGATGAACTGGTGCATGCTGTAGCTTTCCAGCGCGCCAAAGAAGAACCAGCAGCCCACGCTGCCACCGGCGAGCAGGGCGAACACCACTTCCTTGAGCTGGCGCCCACGGGACACACGGGTCACGAACATGGCCACGCCCGGGGCATAGGACACCCACCACAGCCAGTAGAACACCGTCCAGTTGCGGGTGAACGCGCCGTCGCCGGCCGGGTCGGTGAACAGGCTCATGCGCACATAGTTCTGCACCATCAGGCCGATGGAGTTGGCGGTGTTGTTGATGGTGAACTGGGTCGGGCCCACCAGCAGCACCACGCCGGCGAACACCAGCGCGCCGATGCACACCATCTTGCTCAGGCGCTGCAGGCCGCCATCGATGCCGATGTAGGAACTGAGCGAGAACAGGATGGCCACTGCACCGATCACCATCAGTTGCACGGTGAAGGTGTCGGGGGTGCCGGCCAGGTCATGCAGGCCGCGGGTCAGGGTCGAGGCGGTGAGCGCCAGCGACACGGTCAGCGCGCCCATCATGGTCAGCAGGAAGATCAGGTCCACGGTGCGACCGATCGGGCCGGTGGCCTTGAAGCCGGTCACCGCCTCGACGATCGAGGCCAGGTTCAGGCCGCTCTTCTTGCGCACGTGGAAGTGATAGGCCATGGCCAGCGAGGCCAGGGCATAGATCGACCAGGCGCTGATGCCCCAGTGGAAGAACGAGTAGCTGACGCTGTATTCCAGCGCCTGGCTCGATTGCGCGGCAATGTTCAGACCAGGGGTCTGGTAGTAGTAGGCCCATTCCATCACGCCCCAGTACAGGGTCGAGGACCCCATGCCGGCACAGATGAACATGAACACCCAGGTGGGGGTGGAATACTCGGGCTTGCCGCTGCCGAAGCGGATGTTGCCGTACTTGCTGAACGCCAGGTAAAGCACGGCCAGCGAACTGCCGAATACCAGCACCTGGACACTGGTGCCGAAGGTACGGGTGGCAATCTCGAACAACTGGTTGGCGGCCTGTTCGGCCTGGGAGGGAAACACGGCGAGGCCGATCACGGTGAGCAGCACGGCAATCAGGCTCACGGTAATCAGGAACACATCTATCTGTTTTTTATTCTTGTGCGACATCATCGTCTCCTGGACGTTGGCGTTCTTATCTGTACCCGGCAGGCAATCCGGGGGGTAGTGCGGTAAAGCGTCCTCCTTCTGTTAACTATAAGTTAACGTCTATCTTTTGGTTAACAGATTCTGCCTAGAATCTTGTGGGCTCGCAAGAGGTGACGGGCCGGATTGTCTGGCAATTCAGACAACCGGCCCGTTGGTTCACCCTTCGATCAGCGCAGTGATGGCCTGGCCGACCTGTTGGGTGGACTTCTGCCCGCCCATGTCGCGGGTGGTGTCGCCGGCGGCGATCACGCGCTCGATGGCGCCAAGGATGTCGTCGTGGGCGGCGCGGTAGCGCGGGTCGGCGCCGTCATTGCCGAGGAACTCCAGCATCAGCGCCCCGGACCAGATCATCGCGATCGGGTTGGCGATGTTCTGGCCGAAGATATCCGGCGCCGAGCCGTGGACCGGTTCGAACAGCGACGGGAACCTGCGCTCGGGGTTGAGGTTGGCCGACGGTGCGATGCCGATGGTGCCGGCGCAGGCCGGGCCCAGGTCGGAGAGGATGTCGCCGAACAGGTTGGAAGCCACCACCACGTCGAAGCGGTCCGGCTGCAGCACGAAGCGTGCGCAGAGGATGTCGATGTGCTGCTTGTCCCAGCTGATCTCGGGGTAGTTGGCGGCCATCGCGGCGGTGCGCTCGTCCCAGTACGGCATGCTCACGGCCATGCCGTTGGACTTGGTGGCCGAGGTCACGTGCTTGCGCTCACGGGTCTGCGCCACGTCGAAGGCATACTTGAGAATGCGGTCGACGCCGCGGCGGGTGAACACCGACTCCTGCAGCACGAACTCGTTTTCGGTGCCTTCGAACATGCGACCGCCCAGCGAGGAGTATTCGCCCTCGGTATTCTCGCGGATCACCACGAAGTCGATGTCGCCCGGCTCGCGACCGGCCAGCGGGCAGGGTACGCCGGGGAACAGGCGCACCGGACGGATGTTCACGTACTGGTCGAAGTCGCGGCGGAACTTGAGCAGCGAGCCCCACAGCGAGATGTGGTCCGGCACCTTGTCGGGCCAGCCGACCGCACCGAAGTACAGCGCATCGAAGCCCTTGAGCTGCTCGAACCAGTCATCGGGCATCATCTTGCCGTGGGCCAGGTAATAGTCGCAGCTGGCCCACTCGAAGAATTCGAACTGGATGTCCAGGCCATGCTTGCGCGCGGCGGCTTCGACCACGCGGATGCCCTCGGGCAGCACTTCGTTTCCGATACCGTCGCCGGGAATGGCGGCAATCTTGAAGGTCTTGGTCATGGCGGCTCACTCGTTGTTGTTTGGGAACAGGTGAGCGCATGCTATAAGCCATTGGGTCAGAGATAATCTCGCCCAACATGAATTCTTTGTGCACATATCGTGAATAGTCTGCCCAACCTCGAAGACCTCAACATTTTTGTCCAGGTGGCCAAGCGCGCCAGCTTTGCCGCGGTGGCCGAGCAACTGGGCATGTCGGCCGCGTTCATCAGCAAGCGTGTGCGCCTGCTCGAGCAGCAGATGGGCGTGCGCCTGCTGCACCGCACCACGCGGCGGGTGTCGCTGAGCGAGGAGGGCGAGCGGGTCTACCAGTGGGCCTTGCAGATTTTCGAGACGGTGCAGCGCATGGGCGACGACATCAGCACCCAGCACCGCGTGCCGGTGGGCCAGTTGCGTATCGCCAGCAGCCTGGGCCTGGGCCGGCGCTTCGTGGCGCCGGCGCTGTCGGAGCTGGCCGAGCGCTACCCGCAGCTGGATATTCGCCTGGACGTGCACGACCGCCTGGTGGACCTGATCGAGGAGGGGGTAGACCTGGATATCCGCGTGGGCAACGTGATTGCCCCGCACCTGATCGCCAAGCCGCTGGCCCACAACCGGCGCGTGCTGTGCGCCGCACCGGGCTACCTGCAACGGCGCGGCACGCCGCGCCAACTGGCCGAGTTGAGCAGCCATGACTGTTTGGTGATCAAGGAGCGTGACCACCCGTTCGGCGTCTGGCAACTACAGGGGCCGCAGGGCGAGCAGAGCGTGCGGGTGACCGGCGGGCTGTCGACCAACCACGGCGAGGTGGCGCACCAATGGTGCCTGGACGGGCGGGGGATACTGCTGCGTTCGTACTGGGATGTGCACGACAGCCTGGCCGATGGCCGGCTGGTGCCGGTGCTGGAGGACTATCACCAGGCGGCGGACATCTGGGCGGTATACACCTCGCCCCTGGCCAGCTCGGCGAAAGTACGCGTGGCGGTCGAGTTCCTGCGCCAGTACTTCGCCGAGCGCTACAGCCTGCCGGTGCTGGGTTAGCCCTTGGCGGGCACGATCTTCTTGATGGTGCCGTTGGTGATTTCGATCAGCACGTAGTTGTCCTGGATCTTGACCCACTGGCTGTCTTCGTCGGGCTGGCTCAGGCCCTTTTCCTTCCAGCCGCGCAGGGCCATGTCGTCGCGCTTGTAGAGGTCGGGGGCCTTGTCGTGCACCTTCAGCTCGCGAGTCGGGGACTCGGGGGCGACCACGCTGGGCTCGGCGGCCTGGGCCGGGAGCTGGACCAGTGCGACACTGCCGAGCAGGGCAAGGGTGGTGAACAGTTTGCGTGCAGTCATGCGGTACTCCTGATGGCTGGGGCTTGAAGAATCGGACTGCGCGCTGCTGCAAACATTCAATCGGCTGTATATCTGCGGCGTTGCCTTCGCTGGCAATGCCAGCTACCACAGGGTTTTGTGAACGCCCGACACGGTTTCTGTGACACAACCCGCACCCCAGAGCCTTCGTCTGAACTTTTTGAAACGCCCGGGGTTCGAAAGGTCGCATTCGACCCCGAGTGCCTTTCACATAAATGGAGACTGAAAGTGATGTCCAAGCGATTCGGCAACCTGCTGCTCAAGACCTCGGCCCTGGCGGTACTGGCCGCCCCCCTGAGTGCGCTGGCCGTAGCCCCCACCGACCCGATTGCAACCTTTGGTGTTCTCGGCGCCTACAACAAGTTCAAGCTCGAAGGCGGCAGCGAGTCCGATACCGACCGCATGGGTGAAGGCGGCCTGTTCTTCAACTTCGGCAACAAGCTCACCGCTGAATCCGGCTTCATCTACCAGGCCGGTGTCGACCTCAAGTACGGCGACCACAACGACACCAAGCTCAAGGAAGGCCAGGCCGACGTGGACCTGGGCTGGCGCGCCGCGATCGATGCGCGCAACTCGGTCGACCTGATCGTGGGCGGCGGCTACAACTGGTCGCGCTACGAGCTGGAATCCAACGGCTACGACATGAAGCTGACCGGTCGCACCCCCTTCGCCAAGGCCGCGCTGGGCTACAACCACCAGTTCGACGACATGACCCTGCGCCTGGAAGCCGGTGCACGCCGTTCGCTGGACAGCAAGGCCAAGCTGCATGTCGAAGACGTGGGCAACGACACCGTCGACCTCAAGGACCGTACCAACCCCTATGCCGAAGTCAGCCTGCTGATGAACCAGAAGGGCTCGATGCCGGTGATGGCCGGCCTGTACTACACCCGCACCGAGTACAAGCTGGACGAAGACTCGGAAGTGGCCGACAACATCAAGCTCAAGCGTGACGAGTTCGGCATCAAGGTCGGCCTTGCGTTCTAAGGGCTAGCGCCCGCGCTTGCGCGACACCACCGCCTCGATGTTCTTGCGCCCGATCAGCCTTGGCTGTTCGGGCGCAGTCATTTCACCCAGCCACTTGTACATCACCAGGCAGTCGACCAGGCCCAGGCGGGCATGCTGGTAGGCCCTGGGCAGGCGCCCGACGGTCTCGAAGCCCAGCACGTGCCACAGCGCCACGGCTACCTCGTTGCTGGCCACCACCGAGTTGAACTGCATGGCCAGGAAGCCCTCGTTGCGTGCCAGGCGCTGGGAGTGCTCGCACATCAGCCGCGCCACGCCGCGCCCGCGGGCGGCCTCGGCGACCATGTAGCCGCAGTTGCTCACATGGCTGCCGGGGCCTGCGGCATTGGCCTTGAGGTAGTACGCGCCCAGCAACTGGCCCTCGTCCTCGACCACCAGCGTGTGCAGCGGCACCTCCAGCCACAGGTGCCGGGCCTGCTCCAGGCTCAGGTTCGGGTCGTAGGCGTAGGTCTCCCGCGCCGCGATCACGGCCTGGAAGGTGGGCCAGAAGCGGTCGAAATCGGCGGCGGTCATCGGGCGGATCTGCAGCATGGGAATCCTTGGCGGGCGAAGGGGGCCGGTGGCGCGCCAGTCTCAGCGCTTGCTCCCCGACCGGCCCCACCAACCGAACGCTTGCCCCCGACTAGCCTCCCACGTCGCCCGCTGTTCGCGCATACCCAGACATCCCCCAACTCCTCACCTAGCCCTTGCC